>NZ_JBVVNO010000004.1:0-303460 GCF_056850255.1 Methylomonas sp. Uni0011
ACTCGATTACAGAACGTAATTTATAAGCTTAAATTGACGTGGTCTGTACCGATAATTTCTAACAGAAATCGATCGCTACACATACCCACACAAATTATTTCGATTCAGTTTGTTAAAGAGCCAGAGCGTTTCACCCTGTTGAGCCGACATATTCTACAGCAATCAGAAGTCATGTCAACCACTTTTTTCAGCGACTTTCGATTCAAACCTCCAAATCAAAAGCCACCAACTTACCAACCCCAAAATAACAGAGCCAGCAAGCCCACCACCAACCCAGGATTTAACCTTCAAATCCCCAAGCCGTCAGCAGTGAAGAGCCGCTCATTCTAGCCACACCTCTCCACTCTGTCAACATTTTAATTTCACTTTGGCAAACTTTCTTTTGCCGACCTGGTAAACATGAGAACTTGCAGTGATTATTCGCTTCGGATCATCCAGCTTTTCGCCATCGATTTTCACAGCGCCTTGCTTGATTAAACGCAACGCCTCCGAAGTACTCTCTACCAGTCCAGCATTTTTCAGTAGATTAGCAATTGGCAAACCTTCGCTCCCTGCATCCATCTCTATTTCAGCCAGATCTTCTGGTATAGCCCCTCTCTGAAACCGCGCTTCGAAATTTTCCAGCGCCGATTTGGCGGCAGCGAAACCATGAAACCGCTCGACGATTTCCTGCGCCAACGCGACTTTATAATTCCGCGGATTGTCACCATCCTCACACGCTTGCCGCCAACCCTCGATTTCCAGCATCGGCCGAAAACTCAAAAGCTTGAAATAGCGCCACATCAACTCGTCGGATATCGACATGATCTTGCCGAACATATCATCTGCCGCATCAGCAATACCTATATAATTGTTCAGAGATTTCGACATCTTCTGCACCCCATCCAAGCCTTCCAGGATCGGCATGGTCAGGACTATCTGCGGCTTCTGACCATAAATCTCCTGCAATTGGCGCCCGACCAGCAAATTAAACTTTTGATCGGTCCCGCCCAGCTCGACATCCGCCTTCATGACTACCGAATCGTAACCCTGAATCAGCGGATATAAAAATTCATGAATCGCAATCGGCTGACCACCTTTATAACGCTTGCTGAAATCGTCCCGCTCCAGCATCCTGGCCACCGTGTGTTTTGCAGCCAACTGAATCAATTCCGCACTGGTCATTGCCCCCATCCACGCCGAATTGAATTTCACCTCGGTTTTTTCTGGATCCAATATCTTAAAAACCTGAGCTTGATAAGTCTTAGCATTCTCCAGCACATCTTCCCTGCTCAACGGCTTCCGCGTGACATTTTTACCAGTCGGATCACCTATCATCGCAGTGAAATCGCCGATCAAAAATTGAACGTTGTGACCGGCATCTTGAAACTGCTTCAGCTTGTTGATCAGTACGGTGTGCCCCAAATGCAAATCCGGAGCGGTCGGATCGAATCCGGCCTTTATCGTCAACGGACGATTCTCTTCCAGCTTCTTGACAAACTCGGATTCCAGTAAGATTTCTTCAGCACCGTAACGCAGCTGAGCCAAGGTTTCTTCCAACAAAACACTCTCCTAATAGCCTTCAGTTTTAGGGCGCGCATTATAAGTGATGCAACTGTATCAACGGATAAAAAATCCCCATTTGTTAGCCATGAATCATAAAATTGCCTACAATTGGGCATTCGACAAACAATGAAAAGTGATTGCTGTGAAGAACAGAATACTCAAGTCGGCGCTGTTAGGCGCTTGTACCGTTGTTGCCGCAAGTGCAAGTTACGGATTGATCCCGCACAAAGGCTTGGAAGACGCCAAAAGTCTGGAGCAAGACAAACTGATCTCTTCCAGGCTTGATCGATACACCAATTACAATCAAGCCAAACCCAAAATCAAACACCTCGACGTCACCGAGGAACTGGAACACACCGTCAAAACCGGCGAAAACCTTTCCAGCATTTTTTCGGACTTAAACCTGAACCGCGAGGATCTGCATAAAATCATCCACGCCAACCCAACCGGCAAGCAATTCGCAGCGGTCGAGCCCGGCCAAGACGTGGTTGCCACGCTGAACGCCTCAGGAGAACTTGAACGCCTAACCTACGCCAAAAACCCGTTCGAAACCCTGATTGCGACCCGTCACGACGATGGCTTCGATGTCGAATTGCTCAGCAAAAAAGTCGATTATCAAGTCGCGAGCGCCAAGGCTACGATCCATTCCTCGCTGTTCGAAGACGGCACACAAGCAGGATTGCCGGAAAAGATCATTCTAAAACTGGCCGACATCTTTGCCTGGGACATCGATTTTGCGTTGAATTTGCGCGACGGCGACGAGTTCACCGTGGTCTATGAAAAGCTGTTCGTAGAAGGCCGCGAATTCGACACCGGCGACATCTTATCGGTGGAATTCGTCAACCAAGGCAAGACTTACACCGCAGTACGCTTCGAAGACAATCAGGGCAATACCGGTTATTACACGCCGGACGGCAATGGATTACGCAAAGCCTTCCTGCAAACGCCGATGGACTTCGCCAAAATCAGTTCGCATTTCAACCTGCACCGCAAGCATCCGATATTGAACACCATTCGCGCTCACAAAGGCGTGGATTATTCCGCCGCCATCGGCACGCCTGTCAAAACCACCGGCGACGGCAAAATCGTGTTCCGCGGCGTCAGAAACGGTTACGGCAATGTGGTCGAAATGGAGCACGGTCAAAAATATTCGACGCTTTACGCCCATCTGTCGGGCTTCAAAACCGGCCAAAAAGTGGGTGCCAGCATCAAACAAGGCGACGTGATCGGTTACGTCGGCAAAACCGGCTTGGCCACCGGTCCGCATTTGCATTACGAATTCCGCATCGGCGGCCAACACGTCAATCCGGTCACGGTAAAGTTGCCTCATTCCATGCCGATGGACAAAGCCCTGCTGGCCAAATTCAAGGCCCAAACCCAACCGCTGGTCGCGCAACTCAAACAAGCCAAAGGCGACGCTCAGGTCGCGCAGAATTAAACCGATGGCCGAACTTTATATCGGCTTGATGTCCGGGACCAGCATCGATGGCATCGATGCTGGCCTGGTCGACTTCGCTGGTAACAAGATTACGCTTGTCGAGTTCCATTACCAACCCTTCCCGCCGGCACTGAGACAATCCATTCAGGCACTCAGCCAAGCCAATCAGGCAGTGCGATTGCTAGATTATGGACACCTGGACAGCCAAATCGGCCGTTTATTCGGCGAAGCCGCCAATGCATTACTAAAAAAAACAGGAATACCAGCGAGCGCGATCAAAGCCATCGGCAGCCACGGCCAAACCGTTTATCATGCTCCGGACGGCAGCGACGGTTTCACCCTGCAAATTGGCGATCCAAACCGGATTGCGGAAATCACCGGCATCACTACTGTTGCCGACTTTCGCCGCCGCGACATCGCCGCCGGCGGCCAGGGCGCACCACTGGTACCGGCGTTCCACCAAGCGCTATTTACCGACCCGAACCAGGCCAGAACGGTGGTCAATATTGGCGGCATCGCCAATATCACGACACTCGACGACAAGCCAACCATCGGTTTCGATACCGGCCCAGGCAATGGCCTGATCGACTATTGGTATCAGCAACACCATTCAGGCATATTCGATCAGTCTGGGGAGTGGGCGGCCGGAGGCCACACTAACCAAGAGCTACTGGCCGCACTCAAAGACGACCCTTATTTCGATTTAACGCCGCCGAAAAGCACCGGCAAAGAGTATTTTTCCGCAGCCTGGCTGAAGCGAAAAATCGAATCATTCGGCAACTTAACGGCTCAGGACGTTCAAGCGACGCTTTGCCAATTCAGCGCAGATACGATTTCCGATGCCATCAGCCGGCACGCACCGGAAACCAAGCAAGTGTTCATTTGCGGCGGCGGCGCACATAACCGGCATTTGCTGCAGCTGTTGGCGGAAAACTTAAGAGTTTCAATCGCATCGACAGCCGCCATCGGCGTCGATCCGGACCACGTCGAAGCGATTGCGTTCGCTTGGCTGGCCCGGCAAACTTTGAATCGCTTACCGGGTAACCTATGTAGTGTCACCGGCGCCACCGCGCCGGTGATTTTGGGCGGAATATATCCTGGCCGAAACGGTTTAGGCTGAGAACGAAGAGCCGCAGCCGCAAGTGGTGGTGGCGTTGGGATTGCGGATCACGAATTGCGCACCAGACAAATCTTCCTTGTAGTCGATTTCTGCGCCGTTTAGATACTGGATGCTCATCGAATCAATCAATACCGTCACGCCGCCATTGACGATCTGCGTATCGTCCTCGTTCACTTCTTCATCGAAAGTAAAGCCGTACTGGAAGCCGGAACAGCCGCCGCCGCTGATATAAACCCGCAGTTTAAGATTGTCGTTACCTTCTTCTTGAATCAAACCCGCGACTTTTTGCGCAGCGCTATCGGTAAATACAATTGGATCGGCCATATAAAACTCTTAAGCAATTGAATGGGTAGGGAATTATGACTATCCCCAGTATTTTGGTCAACAATTATTGTGATACCTTGACCCGGCTGGCCTTTTAACCCACCGGCAACTCAAATCGCAGTAAAATCAGGGTCCGTTTCCGCTGCAATCGAGGAGATACCGATGCTGATCACGTTTCTGAGACATGCTACGGCGGAGGATCGCGCCTTATCAAAAGCCGATAGCGATCGAACACTCACCGAAAAAGGCGCAAAACAGGTCAAACGGCTGGCGATCTTCTGTGAAAGAAATCGACTCTTGCCAAGCAAGCTATATTGCAGTCCGGCGCTACGGGCCCAACAGACCGCAACTTTAGTGCATGACCACTTGCCCAACTGCCCTGCTGCGCTTAGCGTCGATTGGCTGACCATCGGCACCGAACCGCAACAACTGCTGGCACAACTTAAACGACTGGCCGATCTCGGCGAAGACGATGTCTGGTTAGTGGGGCATGAACCCGATCTTTCCGAGGCTATCGCCGCACTCTTAAACATGTCGGCCACGGCATTGTGCATCAAGAAAGCGTCGTTAACCCGCCTCAATGCCGACTTCAGTAATCCGCAATCGGTCACGCTGCTGTGGAGTCTGCCGTGCAGCTTGATGCGTTGATCTGTTTCGACTGGGCTTGATTCGGTAACAAACGGCCGGCAATTTCGTCGTCTTCCAGGTAGCACCCCGGATCTTCCGCCCAAAAATCGCCGGTCAGTTGCTGCGCCCGAACCCGGGTGTTGCCATTGCATATAGACTGGTAGCCGCAACTGCCGCACCGCCCCTGCAACGGCCGGGGCGAAGCTTTCAGGCCGGCCATCAACGGGTCCGAGGTATCCTGCCAGATTTCGGAAAACGGCCGCTGACGAACATTGCCCAAGCCGTAATGCCACCAAAACGTGTCGGGATGCACATTCCCCAGGTTATCGATATTGGCGACATTGACACCGGAAGCGTTGCCGCCCCATTGCCGCAGTTTGGCCTGGATGTGCTCGGCCCGCTCCGGGAAGCGGCGTTTGACCCAGTGCAGGAAATAGACGGCGTCGGCGTCGTTGTTGCCGGTCACCACTTCCCGGTGCAGGCCTTGTTTTTCCCAGCTCAACGACTTTTCAAACAGGCTATCCATTACTTTGCGGGTCAACTGAAACTCGGCATCGTCCTTGCGGTTTTTGTTGCCTCGTCCGCCGTAATTCAAGTGCGACAGATAAAATTTGTCGATGTCCTCGTCGTCCATCAATTGCAATAAGTTATCGAAATCATGGGCGTTGTCTTGGGTCAGCGTGAAGCGCACGCCAGCCTTGATACCGTGGTCGCGACATAAACGGATGCCGGCCAGCGAGGCATCGAACGAGCCCTGTTTCTGGCGAAATTTGTCGTGTGCCTCGCTCATGCCGTCGAGACTGACGCCGATGTACTGGTAATCGATCGCGGCAATTTGCTCTATATTGCTGGAGTTGATCAACGTGCCGTTGCTGGATAAGGCCACGTAAAAGCCCATGTCCCGCGCACGTTGCGAAATCGGAAAAATATCGGGATGCAACAGCGGTTCGCCGCCCGACAAAATCAGCACCGGCACCTTAAAGGCCTTTAAATCGTCCATCACCGTGTAGATTTCCGGCGTCGACAATTCCCCGGGAAAGTTGATGTCTGCCGAAGTCGTGTAACAGTGCTTGCAAGTCAGATTGCAGCGGCGAATCAGATTCCAGATCACCACCGGCCCGGAAGGCTTGCGCGCCGGTTTTAACGGTGTTGGCTCAAGTACCTCACGCATGTATTGGCTGAGTCTGAACATGCTTATCCCCCGATACGCAAACCGGTTTTTTTCAAAATTTTGCTGCTGTACAGTACCTCGTGCCCGCGCGCGTGATCGCCCAACAGCTCGGCAATGATGGCGACCTGGCGTTCGGCATCCTGCTCGGTCTTACCGTGTACCATCGCAAATAAGTTATACGGCCAGTCCGGTAAGTGGCGCGGGCGCTGGTAACAATGACTGACGAATGGCAACGCGGCAATCTGCCGGCCCAAGCGGTCGACATCATCATCGCCCACATCCCAAACGGTCATGCCGTTGTGGCGATAGCCCAGTTTGTAGTGGTTGGGCACCGCGGCGATCCGGCGGATGACGCCGGTCTGTTGCATTTCGGCCATGTGCAGCATCACGACCTGGACAGACAAACCCAATTGCTCGGCGACGGCTTGATAGGGCTCGGCAACCAACGGTAAGCCGGCTTGGGTAGCCTGGATAATTTGGCGGTCTATCTCATCGATACTCATCAAGCTTCCAATTGCAAACCGACGTAATATTCATTGATTTTCGGCATGTTATAGACGGTCAGACCGGTCAGCCGTTCGATCTCGGCAATCACGCTCGCCACCTGTTGCGGCTGTTCGGTGGCCAAGACAAACCACATGTTCAAGGCGTGGTTGCGAGCGTAGTTGTGGGCGACCTCGGGAAAGGCGTTGACGATTTCGGTGACTTCGTCAAAGCGTTCCTCCGGTACCTTGATGGCGGCCAGGGTCAACGCGCCGCCCATTTGCTCGGCGTGGTACATCGGCCCGAACCGCGACAACACGCCATCGGCCAGTAAGGCCCGCAGGCGCGTCAACAAACAGTCTTCGGTCAAACCCAGTTCTTCGGCGACCCGTCGATAGGGCGATTCGCAGATCGGGAAACCTTGCTGCAGGCGATTGACGATGCGTTTATCGATGGTATCCATGGCGTCACACATTTTGCCATTCGCATGCAGCGGGAACGACCGCATCCCGTTCGACACGGTTTGGTGGGTCGTTGGCGGCCTCCGCCGGAGCCGAATAGCGCGCACCGCGTTGTTTAAAGCAGCGCCGGCTAAACAATACTTCGTAGGGATAAGCCGCCAGCGCGCAATCATGTCTTAACACCGCCCATTGCTCCAACACCACTTCCCGGCTTTTGCCATGGATCATGCAATACAGGTTGTAAGGCCAAACCTCGCCCTGGCGCGGCCGCTGATAGCAGAGATTGACGCAGGCTTGTTGACTGATCAGGGCTCCGACGTCGGCGACACGCTCGTCCGGAACATTCATCACGATCATTGCATTGGCCCGGTAGCCGAGTTGGCGATGCTTGACAACCACCCCCCAGCGCTTGATCAAACCTTGCGCGCGCAAGCGCGATAGACGCTGGATCACGTCCTGTTCGGTCAAACCCAAATCCTCAGCAATTGCCGCATAAGGCCGTGCCGTGATCGGCAGACCGGCCTGGACGGCGGCAATCAAACGATGATCAACGGCATCAATCATGCAAATTCAATTCAAACCCGAGATTGATGAAATAGTCGGCCAACATCGGCAATAACATCGCCGGATAACCGCTGCGGTTCTCGATATCCGCAATCACGGCGCGCAAATGCGCCTCGTCGTCGGCCACCGCTACAAACCACAAGTTAAAACGATTTTCCCGTTCGTAGTTATGATTGACTTCCGGACAAGCGCTGACCAAGTCGGCAACCCGCGCCAGATCGTGATCCGGCACCGCCATCGCCACCAGCGCGCTGCTGCCGATGCTGTTCGGCGCAATGACCGGACCGATGCGGCTGATCATCCGTTGCGCCGACAATTCTTCAAAAGCGTGCAGTACAACCTCTTCGCTGACGCCGAGTTGATCGGCAATATCGCGATACGGTGTGGGGCTGAGCGGAAAATCCTGCTGGTAATCGTTGAGCAGGCGTTTGTGCAAGGGTGCCAGCATCGTCACCAACCTATGCGATTGGCGCGGTCGGTGAAAAAAATGCCGCTGGGTTTTTGGGCGGGCAGACGGGCTATTTCAGCCAGAGTTTCCGTATCGTAAACCATCAGCCGATCGTCGTCGCGCACCGCCAGCCATACTGTTTCGCCGCGCGGACTGAATTCCATGTGCAACACCGCCTTACCGGGCTGCAAGGTTTTGACGATGTTGAAATTCTTGACGTCGATGATCTGCACGGTCTGGTTATCGGGGAACGCGAAATTCACCCAGATTTGGCGGCCGTCGGGCCGGGCACTGACGAAAACCGGCTGGCCGGCCAGCGGAATGCGCTTGACCAATTCCCAATCGGTTTTGTCGATGACCAGCACCTCATGCTGCCCGATGGCCGGCACGAACAGCCAGTCGCCGGCCATCGTCCAGCCCTCCAGATGCGGCATTTTGTAGACTGGTAGTTGCTCGTCGTCCTTGCCGTAGTCTTCCAGTATATGCTCGACGCCTTTTTCCGGCTGCCATAAATCCAGCAACGCCAAACCTTTCTCGCCGAACAGGCCGGCCGCATAGAAATGGCCGTCCGGGCTCAACAACGCATCGTAGGGCTGCTTACCGATGTCCTGGTATTTTTTGACGACTGGTTGACGCGGATTTTTGGCGTCGATCAGCCAGATTTCGTTGGCTTCGAACAAACTGCAAACAAAGCGCTGGCCCGGCGCATCGACCAGACCAACCACTTTGGACAACTTGTTGTCGTCGCCGTAGACCGCCGGAATCTCGGCCAATTGCTCCAAGCTTTCGGCGTCGAACAGCTTCACGCCGCCCGGCGTGTAATTGGAGACGGCAATCACTTTACCGTCCTGAGATATGGCGCCGCCGATACTGTTGCCGGCCTGCACGATCCGTTTGTCGATTTTGTCCTGCAGCAAATCGATTTTGCTTAATCCGCCGTCGCGGCCGAATACGTAGGCGTAACGCTGGTCGCGGGAGAATACCACCGACGCATGCGACAAATCGCCCAAACCTTCGATACGGCTCAACATCGCCGGCTTAGTAGTGTTGACGATTTGAATGGTACCGGCTTCGCGCTCGATCACGACGCCCAAATCGCCGGTCGCCCGCAAATCGGCGCAAGCCGAGCCGGCAACGGCGAGAGCAGACAACAACACGGAAGCCAAAAGTTTCATGAAAACCCTTTTCTGAAAATTATTCCGTTCCAACAAATCCGCAGCCGGCCGCCGCCCTTTAGCTAAGCCGGCTTCAGCGCTGGCGCAGACGCGCAAGCATCCAGCTGATCTCGGCATCGTTCAAAAACGGTTGCCACGCCGGCATAGCCGTGCCGGCCCGGCCGTTACGAATCGCGTCGAACAATAACGCATCGCTTTTGTCGGCCAAGGCGTCCGGCATCAACGAAGGCCCCAATCCACCCTTGGGCGGCAGGCCATGGCAGGAACCGCAATCGTGCTTCAGCATATTGGTCAATTCCTGCTGGCGCGCGGCGCCCGGCTCTTCGGCGTACACGCCGAAACAAAACGCGCCGAGCAGCCAGACAATCCGCATCGCTTAAGGCTTGACGCTGCCGTAATAGGCGGCGATATCCGCAATCTCGCTATCGGTCAGCGAACCGGCTATCGCGTTCATGATGTCCGACTTGCGGGTCTTATCGCGGTATTGCTTGATCGCGGTTTTCAAATATTCCGGATCGCGCCCACCCAGCGGCGGGAACGGCGCATCGGCGCTGGGCATACGAATGCCATGGCATTGTGCGCAGACCATTCCGGCTTTATATTGACCGACATATAAACTGACCGCCTGGGCATTGCCGGCGACCAACATCGTCGCCAGCATTGCAGCACTGTAACGGGCTATTTTCATTTGTGTTGCTCCATTTCGTCAGGCGACAAACCGCGGGTCATGTATTTGACCCGGCCTCTGGAGAAAATCCCTGCCGGGCTTTCCATCGGAATGCTGGCGACTTTTTGCAGACTGTGGGAATCGTAAACCACGACTTCGTCACCGTTATAGCCAGCCGAAATGTAAAGGAATTTACCGTCGGCGCTGTATTCCGGGAAGTAGGCGTGGCCGCCGACATCCAGGGTTTTGGCGACTTCCAGGGTTTTCTTGTCGATCAACTGCACGGTGCGGGCGCGCCGGTCTTTACTGATGATATCTACCGCGACATAAGGTGCGTTGGCATGAGCAGCCGGCGATTCGGTACCGCCGGAGACCGGCACTTGCTTGACAACTTCCATTTTGTCCAAGTCCCAAACGCTGACCACGGTTTTGTCGCAATCGCCGAAATTGGTACCAAAGCCCAAGGTACGACCGTCCACCACCACCGCCGAGCCGCCGCCAACGTGCGGCACGCAACCGGCCGGCAGTTGTTTGATCAATTCGCGTTTTTCCAGATCGATCGCGGCGACGATGCTGTCGTCATAGGACGCGATCATCAATTTTTTGCCGCCGTGGGTCAGAAAGGCATCGTGCAAGTGGCGACCGACTTTCTCGATCTTGGTCACTGGAAAGCCTTCTTTTTTGTAATCGACCACCCAGACCTGGCCGGCATTTTCCAGAGCAATCGCAAAAATATCGGCGTACGGCGTACCGATAATCATGCCGGAATCCGAGGACACGTGTTTGCCGTCCGGATCGATACCTTCCAATTCGAAGGTTTTCAGCGGCTCCAACGTGTCGGCGTCCAGGATCACGGCATTGTGCGGCACGAACGAGCCGGCCATGATGTATTTGCCGTCGCGCGATACGCCCATGCCGGGACCGTTCCAGCCGGTTTTGATGCTGCGCACCGCTTTCATTGAGTACAAATCGACTTTAAAAATCTCGGCGGTGTCGGTTTTGACGTAAGCCCAACGCGGATTGGCCGGATTGAAATCGATAATATGCGCCGCGGTGCCGGTCGCAACCTCACCAACTTTCTGGTGAGTCGCGCTATTGATGAAGATGGCTTTAGAGCCTTCGCCGCGGCCGTATTTGCCGCGGGCAGCGACGCCGATCAGGTTCTCGAATTTATCGTCGATCTGGAACGTCGGCTTGGCTGGCAACGTGCTTTCGTCTTTGACATAGACTTTCAACGATTTTTTCATGTCGTCTATGTTCCAGGCCGGATTCGGTTGTTTCGGCGTTTCCTGCAAGTGCTTGATCACGCCGCGGATCTCGTCGTCGCTCAATCGGCCGTAGAACGGCGGCATCAAAGTGTCGAAGCTGCCGGCCATGACAATGGTGCGCAACGCGGTCGGACTGCGGCCTTTCAACGTGGCAGAGTTCAACGCCGGCGCCAAATAGCCGCCGTGGTCGGAGCCGTGGCAGCTCGCGCAATTGTCCTGATACAACTGATGCATGTCTTCGGTCTTGGCTAACGCCACTCCGGACGACAAGAGCATGATGATGGAACTCGCCAGTAATTTTTTACCCATTATTGTTGTTTTTTTCATCTAAATTTCCTGCCATCCGCAAGTTAAAAAAAGAGCCAACTTGGTGCATTAAACCATAAAAGACCGTAACGGGCAGCGCTGCGGATTCCCATGATAAAATGACAACTTGTTGACTCCAGGCCGAATGTTATAAGCTAAAGTTTCGATTCGCTATCAATTTACCGCTTGATAGGCGCCCTTGTCAACCCGACGCGGCTCAAACAGAATGCAATTTATGCAAAAGACTGATATCTATGAACTTATCGAGTGCATGACCACGTTAATCCGCTCGGAAGAGCGGAAAAAGTGCACCGAATTAGGCCTGCAACCGGTCCACTTCCAAGTGTTGAACTACTTATCGCGCTGCAACAAATACAGCAACACGCCGGCCGCTGTCGCCAATTATCTGGGCATGACCCGCGGTACGGTGTCGCAATCGCTGATCATTTTGGAAAAAAAGGGCTACATCGGCAAAACGCCCGACACTAACGACAAACGCGTCGTGCACTTGCACCTGCTGCCCGACGGCGCCGAAATCCTGAAGCAAGCCCGACCCTCCGACCTGTTCACCAGCGCCACGGCGATTTTACAGCAAAGCGAGTCGCCGCCATCCGACGCCAACGTATTCCAACAAGCCCTGACCGCGCTGCAAAAAGCCAACCAGTCGCAATCCTTCGGCGTGTGTAAAACCTGCCGCAATTTCAGCGAGAAAGACGGCGGCTTTTTCTGCCTGCTGACCCAGGAAAAACTCAGCGTCGAAGACAGCCAACAAATCTGCCAGGAACACAACCCGGTCTAAGACCGCGGAGCACGGCATCGCGGCTAGCGTCCGCACGGCACACCCGTTTCGGGGGAACAATTATGACGATAGCCAGAATAGCGATAACGCCGGGCGAACCGGCCGGCATCGGCCCGGATTTAACCGTACAACTCGTGCAACGAGCGCTGCAATGCCAACCGGTGGCCGTCGCCGACCCGGAACTATTGGCGCAGCGGGCCGAAAAATTGGGACTGCCGCTAACCATCGAACCGTTCGAGCCGGACCGGCCGGCCCTGCCGCATCGACCTGGCACACTGTCGGTGTTACCGCTAAAGCTCAGCGCAGCGGCGGTCTGCGGCCGGCTGAATCCCGATAACAGCCACTACGTGCTGAAAACCATCCGCCAGGCCACACTGGGTTGCCTGAACGGCACGTTCTCGGCCATGGTCACCGGCCCAGTGCATAAAGCCGCGATCAACGATGCCGGCTTCCGCTTCAGCGGCCATACCGAATTCATCGCCGAACTGTGCGCTGCCGATCCGGTGATGATGCTGGCGACGCCGGGGCTGCGGGTCGCGCTGGCCACCACCCATCTGCCGCTGGCCCAGGTCAGCGCCGCGATCACGGCCGAGTCTTTGCGCCGAGTCATCAGAGTACTGGACCACGATTTGCGCCGGCGCTTCCGCATCGCGGAGCCGCGGATTCTGGTATGCGGACTGAACCCACACGCCGGTGAAAACGGCCACCTCGGCCACGAAGAAACCAAAATCATCGAACCGACGCTGGAGAGCCTGCGCAGCGAGGGCATCCATCTTTACGGCCCATTGCCCGCCGACACCCTGTTCACCCCCAAATACCTGGACCATGCCGACGCCGTACTGGCGATGTACCACGACCAAGGCCTGCCGGTTTTGAAATTCAAAGGCTTCGGCCAAGCCGTCAATGTCACCCTCGGCCTGCCCATCGTCCGCACCTCGGTCGACCACGGCACCGCACTGGAACTGGCCGGCACCGGCAAAGCGGAACTCGGCAGCTTGCAATTTGCATTGCAGACGGCGTTGGATATGAGCATAGGAACAAAATAAAGGAAGCGGCGATGACTGAATCGATACCGGAACCCGAGCACTGGAGTACCCAAAGTTTTCTGGCGCATTTCATGCGAGTTCACGATCAAATGCCCGATCGCTCGTTTGCTTTTATCCTTGGAGCCGGGGCATCGCGGGCTTCCGGGATTCCGACCGGCGGCGAGCTGGTGCAAAAATGGCTGGCAGAATTGCATCAACGCGCCGAGACGCAAGACGCGCTAACGGACTGGGCCACGTCCGACAATCTGCAAATCCCAAGCTTCGATTACACCCGGAAAGCCGAGTTTTACCCGCAAATTTACGAACGCCGCTTTCGCCGCGACCCGGAAGAAGGCTATGCCGATTTGGAAGCGGTAATGGCGGACAGGGAACCCAGCTTCGGATACTCGGTACTCTCCAACATCCTCGACCAAACCCGGCATAAAGTGGTGGTTACCACCAACTTCGACAATCTGGTCGCCGACGCCTTATCGATTTATACCCGCTCTTATCCTTTGGTATGCGGCCACGAGTCGCTGGCCGGCTTTGTTCGCACCCGTTTGCGCCGACCTTTGATCGCCAAAATCCATCGCGATCTGTTGTTCGCTCCGATCAACGACGGCGATGGCGTCAACCACTTGGCGGACGGTTGGGAACAGCCCTTAACCCGGCTGTTTTCCCACCACACCCCCATCGTGCTGGGCTACGGCGGCAACGACGGCAGTCTGATGGATTTTTTACTCGCGATGCCAACCGGAACAATTCCCGGCGGCATCTTTTGGTGCTACCGCAAAGACGACGGCTTGCCCAATACGCGCATCCGCGAATTGGTTGCGCAACATAACGGCGCGTTGGTTCCGGTGCTGGGTTTCGACGAATTCATGCTGCAATTACACAACCAATTTGAATATCAATTTTTGGCGGATGCGGTCAGACAACGCGCCGAGGATCGCGCGAAACACTATCAAACCCAAGTGGACGAGATTCAAAAACGACTGGATAGCACCACCGGCGATCAATCGCCAGAAACCCAGGCCGTCAAACAAGCCTTGCACGACAGCGTTGCCCGGCAAAAACTCAAAAGCTGGTGGGATTGGGAAATCAAAGCCACGCAAGCGAAAGACGATGCTGAACGCGAACGGATCTATCGCGAGGGTTTGGCCCAATTCCCAAACAGCGCGGAATTGACCTGCAATTTCGCTAACTTCATGAAAAATAATTGCCGGGATTACGACGAAGCTGAACGCCTGTACCGTAAAGCCATAGAACTCGATCCGAATGACGCAGATTACACCGGCAATTTCGCTAACTTCATGGCGGATATCCGCAAGGATTACGACGAAGCTGAACGCCTGTACCGCAAAGTAATGGAACTCGATCCGAGTGACGCCAACCACACCGGCAATTTCGCCGTCTTTTTACAAGATATTCTCAAGGATTACGACGAGGCCGAACGCCTGTACCGCAGAGCCTTGCAACTCGATCCGAACCACGCCAACAACACCGGCAATTTCGCCCTCTTTCAGGAGAATGTTCGCAAGAATTACGACGAGGCCGAAACCCTGTACCGCAAAGCCTTGCAACTCGATCCGAATCACGCCAACAACACCGGCAATTTCGCCCTCTTTCAGGAGAATGTTCGCAAGAATTACGACGAGGCCGAAACCCTGTACCGCAAAGCTTTGCAACTCGACCCGAATGGCGCTAACAAAACCGGCAATTTCGCCCGCTTTCTGGCGAATATTCGCAAGGATTACGACGAGGCCGAACGTCTTTACCGCAAAGCTTTGCAACTCGACCCGAATAGCGCTAACAAAACCGGCAATTTTGCCGATTTCATGGCGAACATCCGCCAGGATTACGAACAGGCCGAGCACCTGTACCACAAAGCCCTAAAACTCGATCCGAGTGACGCCAACCACTCCGGCAATTTCGCCTGTTTGAAGCTGATACAAAACCAATTAACTGAAGCGGAAACCTTGGCAAGGCAAGCCTGGCAACTCAACGCCGGCCAATACGAACAAGTCGGCGCCGAAGCGACGCTTTATCTGGGTTTGATTGCACGATTGCGACAAGGCGATGACAGCGCCGCCTTGGGCCGAGCGAAAACCTTGTTAAGCAATGGCTTTACCCGCGGCGATTGGTGTTTCGACGCACTCTTGGCGAGCGTGCAAGGCCGGTTGACTAAAGGAGACTATTTACTATACGCCGCGCTCAGTGCCGCGATTCTGAATGCCGACGAAGTTGCCGAACTGGAGCAAATTCCGCGTTGGCAAGCAATCGAGCCTATCGCACTCGACACACCTTGGATCGATTAACGCATTCCGTAGATTTCGAATTACCTAAACGGCAACATAATGACCCACACCGCCCGCAAACGCTTCGGCCAAAACTTTCTGCAAGATTACCGCATCATCCAAGACATTTTGGATTACGCCCACCCGCAAGCGGGCGAACACTGGGTCGAAATCGGCCCCGGTCTGGGCGCGCTGACCAAACCGCTGCTGGACAGCGGCGTGAAATTGGACGTGGTCGAGTTGGACCGGGACTTGGTAGCGCGCTTGCAAAAGCAGTTTGCCGGCAACGCCAACATCAACATCCACAGCGCCGACGCGCTGAAGTTCGACTTCAGCGGCTTGGCCGGGGCCGGCGAAAAATTGCGGGTAATCGGCAACCTGCCCTACAACATCTCCACGCCGCTGATGTTTCATTTGCTGGAAACCACGAGCTGCATCGAAGACATGCATTTCATGCTGCAAAAAGAAGTGGTGGACCGGATTTGCGCGGAACCGGGCACTAAAAAATACGGCCGGCTCAGCGTGATGATGCAGTACTACTGCGAGGCGGAGTGGCTGTTCGACGTGCCGCCGGAAAGCTTCGATCCGGTACCCGCGGTGATGTCGGCCATCGTCCGACTGGCGCCGCATGCCGCGCCGCCGGTCGCAGTCGGCAACCTGGACGACTTCAACAGCTTGGTCAGCCAAGCGTTCTCGCAGCGGCGCAAGACCATTCGCAATTCTTTGAAAAACCTGGTCGAAGCAGATCTCCTGGACGAACTCGGCATCGACAGCAACTTGCGCGCCGAAGCGGTGACGCTGGAGCAATTTGCCGCGCTAAGCCGGCGCATTGCCACACCCCGCTAAGCAAAACAGCGGCAATGTTTAGGTCTGCCCGGCTATGCAGCGGCGGATCAAGCCGATCAACTCTGCGATATTGAACGGTTTGGTGACGTAGGCCTGGAATCCGGCCGCCATGTAGCGGGCCACATCCTCGCTCATGGCATCCGCACTGATCGCAATCACCGGAACGGCGGCGGTCGCCGGATCGCGGCGCAAATCGCGCAAGGCAGCCTCGCCGCTCAGACCCGGCAAATTGATGTCCATCAACACCAAATCCGGTTGCAAAGCCCGGATCATCGGCAAGGCTTGCTCGGCGCTGGCGGCGACGTCAAGCTGCAACTCCGGCAGCCGCCGGAATACTTGGCGCATCACGTCGACGTTCACCGAGTTGTCCTCGACATACACCACCTTGCCGCAGACACCCGCGCCGACAACACCATTCACGCCGGCGTCTTCGGCGTCCACCGCCTCGGAAATGTACTCTGGCTCGGGCTCGGCCACGGCCAACTCCACCCAGAAATGGCTGCCGACGCCCTCCCGGCTTTCGCAGCCGATACGCCCCCCCATGACCTCGGCCAATTGTTTGCAAATCACCAAACCGATACCGGTGCCTTCGATGGAGCTGCGCTCCGCACCCAGGCGCTGAAACGGCTTGAACAATTCGGATTGGTAGCGCTCCGGGATGCCTATTCCGGTGTCTGTCACATCGATTGTTACGGTCTTCCCTTGAATCCGACAATCCAAATCGACCGTGCCGCCGTCCCGGTTGTATTTGACGGCATTGGAGACCAGATTCAGCAACAACTGCCTGAGCTTGTCGAGATCGGCCTTGACCGCTAACGCCGGGCTCTGTGCCGCCGGCTGGCTCTCAGCGGCGGTATCGTCGCAACGGCACAGGCGCAATTCAATGCCGCGGGCCGAAGCCATGGTCGACAACAACAGGATGACTTCCTTGAACACCGGCAGCAATGCCACCGGCACCAATTTGAGTTCGGTTTTGCCGGACTCGATACGAACCAGATCCAGAATTTCGTTGACCAGTTTCAGCAAGTGCCGGCCGCTGCCGAGTATCATCCGCACCGAACCGAGCTGCCCCTCGGTCAAAGGTTCGTCCGTATCGGACTCCAGCAGTTGGCTGAATCCGATGACGGAATTCAAAGGCGTACGCAGCTCGTGGCTCATACTGGATAAAAACACCGATTTGGCGCGATTGGCCGACTCTGCGACCTCCTTGGCCTGTGCCAATTTTTCCTCTGCCTGCTTACGCTCGGTGACGTCCAGCATGATGCCGGTCCACACCACCGATTCGCCGTTGGCCGCCGGATTGGGCTGGGCGGTCAATTGCAGCCATTTCAAGCGGCCGGACAGCGCGATGATGCGAAACTCGGCATTGAAATAACGCCCTTCCCGGCTGGCGTTTTGCTCTTCGACGGCCAGCCGCGGCAGATCGTCGGGGTGAATCAAGCGGGTGAAAGCCCTTGCGTCGCCGAGCACAGCCTCCGGCTCCAGCTCCAAAATGTCGCGACAGCGCGGACCGACATAGAGAAAACCGGCATCGGGCCGAGGCGGTAACACGTAATCGCAGAGCATGCCCGGCACCGTGGCGGCAATGTTGCGAAATCGCGCCTCGCTCTTACGCAAGGCTTGCTCCATTGCTTTGCGCTCGCTGATGTCGGTGATAAAACCGTGCCACAGAACATCACCGTTTTCCAGCCGGGTCGGCGTAGCATGGCCTTCCAGCCAAATCTCGCCATGCTCGGGATGGATCACGCGGTACTCGTCGCGCCAGACATTCAGGCTCTCGGCGGAAAGCGCGATACTCCGCCGTACTCTTTCCAAATCGTCCGGATGCAATACCTCGAACATCGGCGCCGCGTCGACACGCACGGCAGCGGGATCGACGCCGTAAACACCGTAAATGCCGGCACTGGCGTAGGGAAAGCAGGAACGGCCATCGGCCCGCAGCAGGAACTGGTAGATCATGCCCGGCAAGTTGGCGGTCATCTTCTCTTGGCGACTCAGCACGCGGAATATTGCGCGACGGCTCCGCATTTGCAGATAGGCAAATCCGCCTAACAGTATCAGTATCGTCAGCGTACCGGCCAACCAGGGATACAGCCAGGACAGGTCCTGGCCGTCGGGATGGTAGATCATGCCGCTAAAATCGAATCTTTCCGGCAGCATACCCAGGCGGGTGTAAATATCGGCGATGTGCTGCCAGCGCGACTCGCTGTTGTGGCCGAGTTCAATCAGGTCGGCCATGATGAAGCGGCGGTATTGTCTGGCCTCCCACTTCAGATGTTCCAACGGCCTTTCGGGGATGTATTCGCGCTGAATCAACTCGGCGATTTCGTCAGGATGCTGCAACGCATAGGCCCAGCCCTTCAAGCTTGCCGCCCGAAAGGCCCTGACGCGCTGGGGGTGCCGTTTGACTTGTGCCTCGCTGGTAAACAGGGTATCGCCGTAGAAATCGATACCGGCGTCGATAGCCCGCAACTCGGTGTAACCGATGCCGGCCTGATGCAGCGTGTAAGGCTGATCGGGAGAGTAGGCGGAAATCGCGTCGGTACGGCCTTCGATCAGATCGTCGATGTTTTGGCTATGGGTTTGGCGCTGGTAATCGGCAGGGTGCAGACCGGATTGAATGAAATACGCCAGCAACTCGGCGTCGTTCGGCCCGTACATTACCCGCTTGCCGGCCAAATCGGCAACGTCGCGGATGCCGCTGTCGTGGCGCACCACCAAGCTCAGCGGCGAATGTTGGATGATGGGAGCCAATACCACTACCGGCAATCCGCTGGCTCTATCCAAAATCAACTGGGAATTGCCGACCCCAAATTCGGCCTGTCCCGATGCCACCGTTTCCGAAACTGAACGCTCCTGACCGCCTTCGACGATGCTGACCCGCAGCCCGGCGTCCTGGTAAAACCCCTTGTGTAGCGCCGCGTAGTAGCCGGCGAACTGGAATTGGTGTTTCCACTTCAGTTGCAGCGTTACCGTGTCCGGGGCTTGCACGGCGCCGGCAATCCGGACGACCGCGAACAGCAACACTATCAAACCGATTCTCGATACAGCCATGCCGACTGGCCTCCTATATTCCAAGACCGATATCCGGCATAGGCAGCGAATCGCTCGCGGGATTAGCGGTTTGGCATAAGCATAACCCGTTTTCCGGAAAGCGCACCTCCGCCAGCCGCCGGCTTGAGCGATCGACACCCGAAACTTGCGACGCCGGACAAATCAGCAAGCCTTCGATAAATGCGTTAAAATGCGGCATTTTTCTTAAACGTTAACCAAGCCGGATTTCCCGTATACGGCGGTATTTTCTAACCACACAATATCTTCCGGAGATGTTGCAATGCGTATTATTTTGTTAGGCAGCCCTGGGTCGGGCAAGGGCACCCAGGCCCAGTTCATCACCGAGAAATTCGGCATCCCCCAAATTTCGACTGGCGACATGCTGCGCGCCGCGGTCCGCGAAGGCACACCGCTGGGTATCGAAGCCAAAAAGGTCATGGACAGCGGCGGCCTGGTTTCCGACGAAATTATTTTAGGCCTGATCAAGGAACGCATTGCCCAGGACGACTGCAAAAACGGCTTTCTGCTGGACGGCTTCCCGCGCACCATCGCCCAGGCTGAAGGCTTGGCCAAAATGGGAGTCGAGCTGGACTACGTCGTGGAAATTGCCGTCGACGACGAAGAAATCATCAAGCGCATGAGCGGCCGCAGAGTACATCCGGCTTCCGGCCGCAGCTACCATGTCGTATTCAACCCGCCGAAACAGGAAGGTGTCGACGACGTTACCGGCGAGCCGCTGATCCAACGCGACGACGACAAGGAAGAAACCGTGCGCAAACGCCTGAGCGTCTATCACGAGCAAACCAAACCGCTGGTGGGTTTTTATTCCGCAGCCGACCAAACCGCCAAATTCGCCTCGATCGCCGGCGTCGGCTCGGTGCAGGACATCACCGACAAGCTGTTCGCAGCATTGGCATAACAAAAGTTCAGGGTACGCATTTATGCCCTTTCGGGTATCGCGTACCTTTTAGTTAGAGACGGTACGCCGCGCGTACCCTACCAGAGAGAAACCAAGATGGCAGGTAAAACCTTATACGACAAATTGTGGGACGACCACGTCGTTCACACCGAAGACGACGGCTCGTGCTTGATCTATATCGACCGCCAGTTGCTGCATGAAGTGACTTCGCCGCAAGCCTTCGACGGCATGCGGATCTCGGGCCGCAAACCCTGGCGCGTGGCCCGCAATCTGGCGGTGGCCGACCATAACGTGCCGACATCGGGCCGCGCCCAAGGCATTGCCGATCCGGTTTCGAGATTGCAGGTGCAAACCCTGGAAAACAACTGCGCCGAGTTCGGTATTACCGAATTCGACATGGCCGACATCCGCCAAGGCATCGTGCATGTGGTCGGTCCGGAACAAGGCGCCACCCTGCCCGGCATGACCGTGGTCTGCGGCGACTCGCATACCTCGACTCACGGCGCATCGGCCGCGCTGGCCTTCGGTATCGGCACATCTGAAGTCGAACACGCCCTGGCGACGCAGACGCTGGTACAAAAGAAAGCCAAAAACATGTTGATCAAGGTCAACGGCAAAACCGGTCCCGGCGTCACCGCCAAAGACATCGTATTGGCGATCATCGGCCAAATCGGCACTGCCGGCGGCACCGGCTACACCATCGAATTCGGCGGCGACGCGATTCGCGCGTTGAGCATGGAAGGCCGCATGACCGTCTGCAACATGGCCATCGAAGCCGGCGCCCGCGCCGGTTTGATCGCCTGCGACGAAAAAACCATCGAGTTCTACCGCGACCGCCCCTATTCGCCTAAAGGCGAAGACTGGAATATGGCGGTGCGTTACTGGGAAAAACTGCATTCCGACGCCGACGCCAAATTCGACAAAGTGATCGAATTCGACGCGGCCGCGATCAAACCGCAAGTGAGCTGGGGCACCTCGCCGGAAATGGTATTGCCGGTCGACGCCAACATTCCCGACCCGACTCAAGAAGCCGATCCGGTGAAAAAGCAAAGCATCGAACGCGCGTTACAATACATGGGCTTGCAAGCCGGCCAAAAAATCACCGACATCAAATTGGATAAAGTCTTCATCGGCTCCTGCACCAACTCGCGCATCGAAGACCTGCGGGCGGCGGCAGCGGCAATCAAAGGCCGCAAGAAAGCCGCGTCGGTCAAGCAAGTGCTGGTCGTACCCGGTTCCGGCTTGATCAAGCAACAAGCCGAAGCGGAAGGTCTGGACAAAATCTTCATCGCGGCCGATTTCGAATGGCGCGAACCCGGCTGCTCGATGTGTCTGGCAATGAATGCCGACCGGCTGGACGCCGGCGAACATTGCGCCTCGACCTCCAACCGTAACTTCGAAGGCCGCCAGGGTTACGGCGGCCGCACCCACTTGGTCAGCCCCGCGATGGCTGCCGCGGCAGCGATTGCCGGCCACTTTGTCAACGTCGCCGAGGAGGCTTAAACCATGCAGGCTTTTACCACTTTGACCGCTTTGGTTGCACCGCTGGATCGAGCCAACGTTGACACCGATGCGATTATTCCGAAACAGTTTTTGAAGTCGATCCGCCGCGCCGGTTTCGGTCCGTATTTGTTCGACGAATGGCGTTATCTGGACCGCGGCGAGCCGGAAATGGATTGCAGCAACCGGCCGCTGAATAAAGATTTCGTGTTGAACCAACCGCAGTACCAAGGCGCGCAAATCCTGTTGACCCGGGAAAACTTTGGTTGCGGCTCGTCGCGCGAACACGCGCCGTGGGCGCTGGAAGATTTCGGTTTCCGCGCCATTATTGCGCCGAGCTTCGCCGATATCTTCTTTAACAACTGCTTCAAGAACGGCATCCTGCCGATCGTGCTGCCCGCCGAAACAGTGGACCGCTTGTTCAAGGAGCTGGCTGACGGTTACCAATTGACCATCGATCTTGAAACCCAAACCATCACCACGCCCGGCGGCGAGGCAATTGCCTTTAGCGTCGACGAAAACCGCCGCTACCGTTTGCTGAACGGCTTGGACGACATCGCACTGACCTTGCAACACGCGGACAAGATCAAGGCTTACGAAACGGAACGCGCCAAACGCGCGCCCTGGTTGTTCAGAGAAGCTTAAACCGCAAGCATAAGGTCGATTGATGCCCAAAAAAATCGCCGTGTTACCGGGTGACGGCATAGGCCCGGAAATCGTCGCCGAAGCCCTGAAGGTGTTGAGTTTTGTCAACACCGACATGGGCCTCGGCCTCAGTTTCGAGACTGCGCTGGTTGGCGGCGCCGCTTACGACGCCTTCGGCACGCCGCTGCCGCAACAAACCTTGAACCTGTGCAAGAACGCCGACGCAGTGCTGCTGGGAGCAGTGGGTGGCCCGAAATGGGAACCCTTGGCGCACGCGATCCGGCCGGAACGCGGCTTGTTGGGCATCCGCTCGGAGCTGAACCTGTTTTCCAACTTGCGGCCGGCGATTTTGTACCCGCAACTGGTGCACGCCTCGACGCTGAAACCGGAAGTGGTTTCCGGCCTGGATCTGATGATTGTCCGCGAATTGACCGGAGGCATCTACTTCGGCCAACCGCGCGGCATCCATATTGCCGAATCCGGGGAAAAGGTCGGCGCCAATACCGAAATTTACAGCGAATCCGAAATTCGCCGTATTGCCCATTCCGCATTCCGTATCGCTCAAAAACGCCATAAAAGGCTGTGCTCGGTCGACAAAGCCAACGTGCTGGAAGTCACCGAATTGTGGCGCAACGTGATGACCGAAGTCGGCAAGGACTATCCCGACATCGAGCTGAGCCACATGTACGTCGACAATGCGGCAATGCAGTTGGTACGGGCACCGAAACAGTTCGATGTCATCGTTACGACCAATATGTTCGGCGATATCTTATCCGACGTTGCGGCGATGCTGACCGGTTCGATCGGCATGCTGCCGTCGGCTTCGCTGGACGCCAATGCCAAGGGCATGTACGAACCGATCCACGGTTCGGCGCCGGACATCGCCGGCCAAGGCATCGCCAATCCGCTGGCGACGATTTTGTCGGTGGCGATGATGCTCAGATACACCTTCAACCAACCCGAAGCGGCCGAACGCATCGAAGCGGCGGTCAATGCGGCGCTGGATTCCAACGTGCGCACCGCCGATATTTACTCGGACGGCATGACCCAAGTCACTACGTCCGGCATGGGCGACGCCGTTCTCAAAGCTTTACAAGGATAATCCACGATGTCTAAAACCTACGATGTAGCGGTCGTCGGCGCCACCGGCGCGGTCGGCGAAACCATGATTTCCATTCTGGAAGAGCGCAATTTCCCGGTCGGCAAAGTGTATGCGCTGGCCAGCGAACGTTCGGCGGGCAAACGCATTCCATTTAAAGACGGCTCGCTGGTCGTTGAAGATTTGGCTACATTCGATTTTTCCAAAGTCCAGATCGGCCTGTTCTCGCCCGGTGCCTCGGTATCGGCCGAATACGCACCGAAAGCCGCGGCGGCCGGCTGCGTCGTGATCGACAACACCTCGCAATTTCGCTACGACGACGACATCCCGCTGGTGGTGCCGGAAGTCAATCCGGAAAAAGTCGCCGACTACAAGAACCGCGGCATCATCGCCAACCCGAATTGCTCCACCATTCAGATGCTGGTGGCCTTGAAACCGATTTACGATGCAGTCGGCATCAGCCGCATCAACGTCGCCACTTACCAGGCCGTATCCGGCACCGGCAAGGAAGCGATCGAAGAACTGGCGACGCAAACCGCCAATTTGTTAAATGCGAAACCGGTTTCGCCCAGCGTTTATCCGAAACAGATCGCCTTCAACGTATTGCCGCAAATCGACGTGTTCATGGACAACGGCTACACCAAGGAAGAAATGAAAATGGTCTGGGAAACTCGAAAAATCCTGGGCGATGCCGATATCCTGGTTAATCCTACCGCAGTGCGGGTGCCGGTATTTTTCGGTCACTCCGAAGCGGTACATATCGAGACCAAACAGAAAATATCCGCGGCACGCGTGCGCGAATTGCTGAGCCATGCGCCGGGCGTCACCTTGCTGGACGAACGAGAAAACGGCGGCTATCCGACTGCAGTAACGGAGTCCTCCGGCCACGACGACGTCTTCGTCGGCAGGATCCGCGAAGATATCTCGCATCCGAGCGGAATCGATCTGTGGGTAGTCAGCGATAACGTCAGAAAGGGTGCCGCGCTTAACAGTGTGCAGATTGCCGAACTGCTGGTAAAAAGCCACATCTAGTCTAAGCTTAGCTCTGTTTTTTGTGAGGTCGTCGCACCGAGGTGTCACCAGTGAAGGAAAGCAATGTGAGCAATTTAACTAAAGCTTTAGCGGTTGTCTCGCTACTGGCACCGGTTAACGCCCTGCCGCTCGGCATCGGCGAAATACAATTGCATTCCGCGCTGAATCAACACCTCAATGCCGAAATTAAACTGACCGTCGACCCGAGCGAAAATCCGTCCGACGTGTCGGTTCGCTTGGCGCCGCCGGAGAAGTTCGACCAAGCAGGCGTAGTCTGGAATTATTTTCTGTCGAAAATCAGGTTCGAGCCTGTCGTACAGGCCAATGGCTCCATCCTTGTCAAAATCACTTCGCGGGAAGTGTTGACCGAGCCGTTTCTGGACTTCCTGTTGGAAGTCACCTGGCCGCAAGGCAGCATGACCCGCGAATTCACGCTGCTGATAGACCCGCCCACCGCCTACAACAAAGCCACGATCCCGGTCGTCCAAAGTCCGAGTTATTCCGAGGAACCGCTTGAAGTACCCCCCCGCCCTGCCCGGAAAACCCGCACCGCACCGCGGCGAGCGGTCGCAGCGGAGCCGGGTGATAGCGCCAATCAGCAAATTGCTACCGACGGCGAATACGGTCCCATACAAAAAACCGACACGTTATGGAGTGTCGCCGCTCGACTAGGCCAAGAACGCAATGTGCCGACGTATCAAATGCTGAATGCATTGCATAGAGCCAATCCCGAGGCATTCAATAACGGCAACATCAACTCGCTGAAAGAAGGCGCCCTGTTAAAAATCCCGAACCTGGAGCCGGGCCAACAACCGCTACGGGCAGAGTCCAAACCAGCGGCCAAACAAGCAAAGACCGAACCGGCAGCGGCAGAAAAAGTCGCCAAACCTTTGGAGCTGATCGCCCCGTCGGAAGCCAAACTTGGCACCAATACCGCTATTAGCGAGAAAGCCAAATCCGGCTCGCATTCGACGGCCCCGCATGCCGGCGCGGAAAGCGCAGCAGAAGCCTCCGGCGACGGCAAAGATCTCGAACTGCAAGCCCGCATCGAAAAGCTGGAACAACAGCTGAACATGATGCAGCAGTTGCTGGCATTAAAAGACCAGCAACTCGCGTCGCTACAAAACAATAAACAAACACCAGCGCAAGCCGAAACTGTGCCGTCGCCAGCTCCGGCTCCGGCTCAGACGGCGCCTGCGGTAACGCCACCAGCAAAAGCGGAACCCAGCCAGACGCAAGCGCCAACCCCAGCTCCAGCACCAACAGCGGAACAACCTGCGCCACAGCCGGCTCCGCCACCAGCGCCGAAACCGGTAATAAAAGTGGCGCCGCCGCCGGCTCCGGCTGCCGAAGAGGAAGGGCTATTTTCGTCCGATGCTTATTATTGGGTCATCGGCGGCCTGGGCAGCGGCGTGCTCGGGTTACTGGGCTGGTTACTCTGGCGCAAGCGGAACATTGACGAACGCATCAACACCGAAAGCATGTTTGCGTCGGCCAGCCAAATCCAAATGCCGGATTCTGAAAGCAGTCTCTCGGTGCCGATCATGGACATCAGCAACACGTCAGAATATGACGTCGGTACTGTCGGGGAAAGTTCGTTTATCAGCGATTTCACGCCGAGCGATTTCGACGCGTTCGACACCGACCAAAACGAAGTCGACCCAATCTCGGAAGCCGACGTTTATCTGGCATACGGCCGCTACCAACAAGCTGAAGAACTGATCCGGCATGCGATTCAGGAACAGCCGAACCGCGACGAATGCAAACTGAAACTACTGGAAATCTTTTACGCCAGCGAAAATAAAGACGCTTTCTGCGCTTACGCCAGAGAGCTGGCCGACGCCGGCAAAAAAGCCGACAAGCCGTTCTGGAAAAAAATTGCGGACATGGCCAAAGAAATTGCGGCGGACTCGCCCCTATTCGCTGCCGAAGCCGACCATTCCAGCGCAGCTGTTGCGGCAGTTGCGGTCAACGAATCATTCGAGCCTACCTTCGTTACAGCCCCCTCGACCGAAGCCGAAACGGCTACTCTGGAAGATGACTCGGTGTTCGCGCTACTGGATAACGAATTGGCGGATCTGGACCTGGATCTCGATAAAAACCTGGAACTGGACGATAACGGCCTGGATTTCGATTTAGGCGAATTCGACAGCGGCGCGAAATCCAAAACGCCGGACCTGAAAAGCGTATCCCTTGACCACGCTGCCCCTGCGGATCGGGACGAACCGACTGTCGACGACAAACATATCGAATCCTTTGATTTCAATTTAGATTTCGCCGCGCCGGGAGTGGACGAGAAACCCCAATCCGCCGCCGTCAGCGACGACCTTGCGCTGGAGACCATAGAATTCTCCAGCATTGCCGACGACGAGCCGCAAACCGCAGACAGCTCGTCCGCTGCAAACGCCAGCATCGATAGCTTCGATTTTAATTTCGAGCTGGAAGCGCCAAAAACAGCTAAGTCCGAGCAGGTTGCCGACAATGGACTGGCATCTGCCGAGGAATCGACGCTGGATATTGAAGGTTTCGATTTCAGCGACGTGGTTACGGAAGTGACGCAAGCTGAACCAGCAGCAGCGGAGCCGGTTGTAGCCGATATCGAAAGCTTCGATTTTAATTTCGATGCAGACCTAGCGGCTCCCGAGTTGGCAAGCACTGCCCACAAAGCCGATTCGCCGCTGAATCTGGAATCGGAATTAAAACTGGAAACATTCGACTTCTCCGACTTCGACAGTCTGAGTCCGAAAACAGCCGAAACCGGGGACACGGCTAAATCCGACGCAATAGACGATTTCAATTTCGAATTTGATTTCGACGCGCCGATTATCAGCTCCGGCAGCGACGACAAATTCGAAGTCGGCGTATCCGATCTGACCGACATGGACGAGTACGAAACCAAAATCGACTTGGCAAAGGCCTATATCGACATGGGCGATTTGGACGCGGCAAAAACGATTGCCGAAGACGTGCTAGCCAAAGGTTCCAAGCAACAACAGCAGGTGGCGCAGGCCTTGTTGGACGAATTGAAATAACCCGGAACTGTTTCGCCCGTTTATTCCGCCGCCAGAGCTGTAGCAGCCGCCGTTTAACCGGCGGCCAACGATTGCAATACCGCAGCCTGATTGTTCAACAACCACACCGATTTTTGCTTCAACGCCTCGAAATGCTGGTCGGCCTGTGCCAATTGGTTGGACAGCAAGGCCTGCTCCAGACTTTCGGTCACGGTCCGACAATCGGCAAAATCGAAAAAACAAAAGGTACCGTGCAATTTATGCACAATTTCCCACGCTTGCTGATTAGCCGATTCACCTAAAAGGCGTTCGATATCGGCCAATTGGACCGGCAATTCGGCAAATAACTTGCCGATCAACATTTGGCTGAGCGGCTTGTTATCACGGGTTTTGCCCAACAATTGCCGGGCGTAATAATCCACACCAACGTCTTCCGCTTGCCACCGTTCCAAGATTTCCTGCAGCCGCGCCAAACGGATCGGCTTGACCAGATAATCGTCGAATCCGACCGCCAATGCCTGTATACGCTGACTTTCCTGCGCATGGGCAGTGACGGCAACGGCCGGCGTCTGGCAGTTCGGACCTGACTGGGAGCGCAACCGACTGATTAAATCGAAGCCGCTCAGAAACGGCATATTCAAATCCAGAAATAGCAGGCTAAATCGGTGCTGCTCCAATAAACTCCACGCCTGGCGGCCGTCGCCGGCCAACATCACATCCTGAGTCCATTGCGACAATTGCTCGCAAAGCAGCCAAAGATTGGTTTCGTTGTCGTCGGCTATCAATATTTTACAGTCAGCAGCCATGGTTAAATCCGCTATTGCGCCGTCCGGCTCAAGTCGATTGGAAAGCTCAGTTTAATTTCGGCCGATCTGGAATTCAATTCGCCCGCAGACTGCAAGCATAAAAAAACCCCGGTTCCTTACGGAGACCGGGGTTTCTGGCCAAAGCCGGGATGAATTACATCATGCCGCCCATGCCGCCCATGCCGCCCATATCAGGCATTGCCGGGCCTTTGTTGTCGCTTGGCGCGTCAGCGATCATCACTTCGGTGGTGATCATCAGACCGGCAACGGAAGCGGCGTTTTGCAGCGCTGAACGAGTCACTTTCGCCGGGTCCAGAATACCCATCGCGATCATGTCGCCGTATTCGCCGGTTGCGGCGTTGTAACCAAAGTTGCCACTGCCTTTTTTGACTTCGTTCAGAACGACCGAGGCTTCATCGCCGGCATTGCTGACGATTTGACGCAAAGGCTCTTCCATCGCGCGACGCAGGATGCTGATACCGACATCTTGGTCGTGGTTGATGCCTTTCAGGCCTTCCAGAGCAGACAGGGCACGGATCAGCGCAGTACCGCCGCCGGCCACCACACCTTCTTCAACCGCAGCGCGAGTTGAATGCAGGGCGTCTTCGACGCGGGCTTTTTTCTCTTTCATTTCCACTTCGGTTGCGGCGCCGACTTTGATGACCGCAACACCGCCAGCCAGTTTGGCCAGACGTTCTTGCAGTTTTTCACGGTCGTAATCGGAAGTCGCTTCGTCGGCTTGAGCGCGGATTTGCGCAACACGGCCTTTGATTTGGTCTTCGTTACCAGCGCCATCGATGATGGTGGTGTTTTCTTTGTTGATTTGGACGCGTTTTGCAGTACCCAATTGGCTGATGTCGGCTTTTTCCAGAGACAAACCGACTTCTTCAGAAATCACCACACCGCCGGTCAGCACAGCAATGTCTTCCAGCATGGCTTTACGACGATCGCCGAAGCCTGGGGCTTTAACCGCAGCCACTTTAACGATACCGCGCATGTTGTTGACCACCAGAGTAGCCAAAGCTTCGCCTTCGACGTCTTCAGCGATGATCAACAAAGAGCGACCGGATTTGGCCACGCCTTCCAGAATCGGCAACATTTCGCGGATGTTGGAGATTTTTTTGTCGTACAGCAACACGAAAGGATCGTCCAATTCGACGCTCATGCTTTCTTGTTTGTTGATGAAGTATGGTGACAAATAGCCGCGGTCGAATTGCATACCTTCGACGACGTCCAAATCATTATCCAGACCGGTGCCTTCTTCAACGGTGATGACGCCTTCTTTACCGACTTTTTCCATCGCTTCGGCGATGATGTCGCCGACAGATGCATCGGAGTTAGCTGAAATAGTACCAACTTGAGCGATGGCTTTGCTGTCGCTGCACGGAATAGAGGCCTCTTCGATGGCTGCAACCGCTTTAGTTACCGCCAGATCGATACCGCGTTTCAGGTCCATCGGGTTCATGCCCGCTGCGACTGATTTCAGGCCTTCGTTGACGATGGCTTGCGCCAGCACGGTTGCAGTGGTGGTACCGTCACCGGCCACGTCTGAAGTTTTGGACGCCACTTCTTTAACCATTTGCGCGCCCATGTTTTCGAATTTGTCTTTCAATTCGATTTCTTTCGCAACAGACACACCGTCTTTGGTGATGGTCGGTGCGCCGAAACTTTTGTCCAGCACGGCGTTACGGCCTTTAGGGCCCAGGGTTACCTTAACCGCGTTCGCCAGAATGTTGACACCGGCTACCATCAAAGCACGGGCGTCGCCACCGAATTTCACGTCTTTTGCTGCCATTTTTTAATTCCTAAATATTTAAAGAGATTGAAAAAGATAAATGAGGTGAATAGGGCTTAGCCCAAGATGCCCATGATGTCTTCTTCGCGCATGACGATATATTGCTCGCCATCGACTTTAACTTCGGTGCCGGAATATTTACCGAACAATACTTTGTCACCGACTTTGACTGCCATAGGACGTACCTGGCCGTTGTCTAACGGTTTACCTGAGCCAACAGCCAGCACTTCACCTTCGCTCGGTTTTTCGGCGGCAGAACCCGGCAGCACGATACCGCCAGCGGTTTTGGTCTCTTCCTCAACACGTTTTACGACTACACGGTCATGTAACGGACGAATTTTCATCAATGTCTCCTCGATTAATAAAGTTAAAGGTTAAAACTGATAAGCTTTTTAAAAAGCCGACCGCTCCAGAGCGGACAACGCGTTTTTTAAACAACTTGCAATTTATTAGCACTCTCCAATAACGAGTGCTAATAATATCCGGGTTTTGCACTCTGTCAAGCTCTTTGGCATCATCTGCGGCCCAGCCACCACTATCCGCGTTATGAACGACGAACAACTGCTCCGCTACAGCCGGCAGATCATGCTGCCGCAAATCGACATCACCGGTCAGCAAAAACTGCTGGACGCCAAAATCCTGATCGTCGGTGCCGGCGGCCTGGGTTCGCCGGCCTCGATGTATCTCGCCGCTGCCGGTGTCGGCAGCATTACCTTGTACGACGACGATCAAGTGGACCTGAGTAATTTGCAGCGGCAAATAGCCCACGACACAGCCGATATAGGGTTGGATAAAGTAATTTCAACCCGGCAGACGCTGGAAAAAATTAATCCGGAGGTGGCTGTGATGGCGCACAAGCAAAGGCTAGCTGGCGCCGAATTGCGGCACGAAGTCGAATTAGCCGACGTGGTGCTGGATTGCAGCGACAATTTCGCCACCCGTTTCGCCATCAACCAAGCCTGCGTAGAACAACGGACCCCGTTGGTATCCGGCGCCGCGATCCGTTTCGAGGGCCAAATCAGCGTGTTCACGCCCGGCCGCAACCAAAGCCCGTGCTACAACTGCCTGTACCAAAGCGACGGCGAAGAGTTGCAAAATTGCGCCAGGAACGGCGTGGTCGCCCCGATCACCGGCATCGTCGGCAGCATGCAGGCGCTAGAGACGATAAAATTGCTGACCGGAATCGGCGATCCGTTGACCGGACGCTTATTGATGCTGGACGGCCTGAGTATGGAATGGCGCACCATGCGGTTAAAGAAAAACCCGAGTTGCCCAACCTGCGGCGATACGGCCGGCGGACACGCATAAAAAAGCCGGGATAACCCCGGCTTTTACCGATCACTTTGGCGGCTCAGCTTTTGCCAAGTTTGCCTTTGACCGCGTCAATCGCTTTGGCCACCGCGTTCAACACCGGCGATTCGCTGTCGCCGTGCGGCTCAATGTCGCCGAACGGCTCGCCGTTTTTCATCGTGTACATATAAATGAAATACCCTAACGGTGCGAACGCGAAGATGGCAATAATCAGCATCAAAACCACCAGTTCGATAACTCCGCCCATAACTACCTCCAACTATTTGTTTTTATTTTAATTTAGAATAAGGCCACAGGCCTCGGTTACGGACTATAACCCCATAACTAACAAGGAACAAGCAGAAGATGACGATTGTCAATCCGAAGCGCATGCCGGCCCGAATCGGCGCCGAAAAACCGCGCACAACCCCTCTGCCACAACCGTTTTTCTGAGACCATGAAGCAAAATCCGCAACCCCTTTGGCATAACCTGGCGCCGGAGCAGTTACTGTCGCAACTGGACGTGCAACTCGGCGCCGGCCTGTCCAGCCAAACCGCCCAGTCCAGACTGGAAGAAGCCGGCCCCAACCGCCTGACGCCGCCGCGCGGCAAAGGCCCGTTGCGCTTACTGCTCAGCCAATTCCACCAACCGCTGATTTACATCCTGCTGTTTTCAGCCGCCACCACCGCCTTCCTGGAAGAATGGGCCGACAGCAGCGTCATATTCGGCGTAGTGCTGGTCAACGCCATCATCGGCTTCATCCAGGAAGCCAACGCGCTGAAAGCGATCAATGCCCTCGCACAAACCCTGAACGTCAGCGCCAATGTACTGCGCGACGGCCAACGTCGCACAATAGCCGCCGCCGACCTGGTGCCCGGAGACTTGGTTTATCTGCAATCCGGCGACAAAGTACCGGCCGATTTGCGACTGCTGCAAACCCGTGAACTGAAAATAGACGAAGCGGCTTTGACCGGCGAGTCCGTGCCCGCCCAAAAACAAGCCCAGACCTTACCCGCCGCGACCTTATTGGCCGACCGTACCAATATGGCTTATTCGTCGACGCTGGTCAGTTACGGCAGTGCCTTGGCAGTAGTAGTCGGCACCGGCGACGACACCGAAATCGGCCGCATCAACCGTTTGATCGCGGCGGCCGAACCGCTGGAAACGCCGTTGACCCGAAAAATGAGCCAATTCAGCCAATTGCTGCTGTGGGCCATCGTCGCCTGCGCGGCGCTGACATTTGCCGTCGGCGTCTGGCGCGGCGAAAGCGCACTGGATATGTTCATGGCCGCCGTCGCATTGGCGGTCGGCGCGATTCCGGAAGGCTTGCCGGCGGCGCTGACCATCACGCTGGCGATCGGCGTCTCGCGCATGGCCAAGCGTAACGCGATCATCCGCAAACTGCCCGCAGTGGAAACCTTGGGCAGCACCACGGTGATTTGTTCGGACAAAACCGGCACGCTGACCCAAAACCAGATGACAGTGCAATTCGTCTATGCCGGCGGCGAACAGTTCGCCGTCAGCGGCAGCGGCTACACGCCGGACGGCGAATTTCACGCGGCCGGCCAACCGGTCGATGCCCAACAAAAACCGGCTCTGCTCGAATGTTTGAAAGCCGGGCTGCTGTGCAACGATGCCCGTTTGATCGCCGATGTCGACAGTTGGCGGATCGAAGGCGACCCGACCGAGGCGGCGTTGTTGGTCTCCGCCCACAAAGCCGGTTTGCACCACGCCAGCGTCAGCAACGGCCACCCGCGGCTGGACGCCATTCCGTTCGAATCGCAATACCAGTTCATGGCCACGCTGCACCACAATCTGGCGCTGGACGAACGCCACGTTTACTTGAAAGGCTCGCTGGAAAGCTTGCTCGACCGTTGCGACCGCGCATTTTCCGCCGATTTGCAACCGGTTCCGCTCGACAAAACCCAACTGCAACGCCAAGTCGAAATCCTGGCCGCGCAAGGACTGCGCGTCCTGGCCTTCGCCCGTACCGACCACGGCGACGATGCCGTCGACCACAGCGAAGTCCGCAGCGGCCTGACATTTCTCGGCCTGCAAGCGATGATAGACCCGCCGCGGCCGGAAGCGGCCCGGGCGATAGCCGCCTGCTACCGGGCCGGCATCGCCGTAAAAATGATCACCGGTGACCACCCGGTCACGGCTTTGGCAATCGCCAAGCAGCTCGGCATGCGCCACAGCGAAAAAGCCATCACCGGCAGCGAACTGGAAAATTACGCCGAAGCCGACTATCTGCAGCAGGTCGAACATTGCAGCGTTTACGCCCGCATCGCCCCGGAGCAAAAACTGCTTCTGGTCCGCGCCCTACAAGCCAAAGGCCACGTCGTGGCGATGACCGGCGACGGCGTCAACGACGCGCCAGCCTTGCGTCAGGCCAACATCGGCGTAGCGATGGGGCTGGGCGGCACCGAAGTCGCCAAGGAAGCGGCAGCCATGGTGCTGACCGACGACCATTTCGCGACGATAGAAGCCGCCGTCGAAGAAGGCCGCGGCGTGTTCGACAATCTGGTGAAGTTCATCGCCTGGACCCTGCCGACCAATCTCGGCGAAGGCCTGGTCATCACCGCAGCGGTATTCGCCAACGTGGCATTGCCGATCACGCCGCTGCAGATTTTGTGGATCAATATGACCACGGCCGTGCTATTGGGATTGATGCTGGCCTTCGAACCCAAGGAACCGGGCTTGATGCAGCGTCAGCCGCGCAATCCGGAGCAGCCGATCCTGACCCGGCACTTGCTGTTTCGGATTTGCTTGGTCGGCGTGCTGTTGCTGGCCGGCGCCTTCGGCTTGTTCGAATGGGAATTGACGCAGCAAGCAACCCTGGCCAAAGCCCGCACGGTCTCGGTAAACGTGTTCGTGTTCGGCGAATTGTTTTATTTGTTCAATTGCCGTTCTTTACGTTATTCGATGTTTAAAGTCGGCGTATTTTCCAATCCCTGGGTCTTGGTCGGCGTCAGCGCCATGATCGCCCTGCAGTTATTGTTCACCTACTGGCCGGTCATGCAGCAATTGTTCGGCAGCGCGGCGATCGGCCAGGACGAATGGCTATTGATTTTGGCGGTCAGCCTGGCGATTTACGCCATCGTCGGCCTGGAAAAGTTACTGCTGCGCCGCTTCGGCCGCCGCCGTTGACGCTGTCTGCAATGCCGACAACAGCAAGGCCAAACTATCCAACGACTGTTTGACCTCCGCGTCCCGGGCTTCGGTCTGGGCGCGGACGATAGCGCCGTCTATCGCGACCGCCGCCGCTTGCGCCAGCGCATCGCGCTGAGGCGTATCAACCAGCAATTCCCGAATCGCCATCGCCATGTCCTGCTTATGGCTCTGGCAAATCTCGACGACATCCGGCAACGCGCCGCCCAGTTCGGCAACGCTATTGATAAATGCGCAGCCGCGGTAAATCGGCTTGCGGAACCATTCCGCCATCACCTCGACCAGCGGCAATAGCCCGCTTCCCGCATAGCCGCCATGGCGCCGGATCGCGTCGGCAAACCATTCCAACCAGATCCGGTGCCGGTAATCCAGAAACGCCCGAATCAAAGCGTTCTTGCTCGGAAAGTGGCGGTAGAACGTGACTTTGGTAACGCCCGACTCGGCAATCACTTTATCGACGCCGGTGGCGCGAATACCTTCGCGGTAAAACAAGTCGTGCGCCGCCAACAAAATTCGCTCGCGCGCGGGTAAGTCGGAAGCGGTTTTCGATGAATCCATGGCCATGGCTCGATTGTAGACAACTCTGTCTACTATTGCTACCATGGCCATGTAGACAAACCTGTCTACACAATCCTCATCTTTCGGGAGCGCACTATGGAAACCAAACCACCCCTTCCCCCGTTTACCGCCGAAACCGCCGCGCAAAAAGTGCGGATGGCCGAAGACGCCTGGAACAGCCGCGATCCGGATCGGGTCGTGCAGGTCTATACCGAACACAGCCGCTGGCGCAATCGCGCCGAGTTTCCGGTGGGCCGGCAACAGATCAAAGAATTTTTGCAACACAAATGGGCCAGGGAACTGGATTACCGGTTAATCAAGGAGTTGTGGGCCTTCAGCGATAACCGCATCGCGGTTCGGTTTGCGTACGAATGGCGCGACGACGCCGGTAACTGGTTCCGCAGTTACGGCAACGAAAATTGGGAGTTCAACGAATTTGGCCTGATGCAGCGCCGCTTTGCCAGCATCAACGATTTACCGATCACAGACAACGAGCGCCTGTTTCACTGGCCGCTGGGCCGCCGTCCCGACGAGCACGCCGGTTTGACCGATTTGGGTTTGTGAATTGTTGATAGAGGCGAATCTATTCGCCTTTCCCAAACAAAAAGGGACGGTTAAACCGCCCCTGCCGTTCTTCTAAGGCGAAAACGACTTAGTGACTAACGTCGACCTTGCCGCCTTTGGGCTGGCCGATCTCGCCCAGCATTTTGTTGAACCAGTCGGCATCGATATTGAACGGCTTGCCGCCTTTGATGCGCGGGAATTCGATCGCCCGCAGCACGTTGCCGTTGTCTTCGTCGTGGCCGATCACGCCGGATTCGCGGCGGAAGGCGCATTCGACCGCCAAGTCGGCGCAGGATTTGATCAAGCGCATGTCGTCGACGTTGGACGCGGCGGCACGGGCAAAGTAACCGGATTTTTGCACCAGAGTTTTTTCGGCGCCGACCATTTGCGAGAATTGCTCACCGAACCATTTGCCGGGGTTGACCGCATCCAGTTTGATGTGGCCGAAGGCGTCGCGCGGCACTTCCTGGCCTTTGGCCTGCATTTCGGCGACGATGGACTCGACGCCGGCACCTTCGGAAACGAAGATGTTGACGCAATCGACTTTGTCCATCACCTCGCGCAGACGCTTGGCTTCGGCTTCCAGATCGATCGCCATTTCCGGGACGAACACGGCGTGGACTTCATAAGATTCGCGGCTCAGTCCCAATTCCGGCAGCCACTCGGCTTTATCCAGCAGTTTACGGTATTCCTGGGCGGTGGCGGCGGTCAACCAGCCGCAGTTGCGGCCCATCACTTCGTGGACGATCAGCATGCGCGGGTTGGCGTTGTTCTCGGCCACCACGTTCATGAAGTAACGCGCGCCTTGCTCGGCAGCGGTCCAAGCCCCCAAAGATTGTTTGATCGGGAATACGTCGTTGTCGACGGTTTTCGGCAAACCAATCACGGTCAGGCCATAGTTGTTCTTCGCCAAAAATGCCGCCAGATCGGCCGCGGCGGTATTGGTGTCGTCGCCGCCGATGGTGTGCAGAATATCGACGCCGTCTTTGATCAACTGGTCGGCCGCGACTTTTTGCGGATCTTCGCCTTCTTTAACCAAACCGCGTTTGACGCAGTCTTTGACATTCGTCAGTTTGACCCGGCTATTGCCGATCACGGAACCGCCGAAACGTTGCAGTAAACCGGCTTTTTGACGCACTTCCGCGGTGACAGGGTATGAATCTCCCAGCAACAGGCCTTTGTAGCCGCCGCGGTAGCAGATGATTTCGATACTCGGATCAATTTCCGTGTAACGTTCAATCAAGCTGCCGATAGCAGAGTTCAGACATGGCGCCAAACCGCCAGCGGTAAGAATTGCGACTTTTTTTGGTTTACTCATGAGCGTTTCGAATAAATAGTTATGAAAAGGGATGGCTAGAGTTATGCGCCATCGGCATTGGAGCCGCCTCTGCGCCGGCGTTGCCCGCCTTTGGTGCGCAGTGTCAGCCGAATCGGCGCAAGCCGCGCGATTCTAACACAAGCTTTTCGTTTCTCGGCCACCGAACTGAAATCGCTTAACTCACCCAATTTGAACGGTTGCGCCACAAACACCAGAGTCTGCCAATCCGGGGTCATGGCGGCCGGCACCAGCGCCGAATAGGTAACGGGTTCCGGACCGACGGTAGTTATGCTGATTTTGGTGAAGTCGCCTTCGCTGCTAAACGACAGCGACAGATAATCGCTGAGCGCCGCTTCCGTTTGCGACGCGATAAAATCGTCCATTGAAAGCGCCAGCCGGTGGTGTTTTCGGATTGGCGACTGCTGACAGGAATGGTTGGACATGTAGGTACTCCGCAATGCTCTCGCTTCAAGGCTGAGCGGATGATAGCCGCTACCCGGGGAACGGCTAGTGTACCAAGGTTCTAAACCCTAAAAAATCAAGCTGTTAGCGCTTGCCAGACAGCCAATCCTCCACCATCCGGCAGAATGTTTCGGGCGCTTCGACATACAGCCAGTGCCCGGTATCCGGGATTGTGCTGATTCTGGCAGCGGGAAATGCCTGGTACACGGCCTGCTCGTCGATGTATTTCGAGCGCTCGCCGCCGATAAACAAGGCAGGGCCGGCAAACCTTGCGGTATCGGCGTCAGGAAAACCGACGATATGGTGGGCGTTGCGCCGCATGATATCCAGGTCGATCCGCCAGTAGTACTGGCCGTCCTTTAGCAACAGGTTTTGCAGCAAAAACTGGCGGTAGGCCAGATCCGGAATCGCATCGGCCAGAGCTTCCTCCGCTTGTTTGCGGTTGCCGATACTCTCTACCGGCAAGCTGCCCAACGCATCGATCAACGCATCGAAGCTGTGCTGGTAACTGACCGGAGCAATGTCGGCAACGATCAGGTTGGCAACACGCTGGGGATGCTGCAAAGCCAACCACATCACCGCCTTGCCGCCCATGCTGTGACCGAGCAAATCGGCGGCGGCGATACCGTGCCGATCCAGAAACGCAATCAAATCGCCGGCCATGCTCGGGTAGTCCAGATGCTCGGCCTGGGGCGAGCCGCCATGGTTGCGCATATCCAGCACGTAAACATGGCGCTTGACGGCCAGACGCTTGGCGACGGTGCGCCAATTACGCGCCGCCGCCAAGAAGCCGTGGACGATGATCAGCGGAGTCCCGGCCGGTTCGCCGTGGCTTTCGTAAACCAATTCGACGCTGGTCATGCTCAGGCAAACCCGAACAACGCGCCCAGCAGGCCGCCGAATACTCCGCCCCAAACCACCAGCCAGCCCAGGTGCTTTTTGATGATGGATTGCACCATTTCTTTCACTAGCTGCGGTGTCAACTCGGCCAGACGTTTGTCGATCACCGCTTCGATTTTGCCGGTCAGGTCTTCGCCGATTTTGTGGGCGTTGAGGCCGTTTTGCAGAGCTGCCTTGAAAGTATCCGAATCGACCATCTCCCGAAGCGTGTGCTGCATTTTTTCGCAAAACGGTTCCTTCAGCGGCAGTAGGGCCTGCTCGCCGCCCATCATCAGCAACATCCCGCCGAACGATGAAGCCATGATCGAGCTGACCAGGCCTTCGTAAACCTTGTCGTAGTCGACCGCCCCCAGCAGCGGTTCCACATTCAGAATGCTGCCACCCTGCCGTTCTTCGGTTTCGATGAATTGCTCGATATTTTCCACGGTGAAAAATTGCTCCATCATCAAGGCCTTGATCGAAGCTTTAAACTCCTCGAACCGGGCCGGAATGATGCCGGAACCGTACAAAAACGGCACTTTCTCGAACAGCATGTGGATTGCCAGCCAATTGGTAATCGCGCCGGAAAACGCAAAGAAGCCGATGGCCTTCAAGGTCTCCGCGTAATAAGGGCTGAGGTAGCCGGCAGCGATAATCAACAATGAGATGAAATTGGTTAAGAAACTTTGATTCAGTAATTTTTTCATGACGATACAAACTGGGTTCGAATTGGGGACAAGTCCCGCTGGCATTTTATCAGGCCGGCATAGGCTCCGGCCCCCACTTAATGGCAGTCGATGCGGAATATTTCAAGCGGCAACCGCACCCGGTTACGGTTTATCGTGCCCGACAATCGATGTTATGCTCGCAACCCGCCCAGCTACAGACCAGTAAACCCGACCGAACATGCCCGATATCGTCATCACCACTCTGAACGCCCGTTACATCCACAGCGCGTTCGGCTTGCGCTACCTTTACGCCAATATGGGCGAATTGCAGGTACGCACGGCGCTACTCGAATTCGGCATTCAGCAACGCCCGCTGGAAATCGTCGAAAAATTGCTGGCGCAGCAGCCGCGAATTATCGGGTTTGGCGTCTATATCTGGAATGTGGCGGAAGTTGGCGCGATTGCGGCGATTTTGAAGCAGGTCGCACCGCAGATCGTTTTGGTAGTCGGCGGTCCGGAAGTCAGCCATCCGCCCGACTTACCGGCCTGGGCGGAGTTGGCGGATTACATCGTCACCGGCTACGGCGAAGTCAGTTTCCCGGACTTATGCCGCCAACTGCTGGCCGGCAACGAGCCGCCGGCCAAAATCATCGCCGGCCAAACCGTGGCCTTGCAAAACCTGGCATCGCCCTACCCTTATTACAGCGATACCGATATCCGCCAGCGCATCATTTACGTCGAGGCCTCGCGCGGTTGCCCGTTCAAATGCGAGTTCTGCCTGTCCTCGCTCGACCTGACCGCGAAGCCGTTTGCGCTGGAAGCTTTTTTAACCAGCATGTCTGAATTGCATCGCCGCGGCGCCCGCAATTTTAAATTCATCGACCGCACTTTCAATTTGAAGACCGATACCAGCGTGGCGATTCTGGAGTTTTTTCTGGAACGGCTGAGCAGCGACCTTTATTTGCATTTCGAAGTCATCCCGGACAATTTACCGGAGCGCTTGAAAGCCGCCATTGCCCGCTTTCCGCCAGGGGTGTTGCAATTCGAAATCGGCGTACAAAGTTTCGATCCGGCCGTGCAACAGTTAATCAGCCGCAGGCAGGATAACGAGAAAACCAAAGCCAATCTGGCTTGGCTCCGGCAGCATTCACACGCCCACATTCACGCCGATCTGATCGCCGGCCTGCCCGGCGACACGCTGGCAAATTTCGGTAACAGCTTCGATGCGTTGGTGGCCTTGCAGCCGCAGGAAATCCAGGTCGGCATCCTGAAACGGCTGCGCGGCGCGCCGATCAACCGCCACACCCAAGCGTTCGATTTACGTTACGATCCGAATCCGCCTTACACCTTGCTCAGCAGCAGCACATTCAGTTTCGCCGAGATGCAAGGTATCGGCCGCTTTGCCCGCTTCTGGGATTTGATCGGCAACTCCGGCCGCTTCGCCCACACCTTGCCGCTGATTTTAGCCGACCGGCCGTTTGCCCGGTTCATGCAATTCAGCGAACACCTTTATGCGCTGAGCGGCAGTACCTGGCAAATAGCGTTGAAGCGTTTGTTCGAACTGACCTACCAGGTGATGATTGGCCCTATGCAGCTAGATCGAACTAGCGCGCTGGCTTGCCTGCGCGAAGACTTCAGGCTCAGCGGCGAGAAGGGTGTACCCAATTTTCTCGCCACCGCAACGGTATCGCCGACGGCGAAAACCGTCACTGCCAACAAGCGACAAAGGCAATCGATTCAAGCGGAATACGGCGACAAATAACCGTCCTTGTAACTCGGATAGAGCCAGCGATAGCCCAAGGCATTGAGCCGAGCGTTACTGCAGCGCTTGTTTTGCGGCGCGCCTGTCACCGGCGGCACAGCCTGCGGCGGCGGATAGCCGAATTGCACCGCGATCCAGGTCATGACGTCCCACAACGGCGCCGGATCGTTGTCGCTGGCCACATAACACGGGTCGAGCTTGGTTCCATCCAGCATTTTGCCAATCAGAAACAACAGCACCGCGACGCAATCGTCCTGATGGATGCGATTGGTGTAGCTGGGCGGATCGCGCTGAATCGCCTCTCCGGCGGCCGCCCGCCTCAACAGCCAGTCGCGACCGGGGCCGTATATGCCGGAAAATCTGACCACACAGTTACGCTCTCCGGCCTGCCACAAGCGCTGCTCGGCTTTTACCAACCACTCAGCAGTTGCGCTGGCCGGTTGCGTCGGACTGGCTTCGTCGACCCATTCCCCGCCGTTTTGGCCGTAAACGCTGGTGGAAGAAACCATAAGAAAGGGGGGCGTCGCTCCGGCATCGGCAAAATGATGCAAGACGTTGTTAAGACCGGTTTCATAAAGCGCTTGATATTGCTCATGCTGCCGACTGTCCGCGGATACGACAAACACGACCAAGTCGTAGTCGGTAGGAATTGAGGCTGACGATAACGGCCGCGTAATGTCGCTTAACCGTAGCGGAAATGGTGGCGGAACCGCCAAGGGCGTGCGTTTTAACCCAGTCACGGAATGACCGCTACAGCTCAATGCGGTAGCCAAACCAAAACCAATCTTACCGCATCCAACAATCAGAACCCTTGCCACCGACTCACCTACAGGAGAATAAAGTTCGGATTATCGCTGATATTGCGCGGTATAAATAAACACCGGGTTAATTAGATAAAAATGCCGGATCAAACAAGACTGTTTGATCCGGAGAAAAATCAAGCGACCAGATTAGATTTATTGCGTCCCACATACAGGAAACCCAGCAACGCACTGGTCATAAACCAGATTGAAGCAGGTAGAGGCACACCAGACACCGGATCTTGGTCAGCGGCCGGTTTGATATCGAAGCCATACAGCAGGCTTAGCGTATTGCTGATACCCGGTTTAGCAAAACTCAGCAAATAAGTGTTACCAGCTAGATTGGAATTAGCACTCTCGCTGACCCAGCCACTGACAGTCAGCAAACCCAATTTGAACGGGCTTGATGTGGCAAAGTTACCGACGCCCGAAAAAGTGTATAACGGTGCCGCACTCGACAAATCGGCAGTAGCCGAGAAGATGCCAAAAGTATCGCCAGTCGGAAACGGTGACGAAAATCCGACGGACAAGAAATTGATATCTCCATCCGTCGATTCCCAGATAATGCCGGCCGAGCTTGCAGTCGACACTGCAAACAGGCAAACGGCAAGCCAAAGCCTAAAATATGAAATCATTTTCATTGATTTTCTCCGTACATTTACGTTAACAAACGGCCGTCCTCGGCCAACTTACTCTAGCCCGCCTGTCTACAACATTGCCGAAGACAGGTGTTCAAAGAGTTCTTGCGCGGAGGCCGATCGGAATTTGGACACTTCCAAATTGTTGAACCGCCTCGCCAAACCTTTGCAGAGCCTAACGCTCAAATTAATCCGACAGGAAATGGTCATATGCCCGTTAGCACCCGTCGTTCTTCAACGTCAAGTGCAACCTGGCTGCAACGCATACATCGCCGCGAAGCCAACGCATGACTGCTGATCCGCTGAGCGGAGGCCACGACATTCACCCCACAAAAACCATGTAAAAGATTCTATCCCTTATTTCCGGACCATTGATTAGTAACAAATTAAGATTCGATTAAAGTTCATCAACTTACGAATTTCCCCACTCTTGCTGTCTATAATTCTGTCCAGACAAAAAGGCCGACAAACGGGTAAAAACACCTGCGAACAACCGCACCAGGAAATGACGTTTACCCTTCGGAGCATGGGGGACAGGAAAGGGACGGCGCCTGTATGGGAGCGACTCGCCCACCTCCCAACTTATCGATGTGGGAGATCGCACTTTGATGCCTGAACCAGACCTGCTGTTATGAGCGTCTGCACTTTTGTCTGATGCCGGCTAAAGAATGGTTCAGAGGCCTTGGCACAAATTTACTCTCGCGAGAATCGACTATGAAACAAAACAAAATAAGTTATCTTTTGACGGGCTGTCTGGCACTGACCGGCGCGGGCTATTTGCCTGAGGCGGCAGCGTCTACCCTACTTACACCGGCCGCTGCGACGGTGATCGACAATACCGTAGGTGTAGGTCCGTTCAGTAAAATCTACGACTTTGTGATTGACGATGTTTACGATGCCTACAATTTATCAGGGGCAGTAAGTTTTCAAAACGTCCAAACATTGGTTAGTCTGACGACCGATTTCAGCAACGCTACTGTAACCAGCACTAACGGTATCTCTAGCGCCAGCGTGGAATTGCTCGACGCCACTTCGGCAGTCATAGCCACCGGTTCGTTGACGTCGTTTTCGGTTGCATCGACTCCGACCTTGGTTAATTTGCCTTTCCCAAATGTTCCGCCGTTTTACCAGGAACTATTGACCACGTTTAACTTGATTTCGTTGAACAACATACCCGTTTTAGGGGCCGGCAATTACCAGCTTGCGATCAAAGGCTTGTCGAAGGAGGGCACCTATACCGGCAGCTTAAGCGTATCGCCAATTATTCCGACCGTGGTGCCGTTGCCAACAGCGACATGGCTGTTTCTCAGCGGCGTAGTAGGCGTCCTGGGTTGGAAGCGCAAAAACAGCCCATCCGCCTAACCAAACCTACCGCAAGAAACAAAAAAGCCGGCTGCGTGCCGGCTTTTTTATGTGTAGTCAAACCTGCGACTGACGTCGGGATTCAATAAAATCAGGATCAGATTCATGGCGTCCCGGATACGATTCGAACGTACGACCTGTCCCTTAGGAGGGGACCGCTCTATCCTACTGAGCTACCGGGACTAAGTGATTAATCAGGCGAATTTTACCATAGCAAGCGGCTCAGGCTTTCTGTTTTCGAATCTCGACCCGTTCGAGCGATGTGATGAAATAGGATAGTTTCGATTGGCTTCTCGCGGAAAGCCCTTCGAAAATTCCGCCGATTTGCACTTTGGGAGACGTCGCGGAAACCGGCTTTACAAAGCGGACGGCAAATTCGAAATCCATCACGTAATCGTCGAAAGTAAGCTGGCAATTTTTGATCACATCGCCGCGCTGCACCCGCGCTCTGTTGATGGGTACGCTGACACCGGCCCCACCTCTCGAAAGATCGAACAGGTAACCGCCGATCGATATCCCGGTACGCTGAACCACACCGCTAAAAGGGATATCTATGGCGCTGATTTCCAGCCGCGGCGAACGTCGGCGTTGCGGATAAAACACTCGATCCGGCAGGGGTGCCTTGTAGTAGTTGATGCCTTTGGAGTGGCCGACCTCGATATTGGCCAAATGGAAGGACAAATGTATCCCTTTATGAAAGGTCGATAACTTCAGCGCCCGGGAACGCAGCAACAAATCGTTGCCGTGCTGGGGCATCAATTCGTCCAAAATGATGGCGTTTTTGTCCAACTTGATGCTCAAGACCGACGAGCTGAAATCTTCTGCAAAACCTTCTATTTGAATGGTGCACAACGGCGAACTGCTTTCGATTTCTCCGAGCAGGCGGGCGATTTTATCGGGATCGGTAATGAAATTGGGATTTTCAAAAGCCAATAAATCGTCATCGACTTCAGGCGTGGATGCGCTGGCTTTGGAAAAAAGATGCTTCAACTTACTCAGCATGGCGAGCGGCCCGTAAAGTAATTCGGCGCTCAGTCTACACTGAAATTAAAGTATGCGAAAACAGCTCGTTACGGGTTACGCCATCCGGTCCGTAAGTGGCCGCAAGCGGCGATTTGCCGCGCAGTATTTGCAAAGAACGCTGGGTATGCCGGCTTAGCAACGCGATACTTGCACCGTTTTGCTCGTTCAGCGCTCGGCAATTTTCAGATAACTTGGCGAGATCGGCCCAACTGGTCCAAGTGCCATCGACATGGATACCGGCAGCGCCGGCTTTGGCCAGATATTTTTTGATGCCGTCACTACCGACGGTCAACTGCTCGGTTGCTAAAACTTGGCCCAACTGTTTGGTGAATTGCTCCAACTGCGCCACCAAGTCTCTTTTACCGGCCGCGATGGAGGCTATCGCTTCCGGATCGATTTTCTGCTTGAGTTTATCGGACTCGATGGTTAACAACTCAAACAAATTTTGGGCCGCTCTTAATCCGTTGGCGAGCAGTTTTTCAGTGATCGGGTATGTTTTCTCTATCATAAAGTCATGTACTGTCGGGTAACTGTTGATCGAACTGCAGCATCTTTTCCGCCACGCGCTCTGCGTTGACTTGGTAGCTGCCAGCCTGAATAGCCGCTTTAATCGCCGCTACGCGGTCTTCATTGACCAGTGGCGCCGAAACGCCGGCAGCAGCCGTTTTGATATCTTGGGCGGTGGCGGTGATCTCGACAGTGTCGGTAACGGCGCTGGTCTCGGTCCGTTGTTTAGGCTCGGCCGCATCTTTAACCCCGGCTTTTGCGGGTATTGAAGTGGTGACAGGCTTGCCGCTGATTGATTCGATAGCCATGGCGAAATTCCCAGGTGAGTTTTATCTAAAGCATTTAGCGGCATCATAGTAAATTCCTTTAGCAACATTTAAAAATTAACCGAAACCTGGCCGGTATTCACCACGACGGCTTGAATCACGCGATTGGAGGACAGGTTCCGCACGCTGATTTTCTGCCCTTTCGCGCCGTCGCCCATCGCAGCTCCCATCGCGCTGATCACGACGCCCGCCTTACTGGATTCGATATTGACCCGTTCGCCCCGGTGAACCACTGTAGGGTCCGCTACATGCTGCCGATTCAAAACGCTACCGGCAGGGATGTTTCGGGCTGCCTGCTTATCCAATACATCGCTCATGTCGGCGAGGTACCCCTGCGGTAACATGCCGGCATCGCGGGTCTCCACAGTCAAATGTTCCGCCCGAATAATGTCGTTTCGCTGCATAGACTTATTCAACACCAGCACGTCTTTAAATGACTTCAACAACACGGTGCTGTATATCGTCCAGCCCTTGTCGCCGTAGCAACGGACGCCAACGGTGTTACGCCCGGGCTTGATTTCGCCGGTTTGAGCAAACACTTGCAATGCTTGTTCGCAGACGGGCAATTGCAGGCGCGGATCGAGTGGCGTCAGATTGATCTCGTATTTCCCCCCAGCTTCCAATGTCGACCTGACAAATTGGTTAATTGCATCCTGAATCTGTTGCCCGGACTGGGTCGAGCCTCCCCACGCCGTTGCGCACACCAACATCAAAACCAAGGCTAGCTTTAGCTTGTTCATATTAATCGCCATTTTTTTGACTTACCCGAAGCTTTCAGCATAAAACGTACCAGCAAATTTCAAGTAAACCGTAACAATGCCGCTATACTTAGGCGAACGTTATTCAGGGGGATATATGGCCGGAATCTTAGACGGAGTCGATCAACGAACCAAACTGGCTGGGCATAACCGATTCGAACTGCTTTTATTCAAACTGGTCAGCCGCCAGCGTTTTGGGATAAACGTGTTCAAAGTCCAGGAAGTCATTCAATGCCCCCCTTTGACCCAAATCCCAAACTCGCATTCGGTGATATGCGGCGTAGCCCATTTGCGCGGTAAAACCATACCGGTCTTGGATTTATCCATGGCCATTGGCATGCGCCCACTGCAACGAGATGCCGGTTGCTACGTGATCGTTACTGAATACAACCGTTCCATCCAAGGCTTCTTGGTCGGCTCAGTAGACCGGATCATTAATATCGGCTGGGAACAAGTCAAAGCCCCGCCCACCGGCACCGGCAAAGAAAGCTATCTAACGGCGGTCACCGAAGTCGAAGGCGAGTTGATCGAAGTCATCGACGTGGAAAAAGTCATGAAGGAAGTGATCGGCGGCCGGGAAGAAGCGTCGGCGGAGTCTATAGACCAGAACGTAATGAGCCAAAACGACCACATTCTGGTCGTCGACGATTCCTCGGTAGCCAGAAACCAGGTCAAACGGGTTTGCGAACAGATCGGCGTCGAATGCACCACACTCAAAGACGGGCAGGAAGCCTGGGAACACTTGTGCGCTCTGATTGCCGAAGGCACTAAAATCGAAGACCGATACTCCCTGATTATTTCCGACGTGGAAATGCCGCGAATGGATGGCTACACACTGGCAACCAAAATCAAAGCCGACCCGAACATGAAGCACATCTACGTGATCCTGCACACGTCGTTAAGCGGTGTATTCAATACTGCCATGGTCCAAAAAGTTGGAGCCAACGAGTTTCTAGCCAAGTTCGAGCCGGATTCGCTGATGCAAGCTATTCAAGCCCAACTAAGAGTCAGCCACGCCGAGCATTCCTGAGCAGGACAGCTCGGATTTTCACCCCACATGTTGACCTCGGCGGGCACCGAAAACTCACTGGACTTCGCCGGCAGTATATCGCCGGCCGACTACCAAACCATTCAACAGTTTCTCAGCCAAAACTGCGGTATCGAACTCGGCGACAACAAACAATATCTGGTCAAAAGCCGGTTGCAACCCTTGTTGGCCAAGTTCGAACTGTCCGGCTTCCCCGGCCTGGCGACGGCCCTGCAATCCAACGCATTCTCCGCCCAAAAACTGAGAAGCGCCGTAATCGATGCGATGACCACCAACGAAACCTTCTGGTTTCGCGACGAACGCCAATTCGCCGAATTGCGCGACACCGTACTGCCTCAACTCCTGGCACAAAAAAACGGCAGTATCCGCATCTGGTCAGCAGCCTGTTCGTCCGGCCAGGAACCCTACTCCATCAGCATCTGCGGCTTGGACGCCTTGCGCGCAAGCGGCAAAAACCGGACGCTGCAAATTATCGGCACCGACATTTCCGAAGCGATTCTCGAAGACGCCAAGCGCGCCTGTTATTCCGACGCCGCACTGTCCCGGGGGATAGACGAAGCGGCTAAAGCCAGATATTTCCAGAAAAGTTACGACGGTTATCTGTTAAACGACGATGTAACCCGCCAAGTTCGGTTTCAACAGTTCAATCTCTTGAAATCCTTCACCGCTCTAGGCCGGTTCGACATCATTTTTTGCCGCAACGTACTGATTTATTTTTCCGACGCCATCAAGCGCGACATTTTGACGCGAATGGCCGACAGCCTGGAGCCGGGCGGCTATTTGTTTCTGAGCAGCACCGAAGCCATGCCGACCGGGATCGGCACATACGAATTGGTCCGTTCCGGACTTGCCACTTATTTCCGAAAACCGGACTGACACGGCGCCGACTTCTTGACGGCTCCGGCAACCGGCAAGTTTTTGCCGCCCGCAGCCCAACACTGGATTTTGACGCCAAAATAGCCCCTCATCGCCGCCACACAACTGAAAATTAAATAATTTTTTTTTCAGGCACGCTTACTGCTTTTTTATTAAAAAAACCAGCAAGGTGGCAATCATGGCAATCAACTTCAACAACGCTTTGGGTATACACCCGCAAGCCCTGATGCTTCGCGAGAAACGCGGAGAAATACTGGCGTCCAACCTGGCCAATGCCGATACGCCGGACTACAAGGCCCGCGACCTCGATTTCAAAGCCGTATTCCAACAAACGCTTAGCGACGGCGGTGGCGAGCTGAAGCGCAGCCACAGCGGCCATCTGGCCGGACAGCACAATGTCCTCGGCGCCGACCTGTTGTACCGCAACCCGCAGCATGCCTCGCTCGACGGCAATACCGTCGAAACCCATATCGAACAAGCCAAATATGCCGAAAACGCCGTGCAATACGAAGCCAGCCTGCGCTTCATCAACGACGATTTCCTGGGTTTGATGACCGCCATCAAAGGAGAATAGCCATGACTTCCTTACGCATATTCGACGTCGCCGGCAGCGGCATGAATGCCGAGAACCTGCGCCTGAATCTGGTGGCCAGCAACATGTCCAATGCCAACAGCGTCAGCAGCAGCATCGATCAGGTCTACAAATCGCGGCAGCCGGTGTTTGCCGCCGAATTAAAGAACATCATGGATAAAAACAACACCGCCAGCGGCGTCAACGTGTTGGGCGTTGTCGAAAACCAGGCCCCGCCGATCATGGAATACAACCCTAACCATCCCATGGCCGACGCCACCGGCTACATCTACAAACCCAACGTCAACACCGTCGAGGAAATGGCCAACATGATGTCCGCATCGCGCTCGTACCAAAACAACGTCGAGGTTTTGAACACCGCGAAAAATCTGATTTTACAAACCCTGAAAATGGGCCGCTGAGGTGAACCATGAGCACAAGCGCTATCGACACATTTAACAACCTCGGCCTGGCCACGACCAACTCGTCCTCGTCGGCCAACAGCCAAAAACAAACGCTGGGCCAAGACCAGTTTCTGAAATTGCTGACCACGCAGATGACACACCAGGATCCGTTGAAACCGATGGACAACGGCGAATTCCTGGGCCAGATGGCCCAGTTCAGCACCGTCTCCGGCATCCAAGACCTGCAGGCCTCTTTCAAGGAATTCGCCGGCTCGATCAGTTCCAATCAGGCCTTGCAAGCATCCGGACTAGTCGGCCGTTACGTGTCGGCACCAAGCGAAAGAGCCTTACTCGGCGCCGGCGGCAGCGTCTCCGGCGATTTCGAAATGCCGGCCAGTTCGCCGAATGTCGGCGTCAAAATCATCGACCCGGAAACCGGAGCAACCATCCGCGAAATCGATCTCGGCGCCGAATCCGCCGGCACAACCCGTTTCGAATGGGACGGGAAGGACAAGGCCGGAAATCTGGCCGACCCCGGCGTTTACAAGATTCAGGCATATGCCTACTTGGAGGGCAAAAACACCGTATTGCCAACCAACATCAAGTCCTTGGTGAAAAGCGTAACCATGGCCAACGGCAACACGGCCATGCAAGTCAACCTGGACGGCCTGGGCCCAGTTAAATTCAGCCAAATCAAACAGATACTGTAGGAGAAACGACATGCCATTTACCACAGCCCTCAGCGGCTTGAACGCCGCATCCAACAATCTGGCGGTGACCGGCAACAACATTGCCAACTCCAATACCGTCGGCTTCAAAAAGTCGCGTTCCGAATTCGCCGACGTCTACGCCGCCAGCTTGGGCGGCGTCAGCAGCATTACCCCCGGTGCCGGCGTCAAAGTCGCCAACGTCGCCCAGCAGTTCAATCAGGGCAATTTGCAGTTCACGGACAACAACCTGGATTTGGCGATCAGCGGCGAAGGTTTCTTCACATTGGCGAAGAGCCCGACCGAAACCAACGACCTGTCGTATACCCGCGCCGGCGAATTCAAACTGAACAAGGAAGGCTATCTGGTCAACAACCAAGGCAAGGCATTGCTGGTTTATCGCCCCAATACCACTAAAGTCGAAGACGGTTTCAGTACCGGGGTCACCACGCCGGTACAAATCAATACCCTGACCGGCTTACCGTCAGCGACCGATAAGGTAGCCATCCAGTTAAATTTGGATGCGCAAGACGACTTCACGCCCAGCACACTGCCCTTCGACCCGGACGACAGCAACACCTATAACTCGCAAACCTCGACCACGGTCTACGACACGCTGGGCTCCCCGCATATCTTGACCACCTACTTCGTCAAACTCGACCCGTCCACGGCGCCGACCACCGGTACTTCGGAATGGCTGGTCTACCACTACATGAGCGAACCCGCCACCCCAAATACCAAAACCGCGGTACCGGTAACATCTGGCCCGTTAGGCGGCACCACCCCGGAATCGGCTAAATTGACATTCGATTCCGGCGGCAAACTGATCACCCCGTTGGACGGCAAATTCGGCTTGTCCAGCTACGTGATCAATCCGCCGACCGGAGCCGCCGACATAAAAATCGACACTATGAACTTCTTCGGCACCACCCAGGTTCAGCAAAAGTTCAGCGTCAACGGCATGACGCAGAATGGTTTACCGGCGGGGCGTCTGACCGGTATCGACATCGACGACGAAGGCGTGATATTTGCCCGCTTCAGCAACGGCGGCTCGCAAACCATGGGTAAAGTCGCGTTGACGCGTTTCGCCAACAACAACGGGTTGGCAAAACTGGGCGACACCTCCTGGGGCCAAAGCGCCAATTCCGGCGAGCCGATTCCGGGCCAGGCCGGCGCCAACAACTTCGGATCGATTCAAGCCGGCGCCTTGGAAAGCTCCAACGTCGATTTGTCGGCGCAGCTGGTGAACCTGATCGTCGCGCAACAGGCCTACCAAGCCAACGCCCAGACCATCACCACCGAAAACAGCATCATGCAGACCATCTTGCAGATTCGATAATTAAAGGAGGCCGCTCATGGACCGTAGCCTTTACATTGCGATGAACGGCGCCAAGCAAACCCTGATGGCGCAATCGGCCAACGCCAATAATCTGGCGAACGCACAAACCACCGGCTTCAAGTCGGACTTCGAGCAATTTCGAGCCATGCCCAGCTTCGGCCCGGGCTATCCGGCCCGGGTGTACTCGATGGCCGAACGCCCGGGCACAGACTTGTCGAACGGTTCGATCTACCATACCGGCCGCGAACTCGATGTCGCAGTGGAAGGCCAGGGCTGGATCGCCGTCACCGGCAAGGACGGCAAAGAAGCCTACACCCGGGCCGGCGACTTGCGGTTGACGCCGGAAGGCCTGCTGCAAACCGGCGCCGGCCTGTCGGTGCTCGGCGAAGCCGGGCAACCGATCGCGGTACCGCCGGCACAGAAGGTCGAGATCGGCAAGGACGGCACCATCAGCATCGTGCCGCAAGGAGTCAATGCCACCAATACCGTGCTGGTAGACCGGATCAAGCTGGTCAATACCGACCTGGCCAACCTGGAAAAACTGGAAGACGGCCTGATGCACCCTAAGCAAGGCGGCGTGTTGCCGGCCGACGCCAACGTCACCCTGGTCCAAGGCGCGCTGGAATCCAGCAACGTCAACGCCATGGCGGCGATGGTGGAGATGATCGAGCTGTCCAGAAGCTTCGACATGCAATCTAAGGTCATGAAAGATATAGACGAAAACGCCGCTGCCGCCGCCAAGCTAATGCAAGTGGCATAAAACCTGCTTTACTCCTGATAAGACAAAAAATCGTCAGATCAGGAGGCTGTCATGACAGAACGAGCACTATGGGTCGCAAAGTCCGGATTGGACGCCCAACAAACCCGCATGGCGGTTATTTCCAATAACCTGGCCAACGTCAACACCACCGGCTTCAAGAAAGCCAGACCGATATTCGCCGACCTGATGTACCAAAACGTACGCCAGGCCGGCGCCCAATCGACCCAGAACACCCAATTACCAACCGGCCTGCAACTCGGCACCGGGGTGCGCACCGTCGCTACCGAGAAAATCCATACCCAAGGCAATATTTTGCAGACCGGCAATTCGCTGGACATTGCCATTAGCGGCCGCGGCTTCATCCAGATTCTGCAGCCCAACGGCGACATCAATTACACCCGCGACGGTTCGTTCAAGATGGATTCCACCGGCCAATTGGTGACCTCCAACGGCATGCTGCTGGAACCCGCCATCACCATCCCGCAGGACGCCCTCAGCATTACCATCGGCCAGGACGGCACGGTTTCGGTGACCCAGCCCGGCGCCGCCGCCGCCAACCAGATCGGCCAGATCCAGATTGCCGATTTCGTCAATACCGCCGGCCTGGAACCGATCGGCGACAACCTGTTTCGCGAAACCGTCGCCAGCGGCGCACCGATCATCGGCAATCCCGGCGAGAACGAACTGGGCCAGATGATTCAGGGCTCACTGGAGACTTCCAACGTCAACGTGGTCGAAGAACTGGTCAATATGATCGAAACCCAGCGCGCTTACGAAATGAACTCGAAAGCCATTTCCACGACCGACCAGATGCTGTCCTTCGTCACCCAACAACTCTAATTCAGGACCAAGGCCATGAAAAACCGTAACCACATCCAGCGGCAAGCCGGCGGCAAATTTTTGCTGCTGGCGGCAATACTGTCGCTCCTGGCCGGCTGCGACACGCTGCCGAAACGCGACCCGGACTTCGCCCCGGTCCAACCCGCCGATCTGCGACCGCCGCAACAAAACAACGGTGCCATCTACCAGGCCGGTTACGACATGCGCTTGTTCGAAGACCATGCCGCGCGCCGGGTCGGCGATATCCTGACGGTAACCTTCGACGAAAATACCAACGCCACCAAGCAGGCCAATTCCAAAGCCAGCAAGAAAAGCGATATCAAAGCCAGCGGCAGCGCGCCGACCATCTTCGGCCTGGCCAGTTCCGCCCTGCTCGGGCACGATTTGGCAACGTCGCTGGACTACAGCATGGACCGGGCGTCGGAAGGCAAAGGCGACGCACGGCAAAGCAACCGTTTGACTGGCGACATCAGTGTCACTGTTGTCGACTTACTGCCCAACGGCAACCTGCGGGTCCGCGGCGAAAAACGCGTGACCCTGAACGACGGCAGCGAATACGTCCGCCTGTCCGGCATCGTCCGGCCGATCGACATCAACGTTGCCAACACCATTCCGTCCAGCAAAGTGGCCGACGCCACCATCATGTACACCGGCGACGGTGCGCTGGCCGACAGCAGCAAACCCGGCTGGATCACCCGGATTTTGTCCAGCCCGATCTTCCCGTTCTGATCGGCCAGGAGAACATCATGAAACATTTAATTTTCCTGCTTCTGCTACTCGGTGCCGGTCAGGCCCAGGCCGAACGCATTAAAGACATCGCCTCGATTGCCGGCGTCCGTACCAACCAGTTGGTGGGCTACGGCCTGGTGACCGGCCTGGACAAAACCGGCGACAAAACCAAGTTTACCGGCCAGAGCTTGCGCAGCATGATGGGCAAACTGGGCATGACCTTACCGCCGGATATCGACCCAAAATCGAAAAACGTGGCCTTGGTCAGCATCCACGCCGATTTGCCGGCCTTTGCCAAACCCGGCCAAAAAATCGACGTTACCGTATCGTCGATGGGCGACGCCAAAAGCCTGCGCGGCGGTTCGCTATTGATGAGCCCGTTACGCGGCGCCGACGGCAACGTCTATGCCATGGCGCAAGGCAATCTGGTCGTCGGCGGCCTCAGCGCCGGCGGCCAGGACGGTTCCAAAGTTACGGTCAATAACCCGCTGGTCGGCCGGATTCCAAGCGGCGCCACGGTGGAACGCATCGTCCCGACTTCGTTCGATCAAAGCCCGGATATGGTGTTCAACCTGAACACCTCCGACTTTACCACCGCCCAGCGCATGGCCGATTCGATCAACAAAACCCTGGGGGCCGATACCGCGCAAGCCATAGACGCTACCTCGATCAGCGTCCGCGCCCCGGTCAATCCGGCGCAACGGGTCGGCTTCGCCTCGGTCATCGAAAACATCGAACTGGCACCGGACGATGCGCCGGCCAAAGTGATCGTCAATTCGCGCACCGGCACCGTCATTATCAACAGCAAGGTGCGGGTACAACCGGCAGCGGTATCGCACGGCAGCCTGACGGTGACGATCAGCGAGAATCCGCAAGTCAGCCAACCCAATCCGTTGTCGGGCGGCAGCACCGTGGTGACTCCGCAATCCAACGTCGAGGTCAAGGAAGATAAGAACCACATGTTCGTGTTCAATCCCGGCGTGTCTTTGGACGAAATCGTGCAGGCCGTCAATGGCGTCGGCGCCGGCCCCAGCGACTTGGTGGCGATCCTGGAAGCGCTGAAATCGGCCGGCGCGTTACGTGCCGAATTGATCGTGATTTAACGCTAACCGGCACGTTGTTTTAAACCGGTTTGGGGGGGATTCCTTATGTTGAATGCAGACAGCGCCGCGGTATACACCGACTTTAACAGCCTGGCGAAATTGAAACAGAGCGCCCGCGAGCAATCGCCGGCCGCTGTCAAGGAAGTCGCCAAGCAATTCGAATCGCTATTTCTGAGCATGATGATGAAGAGCATGCGCGACGCCAAACTGGCCGACGGCATTCTGGACAGCCAGCAAAGCGAGTTTTACCGCGATATGTACGACCAGCAAATGGCCATGCATCTGGCCGGCAAACCGGGTGTAGGCTTCGCTGATTTGATCGCCAAACAACTGTCGCCGAAAGCCGCGGAGGAAGACGAAAAAGATCCGAAACTGGCCACCAACGAAGTGTTGAACCGGGCCGCAGGCACCGGCAGCGCTACGCAACCCGACCGCCCACAAACGCTTTCCGGCGGCGGCGCAAGCGACGGTGAACCCTTGGAAAGCTCCGGTCTGGATAGCTTGGAGCGCAGTCTGGCGATGCTCGAACGCAGCCAGAATGCGATGGCCGACCGCTGGCAACACCTGGAACAGGATTTACGAGCCGTACAAACCGCCGGCAGCGACGCACTGTCCTCCAAAGACGAGTTTATCGGCCAATTGCGGCCGCACGCCCAGGAAGCCGCCAAAGCGCTGGGCGTCGACCCTAATCTGTTGCTGGCGCAAGCGGCACTGGAAACCGGCTGGGGCCAAGCCGTGATTAAAAACGGCCGCGGCGAGAACAGTTTCAACCTGTTCAACATCAAAGCCGACAAGTCCTGGCAGGGCAAGCAGACCAAAGCCTTGACGCTGGAATTCGACGGCGCCAGCGCCCGAAAAGAAATGGCCGGCTTCCGCGCCTACGGTTCTTACAAACAAAGTTTCGACGATTACGTGAACTTCATCAAAAGCAATCCGCGTTACAGCGAAGCGCTGAAAAAAGCCGGCAATGCCGGCCAATACATCCGCGAACTGCAACAGGCCGGCTATGCCACCGATCCGCGCTATGCGGAAAAAGTGATGAGCATTTACCACAACCAAAGCGCCGCCGGGGTGGCGGCTTTACCCGACGCGGGCTAGGAGGCGATTATGTCGATGGGCATCTTGGGTACGGCTCTTTCGGGTCTGACTGCGTTTCAACGCTCGCTGGAAACCACCAGCAACAACATCGCCAACGCCAATACCGACGGCTACAGCCGGCAGCGGGTAGAACTGGCCACCCGGCCGGAGCAATTCAACGGCGCCGGCTACATGGGTAACGGCGTGGATGTGGCCAATATCACCCGCAGCTACGACCAATTCATCACCAACCAAGTCCGATCCAGCACGGCAACCTACCACGACCTCAACAGCTTTTACGGCCTGTCGGCGCAAGTCGACAATATCACCGCCGATAATAAAACCGGCTTGGCGCCGGCACTGAAAAGCTTTTTCGACGCGGTAGACGGCGTCGCCAACGATCCGACCTCGATTGCCGCCCGGCAGGTGATGCTGACCCAAACCCAGTCGTTGACGCAACAGTTCAATACCATGAGCGAGCGTTTCGGGAATCTGCGCACGCAAGTCAACCACAACCTGGCCAGTGCGACAGACGAAGTCAACGGTTACGCCAAAACCATTGCCGAGCTCAACGTCAAAATCGTTGCCGACATCGGCCGTTCCAGCGGGAAACAACTGCCGAACGAGCTATTGGACCAGCGCGACCAATTGCTGACCAAAATGGCCGAAAAAGTCGACGTCAGTTACGTGACCCAAGCCGACGGCTCGATCAACGTGTTTATCGGTAAGGGCCAATCGCTGGTATTGGGCAGTTATGCCGCAACGCTATCCTTGCAAGGCGACAGCATGGACGCCGACCACAAACAGCTGATCCTGAACGGCCAAGACATTTCCAAACAAATTTCCGGCGGCAGTATCTACGGCAATCTGCGGTTCCGCGACCAGGTGCTGGACCCGGCGCAGCAACAACTGGGCCTGTTGGCAACCGGCCTGGCAACCGAGTTTAACAACCTCCATCGCGCCGGGTACGATCTAAGCGGTCCACCGGCAGCCACCGGGGTGGATTTATTCGACCTCGGCTCACCCAGCGTGCAAGTACAAGGGCCTCCGGGCAACAATGCCGGCGCCGTCGCCAGCTTCGTTGCGCCGACTTCCGCCGCCAACCTGGGTGCTTCCTACAAACTTGAAGTCACCAGCACCGCTCCCGATACGTTTACCCTGACCAATCTGAGCGACAACACGGTCTACACACCGCTCAGCGCATCGGACCTGAGCGACCCGGCGCCGGCGGTAGCGGCGGCCAACGGCTTTAACATCAGCTTCAGCGGCACATTGACCATCGGCGACTCCTTTACGATCAGCCCCAACTTCAATGCCGCCGCCAATTTGAAATTGAACAGCGCGATCACGAATCCGAAACAAATCGCCGCTGCCAGCGCTGCCGATTTACCGGGCGATAACAGCAACGCCTTGAAATTGGCCAATCTGGAAACCAAGACCAGCATGCTGAGCGGTAAAGCCAGCTTCGGCCAAGTCTACGGACAACTGGTGGCCGACGTCGGCTCGCAAACCCACGCCGCCTCGGTCGGTCGCGAAGCTCAGGATACCTTGTTGAAACAAGCCACCGGCGCCCAACAAAATATCTCCGGAGTCAATCTGGACGAGGAAGCCGCCAACTTGATCAAATTTCAGAACTCGTACCAAGCCGCTGCTAAAGCGGTATCGGTCGCCAATGCCATGTTCGACACCCTGATTGGGGCCTTTCGTTAGGAGATTAGCATGCGTATTTCAACTTCCTGGAATCATCAGCTCGGCTTGAGTGCGATGCTGGATCAACAATCGAAGCTCAACGAAACCCAGTTGAAACTGTCGTCCGGTAAAAAGTATTTGAACCCGGCCGAAAACGCGGTGGCGGCGACCAGCATGCTCAGCCTGGAGCAAAACATAAAGGAAAACCAGCAATACCAAACCAACATCGGAGTGGCGCGGCAACGGCTGGACCTGCAAGAGTCGAATCTGGCAAACGCGACCGACGTCTTGCACCGGATCCGCGAGTTGACGGTACAGGCGCTGAACGACACCAATACTCAAACCAACCGCAAGCAAATCGCGATGGAAATCGACGAGTTGAACAAGCATTTGCTCAGCATCGCCAACACCAAAAACGCCAACGGCGAGTATTTGTTTTCCGGCTACGCCAGCGATAAGCCGGCCTTTACCGACACCCCGGATTACGCTTATCTGGGCGACGGCAACCAACGCCAAATCGGCATCGGCCCCAACCGGGTCGTCACCGACGGCGATCCCGGCGAAGCGGTGTTCGGCACGATCCAGTTGGCACCACTGAGCGCCGGGTCGATCGACAACGTATTGCAAGCAGTTGCTCAGTTATCCAGCGATTTGAAGGCCAACACGCCGAATAAAAATTCGCTGGACGATATCGACCGGGCGCTGGTTCGTTTCGACAATATCCGCGCCTCGACCGGTGCCCGGCTGAATGCATTGGACGGTCAGGAAAACCTGAACGCCGACTATATCCTGGACAACAAAGCGACTGCATCCGACATCGGCGATCTGGACTACGCCGAAGCCCTGAGCAAATTCAATCAGCAACAGATCTCGCTACAAGCCGCGCAGCATGCGTTCACCAAGGTGCAAAACCTGTCGCTGTTCAACTACATATCCTGAGCCCACGCCGGCCGGCGCGGCCGGGACTCAAGTGAAGAATCCAAGCGCCTTCAGCTTGACGACCAGACGCCGGGTGAATTCGGCCTTGTCACGCTGGTCCAGATGCGCGCCATCCGGCAACGCGAAAGCAAATTCCGGATAATCCCAGCAATTAAAGGCAAGCGCCGGACTATGCGCCGCAAACACGTCCCAGCCCGCCTCTCGCGGAAAACGGTATTCCTCTATGGTTCTGACCAGAGCCGTCGACGGGAAATTGATAAAAGCCAGATTGCTGCCCTTGTTCTTGATTTGCCGGGCAAGGTCGTTGGTATAAGCGAATTGGTCTGCGGACAATTGCACCGTAGCCGACTGCCTTAGTTTGTCGCCGACGGCCTGCTCGAACTTCTGCTGCGTATCGATGCCGGCCATATTGATCGGCTGCCCCAGATTTCGTAACACTCGGTTGATGTAAAAACCCGGTTGTTCCACTAATTGGTAGTCGGCATCGCGCTCGCGGTTGGCATCCGTTTTTAAATAAAGCGGCCTGACTTTACCCGGTGTGGTCAGCCGTTTGAACAATTCCAACGGCGGAATGCCGCCGCCGTATAACGCCAAGTGCTGTTGAACCTGGCTTTTCAACAAGGTTTCCAATTTGGCCGACACCAGATCCTTGTATTTTCGGTGATAGAACTCCACCCATTCTTCGGCGCGGTCGCGCGGCCGATTTGCAGTCAGTTTCCAAACGTCGCCGGACACCAACAATTTGCCGGTGATTGCGGGGTCCCGAGCCAGATCGGCCAATACCGGTAAAAATTCCGAGCCGTCTATCGCCAGTTGCACCGGCATCAGACCGGTCTCGGCCGCCAGCACGTCCAGATCCATGCCCAATTGCATCCGCGAGTCGCCCACCAAAATCAAGGCCCGCTTACCCAATAGCGCCGCCTTACCGCGTTGCGCCGCCCACAACTCTTTACTGTCCTGCACGGTCGGCTGAAAGCCGATTTGCCGCAGCCGGAGTTCGACCACGGCCAATAACAATACGGCCGCCAGCAAGCCGAAGCCAAATGCGCGCTTGACGGCGGGCTTGGGTAACCGATCGCTAGAATTGGAAATAAATGAAGGCACGACTGTCACCGTTGGAAAATATGACGACGGAAGTTGTTAAAACGGCGATCAGCGCGCCGCGGACCATGGGTGAAAACCGTTCGAAGATTTGCTCCAGCCGAATTTCGCGGGCGAGAATATGCCAGAGCAGCATGGCCGCCACGATGCCGGCCACCACGATGCGACTGGACTCGGACAGGACCGCGGCACCATCGCTCCGGACCAATGCGGCCGCCATCGCCGCCAGGTTTTCGAAGCCCTGAGCCCGAAACGGAATCCAGGTTAACGACACCAACAAAAATGTCGCCAACATCAGCCCCAGTTTCGCGGCAGAACTTTCAAGGCGAAACCCTGCAGCGTGTTTCAAGCCGTGTTCCACCGCCAAAAACGTGCCGTGAATGACACCCCACAAAGCAAAGGTCCAGGCAGCGCCGTGCCACAAACCGCCCAGAACCATGACCAGCAGTAAGTTAAAACCGGTCCGCAACGGGCGGACGCGGTTACCGCCCAGACTGAAATAAAGGTAATCCCGCAACCAGCTCGATAGCGAAATATGCCAGCGCCGCCAGAAATCGGAGAAGCCCAAAGCGCCGTAAGGGCAATGGAAATTATCGGGCAGGCTGAAGCCCAAGGTCATCGCCGCCCCGATCGCGCACAGTGAGTAGCCGGCAAAATCGAAAAAGATCTGCCCGGAAAAGGCCAGCACCGCCAACCACGCATCCCCCGCACCGAAGGCTGCGGGATCGGCATAGACTTGGTCCACCACCGGCGCCAAGCCGACGTCGGCTAGTATGGCTTTGGCGAACACGCCGAACAAAAACAAGGTCACACCCCAGACGAACTGGTCGACACCGGTTTGCCGCGGCGTCTTGCATTGCGGTAAAAATTGCGGCGCCCTGACGATGGGGCCGGCCACCAGTTGCGGAAAAAATGTCACGAACAAGGAAAAGTCGAGCAAGCTGGTTTCCGCAGCGATTTTGCGTTGATAGACGTCCAGGGTGTAGGACAGGCTTTGAAAGGTATAAAACGAAATGCCGATCGGCAGGACGATGCCTAAAGGTTGCGGTTGGTAGCCTATGCCGAACCAAGCCAAGATTTCGGCAGCGGTTTGATTCAGGAAATCGGCATATTTGAAAAACCCCAGAAAACCCAGATTGACCAGCAGGCTTACCGCCAATAATGCCTTACGCCGCGGCTGATGCTGCGCCGCGCCGATCAGCTTGCCCAGACAAAAATCGACATTGGTCGAAATCCACAGCAACACGACAAACGGCGGGTTCCAGGCCGCGTAAAACAGGTAACTGGCGATCAACAGCATCATTTTGCGGCCGCGCCAATCCCGGATCGAGTAATACAAGACCAGAACGACCAGCCAAAAAATCAAAAATAAGAATGAATCGAATTGCATAAAGACGTTGCTGACCGAGGCCGGAACGGACGGCCGCCGAAAAAGTTTCGGCTAAGCGTAGTCCATAGCGGCAAATTCGGCAGCACGCGGGCCGAATAATCCGCCCCGCGCCGGTTATCTGCCCAGCAGATTAGGTCTTGCGCGCGGCGATGGCCTGGCTCAGTTGGTATACCGCCATCGCGTAAAGCGGGCTGTGGTTGTAGCGGGTGATGACGTAGAAGTTATGCAATCCAAGCCACAAATCCTCGCCGGCCTGTTGCTGATAACTCAACAGTTTGACCTTTTCGGTGCCGGCCAATTGCTGCGGCAATTCGACCTGCAACTGGCGTAGCTCGGCCACGCCGATATCGGGTTTGACGCCTTTGCTCAGGGCCTGCCGATAGGCTTCGCCCTTGGCCGAAACCGGATAGGCTACCGGTGCGCCCGGCTGCCACTGGTTGCGCACGAAATAATGGGCAACGCTGGCGATGGCGTCGGCCGGATTGGTCCAGATATCGCGCTTGCCGTCGCCGTCGAAATCCTTGGCAAAGCTGCGGAAACTGCTGGGCATGAATTGCGGGAATCCCATCGCTCCGGCATAGGAACCCATCGGTTGCAACGGATCCATGTGCTCTTCCCGCGCCAGCACCAGGAATTGCTCGAGTTCCTTCAGAAAGAACTCGCTACGCGGCGGATAGGCAAAGCCGAGCGTGGCTAACGCGTCGATCACCCGGTATTTGCCGGTATGGGCACCGTACTTGGTTTCGACGCCGATGATGGCGACGATGATTTCGGCCGGCACGCCGTACTGGCGCTCCACCGCCTGCAAGGTCGCGGCATTATCTTTCCAGAATTGCACACCGCCGGCGATGCGGGCTTCGGTCATGAAAATTTCCCGGTATTGAAACCAGGGCTTGCCTTCGGCCGGTTTGGACATCGCATCCAGAATCGGCTGCTGGATATTCACGGCTTTGAACAGCGTGCGCAATTCCGTTTCGTTGAACCGGTGCTGCTTGGCCATGTGTTTGACGAAAGCGTTAAACGAATCGGTCGGCGCGATTTCGGCGGCAACCGGGCCGATGCCGATTAACGACAGCAGCAGAACCGCAAATTTGGTTTTCATAGTCATGTCAAAGTTCTATAAAAATGGCCCGGCCGACGACCGGGCGTGCGTTATACCGGCAACAACTTCCGGTGGGTGTGGATGGACATCAAAATACCGAAACCGGCCATCAATGTCACCATCGACGTGCCGCCGTAACTGACCAGCGGCAGCGGCACGCCGACCACCGGCAAAATGCCGATCACCATGCCGATATTGACGAACACATAAACAAAAAAGGTAAACGACAGGCTGCCGGCCAGCAATCGGCAATAGGTATCCTGAGCCTGCACCGCGATATAAAAGCAGCGACTGATCACCAGCAAGTACAACAGCAGCAGGCCGACGCAGCCGAACAAACCGAACTCTTCGGCGAAGACCGCGAAGATGAAATCGGTGGAACTCTCCGGCAGAAAATCCAATTCGGCCTGAGTGCTGCCCAGCCAACCCTTGCCGTTGATGCCGCCCGAACCGATCGCGATTTTGGATTGAATGATATGGTAACCGGTGCCCATCGGATCGGCCTCCGGATTGAACAGCGTCAACACCCGGTTGCGCTGGTATTCGCGCATGAAGTGCCACAGAATCGGCGTCGACGCCGCCAGCCCGACCACCGCGCTCAACATGAACCACCAGGACAAGCCGGCAAAAAACAGCACCGCCGCCCCCGAGCTGGCCACCAACAACGCCGTCCCCAAATCCGGCTGTTTGGCGATCAACAGCACCGGCACCAGCAACAGGCCGGCCGCGATCATCACGTGTTTGGGTTTGGGCGGCAACGAGTGCTCGGCCAAATACCAAGCCACCATCATCGGCGCGCTGATTTTAGTGAACTCGGACGGCTGAAACCTAAAAAACCCCAAATCCAGCCAACGTTGAGCCCCCATACTGATCTGGCCGATGACCGCCACACCAACCAGCAACAGCACACATACCGAGAACAACACGACGGAAAAGCTCTGAAACCGGCGCGGATTGATATGCGCCAACACCGTCATCAAACCGATCGCCAAGCCGGCGCGGCTGGCATGCCGCACCAGCATCGAAACTTGCTGGCCGCCGGCGCTGTACAAAATCACGCAACTCAACGCCAAGATCATCAGCAAACCGATGAATAGCGGTATGTCGATATGCAATTTACGCAGTAGGCTGCCAAGCAACGACGGCGCCTGGAATTGCTCGTTGCGCATTTCGTGTCTCATGGCGCGGCATCCTTGGGCTGATTAAGGTAAGCGTCGATAATTTCGGCCGCAATCGGCGCGGCAACCGAACCGCCGTGGCCGCCATGCTCGGCGATCACCGCAACGGCGATCTGCGGATCGTGCACCGGCGCCAAGGCGATAAACAAGGCATGGTCGCGCATTTTGAAATCGATCGCGTCCTCGTTGTACTTTTCCTCCTGCTTGACCGTGAACACCTGTGCCGTTCCGGTTTTGCCGGCAATCTGGTAATTGATGTTTTTTGCGATCAATTTCGCCGTGCCGCGCGGGCTGTGCACCACATTGGTCATGGCGCGGAGGATGTTGTCCACATTGGCCGGCTTCAATGGAATGTCGGGGACGATACGCAATTCGGGCGGTGCCGCATAGTCGGGCGTGATGATTTCATGGGCCAAATGCGGATTGACTACTTTGCCGTAATTAGCCAGCGTCGCGGTAGCCCGCGCCAACTGCAACGGCGTCACCTGGGTATAGCCCTGGCCAATCCCGGTAATCACCGTCTCACCGGGAAACCAGGCTTGGTTGCGATACCGCCGTTTCCATTCCTTGGACGGCATCAGGCCGTCGACCTCTCCCACCAGATCGATACCGCTCTTTTCGCCGAAACCGAATTTGTTCATGAAACTGGACATTCTGTCGATACCCAGGGCCATCGCCAAGTCGTAAAAATACACATCGCAGGATTCGGTGATCGCTTCGTTCATATCGACCATGCCGTGGCCCCATTTCTTCCAATCCCGGTATTTATGATCGACGTTGGGCAATTTGTAATAGCCGGGGCAAAACAAACGGTGGCCGTAATCGATCACGCCATACTCCAGGCCGGCCAGCGCATAGAACGGTTTCATCGTCGATCCGGGCGGGTACAAGCCGCGCAAGGCCCGGTTGTATAGAGGCTGATCCTCGGAATCCTTCAAGGACTTGTAATCCTTGGCCGAGATGCCGGACACGAACGGATTGGGGTCGAAACCCGGCCGGCTGGCGAACACCAGCACCCCACCGGTCTTGATTTCGATTGCCACCGCGGCGCCGTTATATTCCTGCAGCGCGTTGTAAGCGATTCTTTGCAAATCGATATCCAGCGTCAAATAAATATTGGAGCCGGCCACCGGCTCCACGGTCGACACGGTGCGCAAGGCTCTGGACTGGGCGTTGGTTTCGATCTCTTCGTAGCCGGCGGTACCGAGCAAATGGCTTTCGTAATACTTTTCGATGCCGATTTTGCCGATCTGGTCGGTGCCGCGGTATTGCTCCAGAGGCAGTTTTTTCAGCTCATCCTCGCTGATCCGGCCCACGTAACCGACCACGTGCGCCGCCAAGTCGGCGTAGGGGTAATGCCGCACCAGCCGGGCATAAACATCGACGCCGGGAAAATACGGCCGCACCACGGCAAACTTGGCGACATCCTCGTCGGTCAGGTTTTGCAGCAATGGCGTCGTGGTAAAGGATTTATTGCGCTTGCGCAGCTTATGGAAGGCGTCGATTTTTTCGTCGGAAATATTCAACAACTGCTGCAACCGCTTCAGCGTATCGTCCAGGTCGCCGATCTGTTCCGGGATCAATTCCAGGCTGTAAGTCGGCACGTTTTCCGCCAACATCCGGCCTTTGCGGTCGTAAATCACGCCCCGGGTCGGCGGCAGCGGCGAGATTTTGATGCGGTTGTCTTTGGAGAGCGTGGCGTAATGCTCGTGACCGACCACCTGCAGATAAACCAGGCGCACCACCAGTCCGACTATCAGGAACAAGATCAAGATAAAAGCCGTAACGATACGGCTCAGAAACAGGCGGCTTTCCGCCAACGGGTCCTTGATCGCGAATTTTCTATCCATACCCGATCAGACGATGCGCGCCATGACCCGGATATAGCGCAACACCACAAACACCAGCGGCCAGGCCAAAGTTCCGCTCAGCACCGGATACCAGAACTCCAGCGGCAAACGGTTGCCGGCGCGCATGCTTTCCAAGCCGAAAGTGACGCATTGCGATGCCAGCAGACAACACAACACCCACAGGCACTGTTGCACGATGGGGAATTGGCGCAGCCGGCGATGTTCGTTGATGCTGAAGTAACAGACCAGCGCATAGATCAATCCATACTGCCCCAATAACCGGCCGGTCAACACGTCGGTCAGCAGCCCCACGCTCCAAGCGGTAAACACTCCAAACCTTTCCGGCAAAGCAATCGACCAGTAAATCAACACCAAAACCACCCAATCCGGATTAAAGATGTCCATTGCCGGAAATAAGGACATCACCCTGAGCACCATCGCCGCAGCAACGGTAACCAGGAAATAGGTAGCCGCCAACAGGTCAAGGCGCGCCATTGGCACTCTCCCGTCCGTCCTGAACATCGGCCGGCGGCTTGCCCGGTTCGCCCAGCACCACCGGCGTCGAATGGCTCCAGACGATCAAAAATTCGCGGCTCTTGTCCAGATCGGCTTTCGGTGTGGCGTAGATATTGGCGAAAGACTTGTCCGGTCTGGCCTCGAACTTATCGACTACGGCGACCGGGTAACCCGCCGGAAACACACCGCCCAAGCCGGAGGTGACCAGCAAGTCGCCCGGCACGACATCGGCGTTATTTGCCAGGAACGGCAAGTGCAGACGGTTGGGTTGGCCGGTACCGAAGGCAATGGTACGCAAACCGTTGCGGTTGACTTGCACCGGAATGGCATGGTCCGGGTCGGTAATCAGCATCACCTCGGAACTGGACGGCAACGCTCGGACCACTTGGCCGACAATGCCGTTGGCATCGAGCACCGGCTGCTCGGCGTGCACGCCAAATCGGGCGCCTTTATTGACCACCACGGTGTGCTCGTACGGCGCCAGTTTCACCGAGACCAGCTCGGCTATCAATACTTGCTCGCCGAGTTGAAACGAGTTCTCCAGCAACATGCGCAGGCGGGTGTTTTCCTTTTCCAAGGCGGCCAGTTTCAACAATTTGGCGTCGTTGACGAATTGCTGCTCTTTCAAGCGGCGATTCTCTTTTTGCAACTCAACGAAGGAAATCACCGTGTCGGAGACGGAATGGGACAAGTCCACCGGCAATGAAGCCAGGGCCTGCAACGGATAGGTCAGCACCGACAGCAAGGAACGCAAGCGGCTCAGCCGCTCGCTACGGTAATCGATCACCAGCATCGAAACGGAAACCAGCAACGCTACCAGCAACCGGGTATTTAGCGAAGGACCTTTGGCGAATAAAAGTTTGATGGCAAACCTCTAATGTCTAAACGCAACGTTCAAAATCGCCGCCAACGCGTGCGGAAGACGTCAAGCCCGGCTTGGAACAATACCGGGCCAGATACAAGTATGAATTAAGAAGGACGGGCTTTGGCCTCCGCACCAGCCCCGGCAGAAATGCTGTCGGATATTATTCCAAGGAAAACGCCGAAGCACCTTTGGCGTCGAGCATTTCCAGCACCATACCGCCACCGCGGGCGACGCAGGTCAAAGGGTCGTCGGCGATATAAACCGGCAAGCCGGTTTCCTCGGAGATCAAGCGGTCGATATCTTTCAACAAAGCCCCACCACCGGTCAACACAATACCGCGGCTGGCAACGTCGGCACCCAGTTCCGGCGGGGTCTGCTCCAATGCCACCTTGACCGCGCTGACGATGCCGGACAACGGCTCCTGCAGGGCTTCCAGAATTTCGTTGCTGTTCAGCGAGAAACTGCGCGGCACGCCCTCGGCCAGATTGCGGCCGGTGACCTGCATCTCCCGCACTTCGCTACCGGGGTAGGCGGCGCCGATTTCGTGTTTGATTTTTTCCGCAGTGGCTTCGCCGATCAAGGTGCCGTAATTGCGCCTCACATAGCTGATGATGGATTCGTCGAAGCGATCGCCACCGATTCGTACCGAAGCGGAGTAAACGATACCGTTCAACGAGATCACCGCCACTTCGGACGTACCGCCGCCGATATCCAATACCATCGAACCGTGCGCGGCATCGACCGGCAGGCCGGCACCGACCGCGGCCGACATCGGCTCTTCGATCAGGTAGACTTCGCGGGCGCCGGCCATCGCCGCCGACTCGCGAATCGCCCGCCGTTCGACCTGGGTCGAGCCGCAGGGCACGCAGATCAGGATGCGCGGACTGGGACGCAGCAATTTGTTTTCGTGTACTTTTTTGATAAAAAACCGCAGCATGCGCTCGGTGACGGCAAAGTCGGCGATCACGCCGTCTTTTAATGGCCGGATCGCGGTGATGTTGCCGGGTGTGCGGCCCAGCATGTTTTTGGCGTCGGCGCCGATCGCGGCGATGGTTTTCTGGCCGCGAATTTTGTCTTCCTTGATTGCAACAACAGACGGTTCATTGAGTACGATGCCCTGGCCCGGAACATAAATCAGCGTATTTGCCGTTCCCAAATCGATTGACAAATCGTTGGAAAACAGGCCACGAATTCTTTTAAACATTTTGAGCAGTACCCTAAGCGCACACGGAAAATCCCGCTACTTTATCAATCAAGCGGGTATTTGAGCAAGATATAAAGTATCATAGTTTTACTAAGAAAACCTGGAGTTAGAAGAATGTCCTTAACGGCGAATGACGTTAAAAAAATCGCTCACTTAGCAAGGTTGGGCATTGCCGAACAAGACGTCGAACACTATGCGCAAGACCTGTCCGGCATATTGGATTTGATGACCAAAATGGGCCAACTCGATACCGCCGGCACCGCGCCGATGGCGCATCCCTTGGACCAAACCCAGCGCCTGCGCGCCGACCGCGTGACCGAAACCAACCAGCGCGAGCATTTCCAAGCCATCGCCCCGCAAACCGAAGCCGGTTTGTATCTGGTTCCCAAAGTCATCGAGTAAGGACACCCCATGCACAACAAGACTTTAACCGAACTGGCGGCCGGCCTGCGCGCCAAACAATTTTCCAGCGTCGAACTGACGCACGCCTTTTTGGCACGGATCAAACAACACCCAGCGCTGAACGCCTTCATCACCATCAGCGAGGAACACGCGTTAGCCCAGGCCGCGGCCGCCGATCAACGCTTGGCCACCGGCGATGCAAGCGATTTGACCGGGATTCCGATCGCCCACAAAGACATTTTCTGTACTCTGGGCGTTAAAACCAGTTGCGGCTCGAAAATGCTGGACAACTTTGTCGCGCCTTACGATGCCAGCGTCGTCGATAAATTCAACCAGGCCGGGGCCGTGACGCTGGGCAAATTGAACATGGACGAATTCGCGATGGGCTCGTCCAACGAAACCAGTTTCTACGGCCCGGCGCGTAACCCCTGGAACACCGATTGCGTCGCCGGCGGCTCGTCCGGCGGCTCGGCAGTCGCCGTCGCCGCACGCTTGGCACCGGCGGTGACCGGCACCGATACCGGCGGCTCGATCCGCCAGCCGGCGGCGTTTTGCGGCATCACCGGTTTGAAACCGACTTACGGCCGGGTATCGCGTTACGGCATGATCGCCTACGCCTCCAGTCTGGACCAGGGCGGGCCGATGGCGCGTAACGCCGAAGACGCTGCGCTGTTGCTGCAAACCATGGCCGGCTTCGATAGCAAAGATTCCACCAGCGTCGACCAACCGGTTCCGAATTACAGCGCCGGCCTGAACGACAGTCTGCAGGGCTTGAAAATCGGCCTGCCCAAACAGTTTTTCAGCAGCCAGCTCGATAGCCAAATGGCGGCAACGATTCAGGCCGCGATTGCCGAATACCAAAAACTCGGCGCCACGGTGCAGGAAGTGGATATGCCAAACCTGGAACTGGCGATTCCAGCCTATTACGTGATCGCCTCGGCCGAATGCTCGTCCAACCTGTCGCGTTACGATGGCGTCCGTTTCGGTTACCGCTGCCAAAATCCAGCAGACCTGACCGACCTCTACACCCGTTCGCGTGGCGAAGCCTTCGGTGCCGAAGTCAAACGCCGCATTCTGATGGGCACTTATGCGTTGTCGGCCGGCTATTACGACGCCTATTACCTGAAGGCTCAGCAAGTACGTCGCCTGATCAGCGACGACTTCAAGCGCGCGTTAAGCGAGGTGGATGTGCTGATGGGACCGGTCACGCCCGGCACTGCCTTCAAAATCGGCGCAAAAACCAGCGACCCGATCCAAATGTATTTGGAAGATATTTACACCATCGCCATCAACCTGGCGGGTTTACCGGCGATGTCGATTCCGGCCGGCTTCATCGGCGGACTGCCGGTCGGTTTGCAGGTGATCGGCAATTATTTCAGCGAAGCCAAATTGCTGAACATCGGCCACCGCTACCAGCAAGTCACCGACTGGCATTTGCAATTACCGAAAGGCTTCGAATAGCACGGGAGGCAACATGGCGCCTATCACGCAACTTTCGCAACTGGATTTGAACGGCACGTACAGCTATGCCGATTATATGACTTGGCGGCTGGAGGAAAGCGTCGAGTTGATCAAGGGTAAGATCCTGGCGATGTCGCCGGCGCCGAGCAGGAAGCATCAATCTGTCGCCGGCAACTTGTTTTTGAGTTTGGGCAACCACTTCAAACACAAACAATGCAATGTCTACGTAGCACCCTTCGACGTCAAACTTTACGACCGGCGTAAATCCCTCCTTCAAGACCGCGACGTATTTAGCGTGGTGCAACCCGATCTGTGCGTGATCTGCGACCGGGAAAAACTGACCGAACAGGGCTGCGACGGCGCCCCGGACTGGATTATCGAAATTTTATCTCCGGGCAACAGCCAACGGGAGTTGCGCCTGAAATACCAGCTGTATCAAGAAAGCGGCGTCACTGAATACTGGATCGTACATCCGTACGAACAAACACTGTACCAGTTCGTCCTCGACGAGCAGGAAAAATACCAGCTGCATGCCATGCACCCCGGCGACGAAATCGCCACGCCGTATTTATTCCCCGACCTGCAAATCGACCTGAACGACGTTTTTGCCGAATAAGTTTTAAAAGGAAAGCACCATGAGCTCACAATGGGAAGCCGTCATCGGCCTGGAAATCCACACCCAACTCTCTACAAAATCCAAAATCTTTTCCGGTGCCGCCACCGCGTATGGCGCCGAACCCAATACCCAGGCCTGCGCGGTCGATTTGGGTTTGCCCGGCGTGTTGCCGGTGCTGAATCAGGACGCGGTGCGCAAGGCCGTCACCTTCGGCCTGGCCATCGACGCTGAGATTGCCCCGCACTCAATCTTCGCCCGTAAAAACTACTTTTATCCTGATTTACCGAAAGGCTACCAAATCAGCCAGTTCGAACTACCCATCGTCGGCAACGGCCATCTGGATATCGAAGTCGACGGCGAGACCAAACGCATCGGCATCACCCGCGCCCATTTGGAAGAAGACGCCGGCAAATCCTTGCACGAAGATTTCCACGGCTTGACCGGCATCGATTTGAACCGAGCCGGCACGCCACTGCTGGAAATCGTCTCCGAGCCGGACATGCGCTCGGCCAAGGAAGCCGTGGCCTACATGCGCAAACTGCACGAACTGGTGCGCTACCTGGAAATCTGCGACGGCAACATGCAGGAAGGCTCGTTCCGCTGCGACGCCAACGTCTCGGTCCGCCCCAAAGGCCAGAAGGAATTCGGCACCCGCGCTGAAATCAAGAACATCAACTCCTTCCGTTTCGTCGAAAAAGCCATCAATCACGAAATCGAACGACAGATTGACCTGATCGAAGGCGGCGGCAAAGTGGTGCAGGAAACTCGCCTGTACGACGCCAACAAAGACGAAACCCGCTCCATGCGCAGCAAGGAAGAAGCCAACGACTACCGTTATTTTCCCGATCCCGACTTGTTGCCGGTCGTGATCGAAGAATCGCTGAAAGCGGAAATTCGCGCCACGTTGCCGGAACTGCCGGATGCCAAGAAAAGCCGCTTCATCGCCCAATACGGCATGGACGGCGAAAGTGCCGCCACCTTGACCTCGTCGCGCGAACTGGCCGACTTTTACGAAAGAGTTGTGGCCGAATCCGGCGAAGCCAAATTGGCGACCAACTGGCTGACCGGCGATGTACTCGGCGCACTAAACAAGGCCGGCCTGGAAATCGGCGATTGCCCGGTCAGCGCCGAGCGTATGGCCGGCCTGCTGAAACGGGTCGCCGACAACACCATTTCCGGCAAAACTGCGAAGCAGGTGTTCGACAAACTGTGGAACGGCAGCGAAACCGCGGATGAAATCATCGAAAAAGAAGGCTTGAAGCAAATCACCGATACCGGCGCCATCGAAGCCATCGTCGACAGCGTCATCGCCGCCAATCCGGGGCCGGTAGAGCAATATTTGTCCGGCAAAGAAAAAGCGCTGATGGCTCTGGTCGGCCAAATCATGAAGCAGACCCAAGGCAAGGCCAACCCGGCCGAAGTCAACAAAATGTTGATCGCCAAGCTTAAAGGCTAAGCGTAGCGGCCCCCGTTAAGCATGGGGGCCGTAGCACAGTCTCCGCCCTCACTGACCGCTCGCCTAATCCGGCAGCGGTCAGCGGGCCAACCGCTTATTTCGGCGCTTTACCGTACAAGGCGTAGGCGCCGAACCGCATCTGGTGCGCCCTGCCCAGCTTCTCTTTATTGAAGTCGATCGAGAACTGCTCGGTCAACTTGTCGCCGTCCCAACTATAAGCCTTGAAGTACTGCTCGTTGTCGGCGCCTTTCTTGTCCCAATTCGCCAGCAGCGACGAGGTGTAATACAGGCGCTTGCCGTCCCAGCTCGACGACACCATGTTGACCTGGGCGCCGATTTTTTGCTCAAACACTTGTTTGGGGTGGAACGGGTCGCTGATGTCGAAGCGGCGGGTCTTGCCGTCCATGAAAGTGTTGACCCACAAGGTCTTGTCGTCGCTGGAGATCGAAATATCCACCGGCAACGGCACCTTGGCCGGTTCGCCGATGTCGGCGACGCCCTTGGCTTGCCATTCGCCTTTGTCATCCTGGTAAATCAGCCAGATTTTCGAGGTCAGCGCGGTGCTGGTGAAGCAGTAATTATGCGCTTCGTCCCAGGCACAACGGATTTCCAGCGGCGCGCCGGGCACATCGAACACTTTTTTCGGCTGGCGACTGTGCAAATCCCATTGCACCACGGTATTGCCGAAGCGCTTCATTGCTTCCGGATCGTTGAGCATTTTGCCGAAGTCCATCATGTAGTTCGACCAGCCGGTGAACGAGGAGGTCAGCATCAAGTTCTTGCGCGGTAAAGCCCTTACGTCGTAGTTGTAGCCGTCGGCATATTTGCCGGATTTGATCGCACCCTGCAGATTGTCGTCGGTCGGTAGCCAGTAGGTGGCGATGTAGTCGCCGGCATTGCTGTATTCCACAATCGCGGTGCGGCCGCCGTGGTCTTTATTATTGGACAGGCCGGTGATGACCATTCGCCCCGGCAAGGCATACAAACTGTGCGGCCCCACCACACCACCGCTCTTGGCAACGAAGTCGGTGATGGTTTTAGTCAATTTGGGTTTGGCCGGGTCAGTGGCGACATCGAAGATGAAAATCTTGTTGGTATCCAGACCGCCGGCCCAAAGAAAGCGGCGGTCATCGGTAAAGTCGGAGTGGTGAGCTTCGTTGCGGCCGCCTACCGACAGGCTGGCGACAACTTTGCCGTATTGCTTGGATTTGGGATTGACGTCGACGGTGACCAGTTTGTCCTGCTCGTCGCCGACGCCTTCCGCGCCCAAGGTCCAGATGTAAACGAAATCCTCCTGGCCGGTGATTTTCGCCATGTACGGCGAGGCGCAGGTTTCGTCGGCACTGGCTGACAGGCTGGCGGTGCCAAGCAATAGCGCTGCGGTAAAGGTGCTGAGTTTAAAGTTCATGGTGTTCTCTCCCCCGAGAAGGTGTTGTGGTGATATAGGCCGGAATAAGCGTCAACGCTTCCGGTAGAATTTACCTGGGCTGCGCCGAAAGGTTTGCCGGAAACGCCTGACGGCTTATTCCGGCCTACCGTTTGAGGCCGCAACATAGGCGATACGCAAGCTGATATCGCTCAATCGGCCGTGGTCGGATCGATCACGGTCTTGATTTCCTCGATCCGATTGGCCGGAAAACCGCCCTGCTCGGCGTGCTCGCGGATCGCCTGTTCGCTGTCGGCGATATAAATGCAATACACCTTGTCGCCGGTCACATAGCTATGCAGCCATTGGATACGCGGCCCCATCTCGCGCAACACGCCGCAGGACTTTTGCGAAATACCTTGCAGCTCGGCTTGCGTCAGCTGACCGGCACCGGGAATGTCGCGTTCGATGATGTATTTGGGCATGATGACCTCCTAATAAATGACCGGTCGTCTAATTTGCCGGCGTTAAAAAATGCTGCCGGGTGGGCAGCGGTTGTTTCGATTCGTAGGCTGGGTAGAATGAAATGAAACCCAGCATTGATATACGCCCAGCAGGGTTTCATTTCATTCTACCCAGCCTACTCACTGTTACATATCATTAAAAAGTTTCTCGGAGATAGTTTTAGCGGAGACACGCCACATTTCATCGATCAACTTCGGATTATCTTCGATCTCTTTTAGAGAAAAACTATTCGACGGATTTCCCAGAGACAAGACTTGCTCTCGATCAAGCCATAAAACCTGACCCGACGAATCGACCAAATTGCATTCAATCGCCAGTATTGGCACCAGCTCTGAACTAAACCCATGAGGCACACTGAAACCATACTGATAAATTCCAATATTTAAGGTTGCGTCATCATGGCTTGCAGTTTCGATAACTTCAAATTTGCCAACTTGCCGTGCAGCTTTAGAGACTTCTTCATAAACGATTTTGTCGATATAAATACCGTTATTTTCAGCAAACCCAAGTAATAAGTCTGCTTCTGATTTATTTGGATTGTTGGCGGCCAATGCACCTATAACACCCAAAAAGCCAGCAGAAACCGCCATCTTTGGGCCAAGATAAAACATGTAAGGCGTCTTATTGATGGATTGGTTTACCTTTACTGACCGAATCTTCAGTCTATTTTCAGTTGTAATAGACTGGGTGGAGGCGCAACCAGCAATAACAAAAGTCAGTAGAATCGAAACAATGTAGCGAGACTGATTCATAAAAAATTCCTTTTAAAAAACTAAAAACAAATTGGATCCACCGACATGGCTGTTTTCGGTAAAACAATGTCACTCTCTTCCGCTCCACGCTATTTGAGATGCAGGAAATATTTCATAAAAAGCGCCGTCTTAGCTCCGCCATGACTTGTTCGCCATCCAGCAGCAGCGCCGAATTGGCGTCTATTTCCTTGCAACGCTTTTCAATTTCTTGCCGCCACTCCTCGGAAATCGGAAAGTCGTCTTCACAATCCAGGCTTTCGATCAATATCTCTGCAATATACGCTCTTGCTGCTGGAGCTAGTTTTAGAGTCTCTTCGGTTATCGTCTTCGCATCCATAAATCACTTTCAATTTAGCGCTAGCATGCGATAAGGTAGGAACTCAATCAAGCCCGAAAATAATCATCCAACAAATCCCGACAAACCGCCTGCAGAGGCTCCACCGATTGTTCGACCTTCATCCGCAGCAGCGCCCCCTGCCAGCCATTCAGCATCAAATCCGCCATGCTTTTCGCCGAACGATCCAGCCTTACCGAGCCTTGCCTTTGGCCACGTTCCAACGCCGCCTGTTGCAAGGCACTGTATCTGCCAACCGCATCCAATAAGGCATCGCGGCACAATGGGCTGGTGTCGCCAATCTCGCCCATGAGATTGCCTAGCAGACAACCGCCCTTGAATCCGGTTTGAGCCACTTCGGCGATCAATCCCAGGTAGTAAGCCTTCAAGGCCGCCAGGCCATCCGTTTCCGGGTTTTGCAAATGGCCGGATAAACGCAGGATAAACGGCTCGATGTAATGATGTATCGCCTGGGCGGCGAATTGTTCCTTGCTGCCGAAATAGCTGTAAAACGAGCCTTTCGGAATCTGTACCGTGTCCAGGATCTCTTTCAGGCCGGTAGCGTGATAGCCTTTTTCCAATAGCAGACTGACGCCCTGCTCGAGCAGCCTGTCTTTTTTGACTTGTTTGGGTGCTGTTTTCGCCATGGACCGCATTATGCGACCGGTCGTCTAATTTGTAAATCAGTTTTTCCTAATTCTTTAATAAGCCTTATCAGCGCTATCGGCTAACGACTCCCGACCAGCCAATTGGCGATTTTTCGGCTTCGTTTTATGTTATGTTGCAGCTTTGTTTCTGCTTACCGATAAACCAGCCACATGAGCATTAAATCAGACCAATGGATTCGCCGCATGTCCGAGCAACACGGCATGATCGAGCCGTTTCAGGCCGGCCAGATTCGCGAATCCGCCCAGGGCCGCATTATTTCCTACGGCACCTCCAGCTACGGCTACGACGTCCGCTGCTCCAACGAATTCAAAATCTTCACCAACATCAACTCCACGATCGTCGACCCGAAGGATTTCGACGAAGCCAGCTTCGTTGACGTCAAATCCGACGTCTGCATCATTCCGCCCAACTCGTTCGCGTTGGCGCGCACCGTCGAATATTTCCGGATTCCGCGCGACGTGCTGGTAGTGTGTTTGGGTAAATCCACCTATGCCCGCTGCGGCATCATCGTCAACGTCACGCCGTTGGAACCGGAATGGGAAGGCCACGTGACATTAGAATTCTCGAACACTACCCCGCTGCCGGCCAAAATCTACGCCAACGAAGGCGTGGCGCAAATGCTGTTTTTCGGCGGCGACGAAATCTGCGAAACCTCGTACAAAGACCGGGGCGGTAAATACCAGGGCCAGACCGGAGTCACCCTACCCAAAGCCTGATCGGCGTCCCGCCGTTTTAACTTCACCTGGGATAACGACATGACGTCTACCAGCACATCTGAAACGCTCGACCGCTACTACCGCCAAGTCAACGACATCATTCTGCAGCGCCAGGACTGGATCAGCGGCCTGCTGCCGGCCAGCACCGCGGTCAATACCCACGGCAATTACACCGATGCCTGGGTCCGCGACAATGTCTATAGCATCCTGGCCGCCTGGGGTTTGGCTTTGGCCTACCGTAAACTGGAAGGCCAACAGGAGCGCACCTATCTGCTGGAACAGAGCGTGGTCAAGCTGATGCGCGGCTTGTTAATTGCGATGATGCGCCAGGCGGCCAAGGTCGAAAAATTCAAGCATAGCCAAGACCCGCTGGACGCGCTGCACGCCAAGTACAACACCCAAACCGGCGAAGTCGTGGTCGGCGACAACGAATGGGGCCATCTGCAATTGGACGCCACCTCGCTGTTCTTGTTGATGCTGGCGCAAATGACCGCGTCCGGGCTGCGGATCGTGTTCACCACCGACGAAGTCAACTTCGTCCAGAATCTGGTGCACTACATCAGCCGCGCCTACCGCACGCCGGATTACGGCATTTGGGAACGCGGCAACAAAATGAACCACGGCATCGCCGAACTCAACGCCAGCTCGATCGGCATGGCCAAAGCGGCATTGGAGGCCATGTCCGGCTTTAACCTGTTCGGCAGGGACGGCGGCCAGACCGCGGTGATCCATGTCATCAGCGACGATATCGCCCGCAGCCGGATCACGCTGGAATCCTTGCTGCCGCGGGAATCGATCTCCAAGGAAGTCGATTCGGCCGTTTTGAGCGTGACCGGTTTCCCCGCCTTTGCCGTCGACAACCCGGAGCTGCGCGCCCGCACCGAGCGTTTGATCGTCGAGAAACTGCAAGGCCGTTACGGCTGCAAACGCTTTCTGCTCGACGGCCACCAAACGGTGATCGAGGACCATCAGCGCCTGCATTACGAACCCAGTGAATTGAAGCAATTCATGGACATCGAATGCGAATGGCCGCTGTTTTTCTGCTACCTGCTACTGAACAAACTGTTTGCCGGAGACAGCGAAGGCGTCGGCGACTACCGGCGTAAACTGGACGATTTGCTGGTGGAACACAACGGCCAGTGGCTGTTGCCGGAGCTTTACATTGTGCCGGAACCCGCCATCGCCGCCGAAAAACGCCACCCGCACAGCCAAACCCGGATCGCCAACGAGAACGTGCCGCTGGTCTGGGCGCAAAGCCTGTACATCCTCGGCGGCCTGTTGCAGGACGGCTTGATCGGCCTGGACGATATCGACCCGCTGGGCCGTTACAAGACCAACCGGCTGCACGCCGCCGCTACCGTACAGATCGCCTTGTTGGCCGAAGACGACGAGGTGCGCGACGAATTGCGCGCACTGGGCATTCCGGCGCAAACCCTGACCGAAATCGCACCGATTCAGGTCCGCGACGCCAGCGAATTGGCCGCGGCTTACCACCAGGTCGGCCGTAACGACCGGATCGGCCTAACCGGCCGCCCGTTGCGGCAATTGCGCACGCTATCCACCTCCAAATTGTATCTGCTGGCCGGCGAACCTTTGTTGTTCCTGCCGCAATTCATGAACCAGAAAGGGTTCTATCTGGCGATGGACAACCAACTGCTGATCCAGCGCCTGCGCATGGAGCTGACTTACCTGAGTAACCATTGTGACAGCGCCGCGCCGCCGTTGTTGGCGATCAACATTCGCCACAACATGCTGCAAAACGCGGACCGCGAGGTGCTGCTGAACTTCATCGCGCAATTGCGCCAAGGCACCCTGGAAGGGGTACGCGCCTCGCTCGGTTTGCTGACCGACTTAGTCGCGTCGGCCGCCCGCGAGCGCATCGGTTACCTGCACGATTTCAAATTCTCCGAGGCCAGTTGGGAAGAAGGCGAGCGGCCGTTCGCCCAGCTCCTGCCCAGCGGCGATGCAACCACACTGCAGGCTGTCGATAATCTGCTGGTGACCGAATGGGAAATCGGCGGCGACGAGCAATTGGTCGATCTTTTGCAGACCAACCCCAACCTGTATGCCCAGTTGGAAGCGTTGAGCCTGTTATGCCAACGCCACGGCCTCGACTTCGACACCGGCCTGCATAATGGCGAAGGCACACCGTGCCGGGTGCGCGATTTACTGGAGGAAGTCTACGCCCGCGCCGGCGATTGCCATGCCTGGTATTTGGTGCGGCGCTGCGCCGGCTTGCTGGAAAAATACGACATCAACCTGGAACAGGCCGCCACCGAGATCCTGGTGCGCCAACACGGCCTGACCGTGGGCCGCGCCTACAGCGGTAAAGCCACCTTGCGGCGGCCGACCGATTCCTGGCAAATCCTGGAAACGATCCGCACCTTCAATCCCGGCGACAGCAGCCAGCAAATCATCATCCAGGAATTGATTCTCTACCTGGGCATGCTGATCAAGCTGAAGCCGGAACTGTTCGCCGACATGCACACCATCCGCGTCGGCCACATCCTGCAATTGATCATTGCCCGCTACAAGCGTTTGCACAGCTCTTCGCTGGATCAGGCCTTCAACGACATACTATCGCTACCGCCGCATCAGGTCGCAACGCTGGTCCGGGAAACGCTGGAAGACTACAACAACAGCGAAAACCAGCTTGGCCAAGTCGAGACCTTGAATTACGAAGGCCCACAACGCGATCTGGCCGCGGCCCGCTTTCCGGAAGCCATGGACCCGAAAGACCGCGCCGGCGCCGAAGATTGGTATGCCTGGCGCGAACAGCAAGGCAGCGTCGGCCGCGAAAACGAAGCCTTTTTCAGCGGTTTGTGGACGTTGCTGCACCATTGCAAGGGCTTGATGGTCGGCGAGAAATACAACAGCAAGCGCCGTATCGACAGTGAAATGATGCTGGCGCAGATGACCGCCGGGGAACAAACCTTCCGCCTGCATATCAACCATATCCTGAACAAGATTCAGGCGCCGGTTTATCGGCAGTTGAGTGTGGAAGCGTTGCGCGCGCTGGCCTCCATCGTCAAGGAGAATCCGGAGCTGTATATCGACGACACGCTGGTCACCGATATTCTGATCGGCCACGCGGTGCGAATCAGTTGGTTGCAACGGCATCCGCAATACCGCGACCACTACGAAGAATGCGTCTCGCTGGCCTGGCAGGCTTTCTACCAATTGCCGCCGCACGCGGTCGCCAACGCGATACTCGACGCCTTGATCCACCTGCTCAACAACGCCAACCCCACTGTGTGAGGACATTATGATTCTAGCCGGCGACATCGGCGGAACCAAAACGGTTCTGGCCTTAATCGAAACCCTGGGCGACGGCTCGTTGAACTGCTTGCGGGAACAAACCTTCGCCAGCGGCGAATTCGCCAGCTTCGACGAAATTCTGGATCTGTTTCTGAACGGTTCCGGCAAGGTGTCAGCCGCCTGTTTCGGCATCGCCGGTCCGGTGTTGAACCAGCGCTGCCAGACCACCAACCTGCCCTGGCTGCTGGACGGCGCCGAGTTGAAGCAACGCCTGGGAACCGAGCGGGTCAAATTGCTCAACGATCTGGAAGCGATGGCGATCGGCATGCTGCATTTGCAGGCGCAAGACTTTATCGAACTGAATCCCAACGCCGAAGCCCAAACCGGCAATATCGCCGTGATCGCCGCCGGCACCGGCCTCGGCGAAGCCATTCTGCATTGGGACGGTAACCATTACCACCCGATTGCCACCGAAGGCGGCCATTGCGATTTCGCACCGCAAAACCCGCAACAAGATCGCTTGCTGGCCTATTTGCGGCAAAAGTATCCGGCCCATGTCAGTTGGGAACGGGTCCTGTCCGGTCTCGGCTTCAGCAATATTTACGACTTTCTGGTCGATAGCCGCTACGCCCCACCCTGCCCGGCGATTCCGGCCGCGGCCGATGCCGCCGGCGTCGACCGCAACGCCCTGATTTCGCGGCTGGGCGTGGACGGCGAAGACCCGGTCTGCCGGGAAACCGTGCGCCTATTCGCCGAACTTTACGGCGCCGAGGCCGGCAATCTGGCACTGAAAGCCTTCGCCTCGGGCGGCGTGTTCATCGGCGGCGGCATCGGTCCGAAAATCCGCCCGATCCTGGAGTCAGGCGAGTTTCTGCAGGCCTTCGTCGCCAAAGGCCGGTTTCAAGCCATGTTATCCAAAGTGTCGGTCAAACTGGCGTTGAACCCACGCACACCGCTATTGGGAGCCATGCACTACTACGCCGCGGGCTAAGGCCATTGGCGGATGTGGCCACTGGTTCCGGCCAAACCCGCCGGTTCGGCCAGGCTTAATCAATTCGTTCATGTTTCAGGTTCACCGGAATTTCGCGCCGCATCCATCCGCCGATATGCCTCCATCAGAGCAGGCCACAAGCCGGCTAATCCAATCGATTGCGGTTCTGCAAGCCGCGCTCGACTCCACAGCCGATGCCATCCTGGTTGTCGATGCAGGCGGGCAGGTCGCGGCATTTAATCCACAATTCAAGCGGATTTGGCGGATAACCGACGACAGCTTGAACGTCGGCGACGCTGCGGAATCGCTGCGTTACATTTTCGGCCAGTTGAAACAAGCCGACGAATTTCTGCGCCGGGTCGACGACATTTACCGCAATTCGAAACAACAGCATTACCAAGAACTGGAACTGAAAGACGGTCGCGTCGTCGAGAGCTATTACCAGCCGCAAATTGCCGACGGCGAAATTCACGGTCGGATATGGAGTTTCCGCGACGTCACCGAGCAAAAAAACTCGCGCCGACGTCTGGCCCAGCTCAGTTTCGGCATGGACCAGATGCAGGACAGCGCCTACTTGATCGCGGAAGACGCCCACTTTCTGTACGTCAACAACCAGTCCTGCAAAACCCTGGGTTACAGCCACCGCGAATTGTTGCAAATGCGCGTGTTCGACATCGACCCGTTGTTTCCGAAAGCGGTTTGGGGCGAACACTGGCAGGAACTGAAAAGCCGACGCTCGGTAACGCTGGAGACCTTGCACCAGACCAAACAAGGCGAGATTTTACCGGTGGAAGTGGTCGCCAATTATTTCGAATACGGCAACGTCGGCTACAACCTGGCAATCGTCCGCGACATCCGCGAGCGCAAGCGGGTCGAAGAAGCCTTGCAACAAGCGGCGTTAATTTACCAACACAGCAGCGAGGCCATGCTGCTGGCCGACGCCGAAGACCGCATTCTGACCATCAATCCGGCGTTTTCCGCCATTACCGGCTACGAGTCGGACGAGGTGGTCGGCAAACACATCGGCTTGCTGAACCGCGGCGTTCACAGCGATGCGATGTGGCAAGCAATCCGCAGCGACGGCCATTGGCGCGGTGAATTGTGGGACCAACGCAAAAACGGCGAGACTTTCGCCAAAGCCTTGACCGTAAATACCATATTCGACGCCAACCGCCAGGTGCACCGGCGTATGGCCTTGTTCTCCGATATTACCGAAAAGAAACAGGCCGAAGGCTTGATCTGGCAGCAGGCCAACTTCGACCCGCTGACGCAACTGCCCAATCGGCGTATGTTTCACGAGCGCCTCGGCCACGCCATCAAAAAGGCTACGCGTGAACACAGCCGGCTGGCAGTCTTGTTTATCGACCTGGATTTGTTCAAGGAAGTAAACGATACCTTGGGACACGACATGGGCGACCGTTTGCTGCAAATCGCCGCCCAGCGCATTGTCGCCAGCGTGCGCGAAACCGACACGGTCGCCCGGCTGGGCGGCGACGAATTTACCGTCATCCTCGGCGAGGTTGGCGAACCCAGTAACGTGGAACGCATCGCGCTGGGCCTGCTGGACCGGATGACCGAATGTTTCGAGCTGGGTAACGAAGTCGCCTACATCTCGACCAGCATAGGCATTGCGTTTTTCCCGGACGACGCCGGCGATCTCAACTCGCTGCTGAAGCATGCCGACCAAGCGATGTACGCGGCCAAACGCCAGGGTCGCAACCAATACTGTTTTTTCATCCCGGCAATGCAGCAAGCCGCGCAATCCCGGCTGCGTCTGAGCAACGATTTGCGCCATGCCGTGGCCGAGGGCCAATTCTATTTGTGCTACCAACCTATCGTGGAACTCGCCAGCGGCCGGGTCAGCAAAGCGGAAGCCTTGATTCGCTGGCGCCATCCGCAACGCGGCGTCGTCAGCCCGTCGGAGTTCATCCCGATTGCCGAGGAAACCGGACTCATCAGCCAAATCGGCAATTGGACCTTTCAACAGGCTGCCAAACAACTTCTCGCTTGGCGGGCTTCGATCGACTCGCGCTTTCAAATCAGCATCAATAAGTCGCCGGTGCAGTTCCGCAACGAGCGCGACAGCCACCGCGACTGGCGGGAACAGTTGCAAGCCCTGAATCTGGCAGGCAACAGCATCGTCGTCGAAATTACCGAGGGCTTGTTGCTGGAAGCCAGCGGCAGCGTCGCCGAACAACTATTAGCCTTTCGCGACGCCGGTATCCAGGTCTCGCTGGACGACTTCGGCACCGGTTATTCGTCCTTGTCGTATTTGAAAAAATTCGATATCGATTACATCAAGATCGACCAAAGCTTCGTTCGCAATCTGGCGGTCGGCTCCGACGATCTGGCGCTGTGCGAGGCCATCATCGTCATGGCCCATAAATTGGGGATCAAGGTAGTCGCGGAAGGTATCGAGACCAGCAACCAACGCGAATTGCTGACAGCCGCCGGTTGCGATTACGGCCAAGGCTATTTGTTTGCCAGACCGCTGCCGGCAGAAGATTTCGAACGTCTGTTAGCCGAGACGCTGGATTGAGAACGACAAATCAGGAGAGGCGTGCGGCAAAACAGCCGCTGCCGGGGATTACCGCCGAACAGACAAGCCCGGCGGCAAAGCGGCTGGCAGCTTAGTGGGCGGCCAGGTAGATTTTCAACATTTCTTTATACAGTTCCAGGGTAGCTTTCAACGATGCGGAACCGTTAGCGTCGCCTTTTTCGATTTCGTCGCGGGCGACTTTCAATTTGTCACCGGCTTTTTGGCGCAAACGCTCGGTTTGCTCGTAACGGAATTCTTTTTGCAACTGGCGCACTTCGCCCAGCGCTTTCAACACTTCGGCTTTGTCGGCGCCCTTGTCCAACAAACCGACCGCTTCCTCGACTTTGGCTACGGTGCCTTCGGCAGCGGCACGCACTTTAGCGTCGCCGGCGCTATTCGCATTGGCGGATGTGGAAACCAACGCAGCGGCAATCACCAAAAATGAAGCCAAGGTTTTTTTAACGATATTCATAAGATTCCTAATCAATTGGTATTTAAGGTGTTTCTAATTACCACACTAAAATTACAATATTATGACTGTATATTTTAATCCGGCTGCTTGTTCAAGCCCTCTCATACTATCATGAATTTTGCAAATATCGGCAAAATCGAAAAACCTTAATACCACAAATATAAAGCGGAATATATTACCCGTCCAACAAACCGCTAATATGTCTGATAAATCCGGTTTCGTTAACGAACGTGATCTCATACATCTTAGTCAAGCCTTGCGCCTGCTCGTCGCTAACGCCCAACACCAGCAACAGGAAGTTTTCCTTGGCAATCTCCAGCCGACGCCGCATCCTGACATATTTATCGATGAAGGGCCGAAACTCGCCGGATTTGCACTCTATGAACAGCGGAATCCGGCTATTAATTAGAAAAAATATGTCCACTTCATATTTATCTTCATTGGCAAATTGAATATTGAAACTGCGCAGACAGGAAAATAGGCCTTTGCTTTCGTAACAATATTTAAGCAATTTCATAAAAGCGTACCATTCCAACCATTCGCCGGTAAAAAAACCGGCGATTGCCGGAACGGTCTGCAAGGTTAAATACGCCCGCTTTTCATTCTTGTTATAAAAATATTTGGCCAAAAACGAAAATTCGTACAGGTTTCGGCAAAACCCGGTAATGGTTTTAATATCGTTCTGGCTGTGGTTGCTTAAATTCAACACCACCGAGGTATAACTATTACGTTGAGCCTTGCGTATCTTGTCCAGCACCTGCTGTAAAACCGGAAAATTGTCGCCCAGCTCCACCGCAATCTCATCGAAAAACCCTTGGGTATCAAGCGCATCGTGATCGACTTCGACCTGGATATGCTTGCGTTCGAACCATTGGATCACCGGCTTGTACTGCATGCTGTTGGTCATTACCGCAGTGTTATGCAAATCCAGCTCTTCGTCTTTAGGCAAATATTTCTGAGCTTCCGCCGCAGGCGGTATATTCTGCGCCGCCTCCAATTCCCGGTATTTCGCCAATAAGGCGCCGTACTTATCGATTAATTTCTTGATGAATTCGACGCTCTCGTAAATAACCGCCGCCTGTTCGCACACCGGGCATTTCACTGTCTTACCCACGTGTTCCTGAGAAACTTCTCTGAGATAGCCGCAATGGTTGCAGCGCAGAATTGCCATAACTAAACCTTCCTGACGATTTCCATTTATTGCCGGGGCCAAACCGGCATCCAACTAACGCCGCAACTATAGCAACAATGTCGCGAATCGGCCCATTTTCAGAGCAATTGTCGCCTTAACCGCACCGTTTCGACCAGCCCTGCCAAACCAAAAACCCCATCCCATTGATATAAAAAGGAAAACATCAAAACCAAACCTATCAAGCCACCTGGACCGATATTTGCTGCAGTTTCACAAACGGCAGCAAAGCCGGGTTCGGCACATTCCATTACAGGTGATCTATGAGCAAAATCGGCATTTTTTTCGGCACCGACACCGGCAGCACCCGGCTGGTCGCTAAAAAGATATACAGCCTGTTAGGCGAAGAACTGGCGGACAAACCGAAAAACATCAACCGCGCCAGCCCCGAGGACTTGCTGAAATACGACGCGCTGATCCTCGGCACGCCCAGTTACGGCATCGGCGATTTACCCGGCCTCGCTGCCGGCTGCCAGGAACGTAGTTGGCATGAATTCGTCGGCAATCTGGACGATCAAGACTTTACCGGCAAACGCGTAGCCCTATTCGGCCTGGGTCATCAGGAACGCTACGCCTCCCGCTTCGCCAGTTCCTTGATTCAACTGTACCGGGTGTTTTACGGCTACGGCGCCGATATCGTCGGCCGCTGGAGCACCGAAGGTTACCGTTTCGAGCATTCCGACTCCATCATCGACGGCGAGTTCGTCGGACTGGTACTGGACCAGCGCACCCAAGCCCATTTGACCGACGACCGGCTGCGGCTCTGGCTGGCGCAAATTACACCGCAATTATTGCCGGTCATGGCCGAAGCGGCGTAACGATGGCGATGTACAGTACCGAAGCGCAAGACCCGGATTTAACGCCGCTGGCCGACTGCAGCCGTTGCGAATACCGGGACACCTTACTGGCTGACGGCGGCTGCAAACCCGGCGACATCTGCATCCGCGCCCACAGCGGCCGCCAAATCGACCGCTTTCTGAAACGGCACCCCGGCCTGGCCGGCCAATATATTACCGACGACTTCTGGGAACGCCGCGCCATTGCCGCCCGTTATCTGCCGACCAATATGTTGCGGCCGTTATTGAACGATCCTGACGAGGCGGTCCGCCGGGTACTGGCCTACCGGGTACCTTTGGACTGGCTACTGGAGTTGCGCCAGGATAGTGACCGCGAAGTGCGGGTCACGGTCGCTGACCGGCTGCCGGAAACTCAATTGGAATTGATGGCCGACGATCCGGACTATCTGGTGCGGGTGTACGTAGCCAAACGCTTGCCCAAAGGCCGCCTGTTCCGCTTGGTGGCCGACCCGGACACCGAAGTGCGACGCATCGTCGCCGAACGCATCCCCAGCGTCAGCCTGGGTCTGATGGCCGAAGACAAGGAAACCAACATCCGCCGTATCGTCGCCCAACGTATGGAAATCGAGGACTTGGCCTTGCTCAGCCGCGACCCGGATTGGACCGTCCGTTACGAAGTGGCGTTGCGCGCCGAAGACGACCTGCTCACGCGATTAACGGAAGATCCGGACCCGGAAGTCAGTGAAATCGCCAAAGAACGGCTAACCAGCCAACCTGAAAGGCAGGCATCCAATGAGCGCTGAATTCCTGGTCGGCCTGACTTACGCCGATCGGCTGCGCTTGGCCGGAGAAGGCAGGCATGCCGCGCTGAGCCAGCTGTTCGATTCGGAATTGGCGTCGTTGACATCGTTGATGGGACCGATGAGCGACGGCCCGGAATGGCCGGCCGGCGCCGCTTGGCTGGCGGCGCGGCATGGAGCCAACGCCTGCGTGATTTCGGACGGCCTGTCCGACCCGTGGGTGGAACGCTACCGGCCAGAAACCGGCCTGGGCTTGGAAGTCTTCGTCGAAAGTCCCGACTCCGGCATAGGCCACGACAAACCGCTCAACGCCTTGGCAGACAGTTGGCTTTTCCCGCTGACGGCCGAAGTCAGCCATACCCTGGCCGGTCATCCGGTACTTTGCGAAAAGCTGGTGTCCGGCGAACCGTTGTCGTTGGAATTCAATATCGACCACATCAAAGACGGCCGCGGCCGGATCGGTGCGCTGTTGAGCCAGATTCCCACCGGCACCGCCATCTTGCCCGGCGGCCAAATCAGCTTGATTGCAATCACCTTGCTGACCGGCGCCGAACTGTCGTATTTGCGCGGTAAAGGCGCAATCGCCCGCCAGGAGCTACTGGCCGGCTTGACCACCGCCGGCAGCGGCCACCTATCGCTGCTACATCGGCCGTCGTTAATCTGAACCGCGAGGTAGTGAAAGTGACTCCATTCGAACAATGGTTGGAACAACGCGGCTTCGCCCCATTTTCCGAGGTAACGGTTAACGGCCGCGGCGAACATGCTCTGATCATCGCGGCGCGCGAAGGCCGCAGCGACGTGTTAATGCGTCTGATCCGGGAGTTCGGCTCAGACCTCGGCGTCTGCGACGCCTACGGCAACAATGCCCTGTGGGCCGCTTGTTTCGCAGAATCCGCCGAGTGCATCGCGCTACTGCTACAAGCCGGCATCGACATCGACTACCAAAACCCCAGCGGTTCGACAGCGCTGATTTACGCCGCCTCTGCCGGCAAACACTTCATAGTCGCGCAACTGTTGGCTGCGGGCGCCAATTGGCGCTTGACCACCGAGGACGATTTCAGCGCACTGGACCTGGCCGCCAATCGTCAGTGTTTGCAGATACTACGCGATATCAGCCGCGCCACCACCTGAGATTAAAATTTCGCATTCACTAAACGCTATGCATCGGCACCGAGTCCTAGCCTGATCAGACCGCGCAGCGAACGTCGGGAGAGACTTCGCGATTTCGATTAATCTATGCGCATCAAGCCAATGGCACATGATGCAATAACGCAAAAATCGTGTCCTCCCAAGTCACTGTCCAGGAAAAAGCAAATCGTGTTCCGACTTACCGAATCTAGCGACCGTTTCGGTTTGCACCCCGAGTTCGTTCAATTCAAGGTAGTTTGATAAATCTGCAACCAGCGATTTATAAACACGATACGCGCCGGCATTGTCCGAAGTCTGGATCAACCGAATAGCGGGAATTAAATAATCCCAGTAGATTGAAGAGTAGACTTGTTCGCGATTTGTAAGGCCGTCGAGCCGGTCGACAATGAGGGGAGCTTGCCGATAGTAAATTTCGATGTCGCGCCGTCCTTCGGGAGTCGGATACAAAATGGTATCTCGGTAGCGACGGAGTATCTCGAGCTCTTCGCAATCGTCCGCTAATCCGAGATAACGGCAACAGGCTGTGGATATAAAGCAGCAACACCCTTTTTGCCCCTGATGATGTGCAACAGGCACAGGAACTCCCCCTTGTCCCTGAGGATGCGCGACACGCACGACACCGGCATCGCGTGGAGCCTTAGGCCATGGTGGTGCATTGACGATATTACCGCCTAAGCCCCCCAGTGTCCGTCGAAATCGACGGCAAAAGCATTGCGGGAGCCGCCAGGCGCGGGACCGTTCATGATGCGAACCTGAATTGGGTTAGTATTGAACAAAGAAGAATTCTGCGCAGCGGCTCCTAGTTGCGTCCAAGAGTAGGTTTGGCCACTTTCGTCACCCTGGGATAACACTAAGACCCATTCAAAATTGCCGCCGGGTTGCGGTATCGCGTTTCCGAGATAATCGATAAATTCTTGAAGGCGAGATGCGTTAATCCCTCCGGAACAGTGGTACATCGCCAGCCATTGGACCTGCACAATATTGTTCTGGCCGCCGAATACGGCCACACCGTGACAGCCGGACATACCCCAGGTGGCGAGTCCTTTAGCCCCATCACCGCGATGCACGATTGCCGTGTTGGCGACATTGTAGGCGCCGTCATAGATGGCGATTTGATATTCACCGACAGAGACTAGTATCGATTGCATATTATCGACTTGCATAACATCCCCTCGTTGGCATATTCAGTTCTGATGTTTGTTAAGTTTAGCTTGCAGACTCATTCCGACGCTTACTTATTTCGACTAAGTCGATATTTTTTCGCCCGGGAAAAGCAAGCAGAGTTCCCGGGAGAGAATCGAGGCCTGATCAGGCGCGTCTGACACTCTAGCCCCTCCGCGCAAGGCAATACCGGATCAAATTGCCGGTGCACACGCTAAATTTCAGATCAATCGGTTTGGAAATCGCCCATAACAGCGACAATTTACCTGCCAACGAACTAGACACATACCACGCCGTTGGATTTTGCATTCAGATTTTTTTCGTTTTATAAGGCTGGAGAGTCGCAATTTTTGCGAAAGATTTTTCGCGATCCTTTGACATTACTGGACCTGAAAAATGAAGGGCAAGCGGCGACGGTGATCGAGGCTCAGCCGCTCAAAAAAGTTTACGGCATCACGGCAGTTTACAGCGCAAAAACTTGCGCCGCGCGCGTTCCGTGCCAGACTATCGCCATTGAGACAGCTTTTCGATGGCAGCCCGCTATGAATACGAGTCCCGCTAAGATTTTGATCGTCGACGACGAAACCAACGTCCTTAAAGCCTTGGTGCGCTTACTCAAGGCCTACGACACGGTCACCGCCGAAACTGCCGATGAAGCGTTGCAGATTGCGCGGCAGCAGCATTTCGATCTGGTGATTTCCGATTACCGGATGCCCGGCGTCAACGGCATCGATTTCCTGATTTTGTTCAAACGTCTGCAGCCGGACGCCGTTAGGGTGGTACTGACCGGTTTTGCCGATCTGGAAGGCGCGCAACATGCCATCAACGAAGCGGAAGTGTTCCGTTTCATCAACAAGCCTTGGAGCAATGTGGAAATCGCCCATGTGGTTGAGAGCGGCTTGGCGCACAAACGCATGCAACTGGAGAACCGCGCGCTGGCGGACCAGGTGCGGGCTCAGCAAAAACTGTTGGACGAGAAGGATGCGCTGATTCGCGCGCTGGAAGCCGAGGAACCGGGGATTACCAAAGTCAACTGGGCCGAGGACGGTTCGATTATCCTGGACGACACCGATCTGGAGTGATCACGGCCGGATTCAGCGCTAGCCGCCCTGCCCCAGTCTAACCCGCAACACCAGATTCTTACCGTGCTTGCGCAGACCAAGGATGTCTTCGACATGTTTCTCGGTCAGGATTTGGTCTTTCAGATACAGCACGTCGTTGCAGAGCACTTCGGCCGCTTCCATGCCGGCTTGCAATTGGGTCCAGGAAATTTCGATGACCGGCCGCTCGTCGTGAGTACTGGTTTCGTCCAATAGCGCCAGAAAAGCGTCGACCACCTGCGGATCGTAATGGCTGCCTTTTTTCGATTGCAAGCGCTGTTTGACTTGGTCGGTGCTCATTGTGCTGCCGGTGATAGTGCCGTCAAGCATCGAGATGTATTCGCGAATCACCGTCAGAATCCGGCTGCCTAGCGGTATCGCCGCGCCGAACAGACCGGCCGGATATCCTGAACCGTCGTAATATTCGTACTGGTGACTGACCAGTTCCGCCGCCTGCTGCAACGGCTCGATGCCGGCCAACAAATGAGAGCCTTCCAGAGCATGGTTCAAATAGCGTTTGCGCTGCTGGCTGTTCATCGCAAAATGCGACAGCGTCAGCAGACTATCCGGCAAGCTCATTTTGCCGATTTGCAGCAGTAGCCCGGCAAACACCACGTTTCTGACCTCTGCCGGCGGCATGCCCAGGCGCTGGGCAACGTCTTTGGCGTGTTCGGCGATGTATTTGGCATGGCCGCTCTTGATGCCGGGGCGCATTTCGATGATCTTGGCAAACGCTTTAACCGACTCGTGGTATTGCCGTTTCAACGATTCGTTGGCCTGTTCGATCACCTGCAGCGATTTCTTCAGCTGTTCGGTCCGCTTCTCGACTTTTTCCTCCAGGCTGGCATTGAGATCCTTCAACTCGCGGTTTTGGCGTTCGACGATCGCGAACAGGCGCAGGCGCTCCTCGCGCAAGCGCTTTTGCTCCAATGCGTTGTTCACCAGGATTTTCAGTTCGTTATCTTCCCACGGCTTGCTGCAATAGCTATAAATCCTGCCGTTGTTGACCGCAGCGATGGTCGATTCGATATCGGCATAACCGGTCAGCAGAATCCGCACCGTGTCCGGATAGCTTGCGGCGGCCCGGCTCAAAAATTCGGCGCCGTCCATTTGCGGCATGCGCATATCGGAAATGATCAAATCGATCGGCTGCGACTGCAGAATCTCCAGGCCGGCAGCACCACTTTCGGCCAAGTGCACGCTGTATTCCGCCGAGCGGAACAACCGCTTCAAGGCTTTCAGCACATTCGGCTCGTCGTCGACGAACAATAGTTGCGCGGCTGTAGCTGGGCTTGTCTCGTTCATGGCAATTTAGGCGCTAAGGTGGCGGGTTGCAGCGGCAGGAAAATCCGGAAAACCGTGCCTTGGCCCTGAACCGAATCGACCTGGATTTCGCCCTGATGGTCTTTGATAATTTTATAGGACAGCGATAAGCCGAGACCGGTACCTTTCCCGACCGGCTTGGTGGTAAAAAACGGATCGAAGATTTTGGCTTTGACTTCGTCACTCATGCCGCTGCCGGTATCGGCGATTTCGACGAACACCCAATCGGCATCGCGATAACCGGTGCGAATGGTGATTTTGCCGAAATCCGCAATGGCCTGAGCGGCGTTGACCAGCAGATTCATAAACACTTGGTTAAGCTGAGCGCCGACACAGAGAAATGGTTTGACCCCGCCGTAATCTTTAACCACGGCCGCTTTATATTTCAGTTCGTTGTTGACGATATTCAAGGTGGCGTCCAAACCGGCCTCCAGGTCGAATATGGCCTGATTCTGCCGGTCGATCCGGGAGAAATCGCGTAAATCCTGGACGATGTTTTTAGCGCGGGTCGCGCCCTCCAACGATTCTTTAACCAAATCGCCGGCATCGGTTTTGATGAAATCCAGATCGACCCGGCTTTTAAAGGCGCGAAATTCGGCCGCGACCGGATGGTTCTCGGGCAGATTGCCGGCCAAGCGCTCGGCCAGAGTGGCCGCAGACGCCAACTCGTCGATGTAATTTTTCAACGTATTCAGGTTGGAATAAATATAGCCGAGCGGATTGTTGATTTCGTGCGCGACGCCAGCCGCCAATTGGCCTATCGATGCCATTTTTTCGGCTTGGACCAAATGCGACTGCGCTTCCTGCAATTGCAGGTTAAGCTGGATCAGCCGGTTTTTATCCTGCTCCAGGGTTTGGTTGGCGACGGTCAGTTCCAGGGTCCGCTCGGCGACTTGCTCCTCCAGTTGGTGGTTGAGTTTGGCCAGCGCGGCTTCGGCTTTTTTGCGCAGGGTAATATCCATACCGCACCCCATCAAACCGGCAAACTCGCCGTTACGGCGCACGCGGGGGGCGGTAGTCTCCAGAATCCAGCTCACTTTGCCGCCATCACCAAGCAAACGGTATTCGATCTTGAGCTTGGTTTTTTCGCCGGCCGCCTTGCTGTACGCCGCCATGACCTGCTCCCGATCGTCGGGGTGGATCACGTTCATCCATTGCTGTTTCTCCAGCCTGCCGCTGTGCAAACCGAAGGTTTTGAACCAGAACCGGTTGCAAAATATCGGCATGTGTTTGGCGTTGGTGATCCAAATCAGGGCCGGCAAATTATCGGCCAAATCCTTGAAGCGCTCCTCGCTCTCCCGCAGCGCCGAATAAAGATTACTGTGGAGCACGCCGAGATGTTCGTGGCGGTCGATTTCGATCCGGGCGGCATCAACGCCTTTGCTCAAACTGATACCCATCAGTTTGTCGGTCTTCAAAATATGGTGGCAGAGCCAATCGACCAAAAAGTCCAACAAATCCCCGGAAATCGCCGACCGGTCGCGCTCCGCGTCCAGCTGTACACTCCGGATTTTGTCGACGAACTCGCGATGCTCCTCGCTGTGTTTGGCAAACAGCTCCGGGTTGAAATTGGCGGCTGCCATCAGTTCTTCTTCATGGCGGAAATGATAGGCCGTGTAATCCGCCAGATCGCCGACCGTGGCGACTAAAACATCGCTATCGCCGCCCACCGCCACCAGTTCGTCCAGTTTGTTGATCAACTCCACCAGCTTCTGATGTTGGCGGTCGACGCTGTCCAGGCCGACGAGTAACTGATCGTTCCAAGTCAAAATGCTCATGTGCGCGAGTCCGCATTCGGATAACAGACTCGGATATTACTCGCGCCTATGCTATGGCACAATGCCGCTGCGTAGGAATGTTTAGGGCAATCGCAAAAACCATGAAAATCGAAGCGTTCGAAGGGCTGCAAGCCCTGCTGCAATCGGCTTTTCCGAAACGCTGTCCGAACTGCGGCCGCGTTTTCAGCGGGCCTGAACAATTTTTCCGCGAAACCGGCGACATGCCCGGCGGCCGCTCATCGTTAAAGTCGTTCGTCGACGATCAAGGCATGGCGGTAGTAGAAGTTTTTCGCAATTGCCGCTGCGGCTCCACCCTAATGGACGAATTCAGTTGCCGCCGCGATATGTCCGCCCCAGGCCACCGCAGCCGCGAGCAATTCCAGCGTCTATTGCAGACCTTGGTCGCCCGCGGGATTGCAGCGGAAACCGCCCGCAACGAAATCCTCAAATTCATGCTGGGCGCTCCCAACCGCGTGCACGAGTGGCTCGGAGACGATCAAACCCCGGCCTGACCGTCGCTGACGCTGTTAAAAAACTGCTTGGCGGTACGGCCGTTCTTGGCGGCGCGCAAATGAGCGAAATCCAAAGCCGCCTTGTGCAACACCTCGCGATCGCCGCGGTAATCCGGGAAATAGCTGTCGACAATGTCCAAATATGTCTGGGTCTGCTGCGGATAAAACGCCAAACGCAGACCGAAACGGTCCGACAACGAAATTTTTTCTTCGACGGCATCGGAATAATGCACCTCGCCGTCCACCAGTAAAGTATCGAGATTGTCCCGCATCTGTTCCGGCAACAAATGGCGCCGGTTCGAAGTCGCGTAAAACAGCACGTTGTCCGGTGGCAACTCTATCGACCCCTCCAGCACACTTTTCAACGGCTTGTACAGACTGTCCCCGGCCTCGAACGACAGGTCGTCGCAATAGATAATGAAGCGTTGCCGATGCTCGCGAATGTCGTCGACGATTTCCGGCAAATACAAAAGATCCTGTTTGTCGACTTCGATCAAACGCAAACCTTCGTGCATGTATTCGTTGAATAAAGCCTTGACCAGCGACGACTTGCCGGTACCGCGCGCGCCCCACAACAAAACGTTATTCGCCGGCAGACCGGCCAGGAAACGCAAAGTATTATCGACCAGTTGCCGTTTTTGCGACTCGATGCCAAGCAGTTGCTGCAGCCGGATCGGATCGATATGCCGAACCGGCCGCAAATATTCCTGGCGCTGGCGCCAAATGGCCGCGTAAGTGTTGTTCCAATCGATCATGTTCGAATTCCGGTTTGAAGGGATGGCTGGATTGTATATTTTTTAGCCAATTTAACGCCAGTTTAGTTGGGACGGGCACTTAGCTTGGTTTTTAACGGTTTGCCAACAGACTTATCCACAACTTCTGTGACTAGACTCGAATCACCAGTGCATTTCTGTCAGGCTCGACCATAGGACTAAAAATTTTACTGATTTTGTTGGCTTTAGACAGGAAATTTGAGGCGTGGCCAATAACGAACCATCCAACGGAAACCAATTAAAAACAAAAACATAGCAACACAACCAATATGTTGCCAACAATTTTTTCCACAGTTTCTGTGTATAAATCGGCGATCTCGTGCAGTTTACCCCCGCACCCGCCCCCAACTCCGGCTTTTAGCATCTGCGGAGGATAGGATACATGCTACGCAAGCGACAAATGTCTTTGAAAAACAAGCCTCCTTTCCAGCTATCACAAGATATCAACAACAATATGCACAAAACTTTGGATAAACCAGATGGCTGTGCAAATCTTTGCTAACTTAGAACCGATCCAGTTTCGTTGTCACCCGCAAACTGGCATCAAGCGTCAACCAAGCTGCACTGTATTGACTCATACGATTTTAAACCCCGAAACGACGCGCTCGAGATTTTGCGCTAGACGCGCCAATTCTTGCGCCGAGCGGGACGCGCCTGCCGCAGTACTGCAGTTGTCGGCAGCGCTATCAGCGATCATTTTTATACGTTTCGCCATTTCGCGAGTAGCGTTGGCTTGGTCTGCCAAAATGCCGGTGATTTCACCAATTGCACTACTGACATGATGGCTGCTATCGCGAATATCGGTAATCGACGTTGCGGCCTTACCCGCCAACGCCACACCGTCGTTCACTTTTCTGACACCCGATTCGACCTCCTCCGCGGCATGTTTGGTATTGACCTGTATTTTGCCTACCATATCGATAATTTCGTGGGTCGAACTGGCCGTACGTTTGGCTAGCGCGCGCACTTCGTCCGCTACCACCGCAAATCCGCGGCCTTGTTCGCCAGCCCGAGCCGCTTCTATTGCCGCATTCAACGCCAGCAGGTTGGTCTGATCGGCGATACTGCCGATGATGCTGACGATCCCGGAAATCTGGCCGGAAAAGTCCTCCAGCTCCTGAATCGTAACGGCGGTGGATTTCACCGCAGCCGCTACATCAGTAATTTTACTGGCCGTCTCTTGGATTATCGTACCGCTGGTGAGCGAAAGATTACCGGAGTGTTCCGCCACTTCGTACACGGTTTTCGCTTGCCGGCCGATCTGATCGATCGCCTGCGACAGCTTTTCTACCGAATTCGCCATCATTTCCGATGTTTCAGCCTCTACTACGCTGGCCCGTTCGCTCTGAGACGATGCCGAGGCCAAAGATTCGGCAGCCCGATTCAACATCGTCACGTTGTCGGCTATACCGCTGATAATATCCAGCAGACGCCGCCGCATACTATCCAAAGCCAGCAGTAGCTGGGCAATTTCATCCTCACCCAGCGGCGCAACTTTCGCAGTCAAATCTCCGTTCTGAATCTGCTTGGCAATCAGCAAACATTGACTCAGCGGTTGCGTGATCGATTGCGTCGTCAACCGACCGAGCAAGAGCGCGCTAATCAAAGCGGCACCGATCAAAGCCGACAGTATCAATTTGCTTTCTTCCGTGGTGTCGTGCAATTTTTTTAGCGAATCCTTGACGTCGATCTGGATTGCAGTTTCCAACTGGTCGACTTCATCGATAAACGCCTCGAAATCCGCGTCGAACTGCGCATCCAGCTTATGAAATTGGTCTTCGCCGATATTTTGACCCAGTGTGGCATAACGTCTGGCCAACATGGTACGCACGGCCTGAAGTTTCTGTCGTGACGCATCGACTCGCGCCAGAGTAGCCGGATTTTCTACCGCTATAAACTTGCCTTCTTCACTTTCGCCGCCGTGGGCTATTGCTTCCAAGAACCAACTAGATTTGTCCATCAACAGATTCACGCTGTCTATAGACTCAGCGTTATCGCCACCCATAATTTCCTCGAACTTCAAATGGGCTTCAGTCGCGAGCAGTTTCGATTCCATGACTGCATCAACCAGCGGCGCCGCAGCCTCTCCGACATAGACTCCGGTATGTCCGACCACATCGATAAAATAAATACCGCTTATGCCGGTTAGTAATGTAATAAAACTGGCGCTAAAAAACGCTGCGCTCAGGCGTTTGCCGATTTCGACACGGTTAAGCATACAACTCTCCTGACCGACTTTTTGAAAAAGCAGTATTACCGAAATTTCAGATTTTCCAACCGCCGTAGCCAATATGTTGCTAGCGGTCTAACAGAGTAGACCGGACCTTTGCGCAAAACGCCGAAAAAACCGTCCGCTCAGCAGTACTGAACAATAATTTCCAGTCATTTAGAATAGGTGGTGTAAGAGTATTGGCAGCGCGGACAAACGGGTAACACTTACCACGTGCAGCTGGGACGATGCGCAATAATCGAAACATGGAGAAAACGTGAATTTACGGGATTTGCACTATTTGATTGCCGTGGCCGATTTGCGCAGTTTCGTGCAGGCGGCCGACCGCTGCTGCATCAGCCAGCCGACGTTGAGTACCCAGATCAAGAAACTGGAGGACGAGCTGGGGATACAGTTGTTCGAGCGCACCAATAAAAAAGTGCTGCCGACCGAATTGGGCGAGCGCATCATCGCCTCGGCCAGACGAATTCTGAAAGAACAGGCGATTATCAAGGAACTGGCCGCCACGGCGCAGGATCCTCTAGCCGGCAATCTGCGCTTAGGCGCGTTCCCGACCGTGGCTTCCTACCTGTTTCCGCAATTGGTGCCGCTGATCAAACAGGCCTTGCCGCGAATCCGACTGATCCTGGTGGAGGAGAAAACCGAGCAACTAATTCAGCAACTCAAAAGCGGGCAGATGGACTGCGCGCTGTTGGCGCTACCGGTTTACGAAGATTTTCTGGAGAGCAAGGCTGTGTTCGACGACGAATTTTTGCTGGCGGTGGCCGATAGCCATCCGCTGGCCTTCAACAGCGTGGTCGAACAATCCGATTTGCAAGGCGAGCATTTGCTGTTGTTGGACGAGGGGCATTGCCTGCGCGGCCATGCCTTGCAAGTTTGCCAAACCGTCGGCGCCGACGAAGAGCAGGACGTCCGCGCCACCAGCCTGGAAACGCTGCGGCAAATGGTACATGCCGGCACCGGCGTGACCTTCATCCCGCAGATCGCGGTGCGCCACGAGCCGGGCATCCGTTACATCCGGTTTGCGGCACCGGCGCCCAGCCGCACCATCGGCCTGGTGTGGCGCAAAACCAGTGCCCGCGGCGAGTTGATTCGACAACTGAGCGGGCTGGTCGAGAAGGCTGCGATAGTCGACCGCGCCGACCAGATCGACGCGACCGCTGCGACCTGACCTCGGCCGGCGCTAACCGCTTACCACTGCGACTCGCCGGTTTCCGGATCGTACATTTCGTGGAAGATTTTGTGGCGGTTGGCGATCAATTCGTCGATGCTGGGCGAGTTGCTCATCGCTCTGGAGATCGCCAATTTCATCGCTTCGTAGTTGGTGCGGTACAGGTCCTTGCGGTCCAGATTCGGGTTGTCGGCACAAGACGGATCGATCCAGATCATCGCGATGATGCACAATTCGTTGGCTTGCAGCCGCGGAATCACGCCGTCGGCGACGCTGTCGATCACCGCGTCGGCGACGGCCGATTGCACTGGACCGCCGAGCAGATTGACGTAGGCCGAGGATTTGATCGTGACTTTCGGCACCATGATCGTGGCCGGGCGCACTTGCTGGTTGGTGGCGCGAATCGCGAACATCCGGGTGTGCCCCGCGGTTTGGCCCATCAGATTGGCAAAGGCGTGGCCGGCCGGACCTTTGACGTCGCCGATCAGGATTTCCGGCATCGCGTCGGTGCCTTGACCCTCGCTGGAAAATACGGTGGCTTCGCCGGTTCTAAACCAATATGAATCTGACATGGGGGCTCCTCGGAATCAGTTAACAGAGCCGGCATTCTATGTCTCCGCCTCCCCCGCGGCAATAGGCAGGCGGAGGCGCGGGCCGCACACCTCCGGCCGGCGTTACTTTCGCAGGCTATCGCACGACTGGTCGATGCCGTGGTTATCGATATCGCATACCGATTCCAGCCACATGGCGTTGATGATGCCGAATGCGGCGGCGAAGCCGACGCCTAAAATCCAAGCGAAATACCACATGGTTCATTCTCCTTAGTACAGGGTGTGCGAATCTTGTAAAACGGTCTGTTCGGTGACGCTGCCCCAGATCACCCGGTACACGAAACGGGTGTAGAGCAGCACGATCGGCAGGAACACCACGGTGATCCAGAATGCCAACAACAGCGTGGTATGGCTGGAACTGGCATCCCACAAGGTCAGGCTGGAGCGCGGATCGGTTTTGGAGATCAGCAAAAACGGGAACAGACCGAAGCCGACCGTCAAACCGATGCCGGCAATACCCAGCGCGCTGGACCAGAACGCCGCCATCCGCGCTGTGCCGGCGCCGAGTTTCCACGCCGAAAAGATGCCGCCGAAGCCGGCGGCCGGCGCCAACCACATCCAGGTGTGGGTTTGAAAATGTTGCAGCCAGCCGGCACCGTGACCGACGACGGTTTTGTTCATCGGATTGGAAGGCGCATCGGCCGCGGCCATTTGCGTGATTTCCGGCCGGTCTATCGCCAAAAACACCCAGGCGGTAATCACGGCCAACGCGACCAGCAACAACGGCCCCAGCGCCGCAACGGTGGCCGTCGCCCGTTGGTGAATCGCGCCTTCGCTCCGCCATTTCAGAAACAACGCGCCATGGAACAGCGTCAACAGTAAGCCGGCAAAACCGCACAACAAGGCAAACGGATTCAGCAGCGCAAAAAACGAACCGTCGTAAAACGGCCGCAGATCTTGATCCAGATGAAACGGCAAGCCCAGCAACAAATTGCCGACCAGCACGCCCAGCAGAATCGGCGGCAGCGCACCGCCCAGAAACAGGCACCAATCCCAGGCATTGCGCCAGCGCGGATCTTCGATCTTGCTGCGGTAATCGAACCCGGCTGGGCGAAAGAACAACGCGAACAACACCAGTAGCATCGCTACGTACAGGCCGGAGAACAGCGTGGCGTAGACCGCCGGCCAGATCGCGAACACAGCGCCGCCGAGCAGCACCAGCCAGACTTGGTTGCCTTCCCAGGTGGCGCCGACGGTATTGATCACCACCCGCCGTTCGAGGTCGGTTTTGCCGATGAACGGCAACAGCGTGCTGACGCCGAAATCGAAGCCTTCGGTCACCGCAAAGGCGATGGCGACGACACCGATGAATAGCCACCAGATCAGACGAATCGTTTCATAATCGAACATGGTTTACTCCCGAAATTATTGGCGCGGATGGTCGTGATGCGGGACATGGCCGCCCGGCATGGCATGGCGGGCGTGGTCGCTGAGCTGGGCCGCGAAATAGGCATGTATCGCCTCGACCAGGGCCGGTTCGGCGGTTTGGAATTCAATTTCGGCGCCGTTGGGCAATTCGCGGTATTGATAAACCACCTTCCCCGCCGCAGCGCTCAAGGCCTGCACGCCGGGCATGTCGTCGCCGTGAATTCGGCGCGGCCCGGAAAAATCGCCGCGGCCGAAACCCGCCGCCAAATGGATCAAATGCTGGCGGATCAGTCCGATCTGCTCGGCATCGCCGGCATTTTTCGCCAGCACTTGCTGCACGCCGCCGCTCGGCGATGGGGTAAACACGTGCAGGGTTTTATCCAACGTAAACGGCATCACCTGGCTGCCGCGTTGCTCCACTTGATCCAGCCGGGCCGGGTCGACCGGCGGAATGGCCAGGGCGACGTTAGCCAACGCCGCCAGCGTTATGATCGATACGATGTTTTTCACGACTTCCTCCTTAATGGGCCAGCGCCGCAGATTGTTCGAAATAATAGCGGCCGGTATGCAAGCTGCTAGGCCCCAAGCGTACATATTTCAGCATCAGATACATCTCGATCACCAACAACACGGTGTAGAACAAGGCAAAGCCGCCGATACTGAACCAAAGCTGGTCCGCACTCAGACTCGAGACGCTCATGTGGGTCGGCAACACGCCGGAGATGGTCCAGGGCTGGCGGCCGTATTCGGCGACGAACCAGCCGGTTTCGGCGGCGATCCACGGCAGCGGGATACACCAGACCGCCATCCGCATCAGCCAGCGCTTCTGGTCCGCAACGCGGGTGGCGCAGTAGTAAAAGCTCATGGCAAAGATGAACAGCAGCGTGAAACCGCAGGCAACCATGATGCGGAAGGTCCAGAACAACGGCGCCACCTGAGGAATCGTGTCGTTGGCGGCTTGTTGGATCATCGCCGCGTCGGCATCGATCACCTGGCCGGTGTATTTTTTCAGGAGCAGACCGTAACCGAGATCGGCTTTATGCGCCTCGAAGGCCGGTTTGGCGCTCAAATCGCCGGCGCGCAGTTTCTGCAACTCGCCGTAGGCAATCATGCCGCTTTTGATCCGCTCGGCGCTTTCCTGGCGCAAATCCTTCAAGCCTTTGACATCCTCGTCGATGGAACGGGTGGCGATCAGGCCCAGCACATAGGGAATTTTGATCGCAAAATCGGTGCGTTCGTTTTCCTGATCCGGAAAGCCGAATACGGTGAAGCTGGCCGGCGCCGGATGGGTTTCCCATTCCGATTCGATCGCTGCCAACTTGATTTTTTGGGTTTCGCCGGAGGTATAACCGCTCTCGTCGCCGAGTAGGATCACCGACAACACTGACGCCAGCCCAAAGGCCGAGGCAATCGAAAACGAGCGGCGGGCGAAGCCGATGTCGCGTTGGTTCAGCAAATACCAGGAACTGATGCCGAGCACGAACATCGAGCCGGTGACGTAACCGGCGGCGACGGTATGCACGAATTTGACCTGCGCCACCGGGTTGAAGAACACGTCGGCGAAGCTGACCATCTCCATGCGCAAGGTTTCGTAATTGAATTCGGCGCCGACCGGGTGCTGCATCCAGCCGTTGGCGATCAGAATCCATAGCGCCGACAGGCTGGTGCCGACCGCCAGTAACCAGGTCACCATTAAATGCTGCACCTTGCTCAACCTGTCCCAGCCGAAGAAGAACAAACCGACGAAGGTCGATTCCAGAAAGAACGCCATCCAGCCTTCGGCAGCCAGTATTGGCCCGAAGATGTCGCCGACGTAGTGCGAGTAATAAGCCCAGTTGGTACCGAACTGAAATTCCAGGGTCAGGCCGGTGGTGACGCCCATCGCGAAATTGATGCCGAACAGTTTGCCCCAGAATTTGACCATGTCCTTATAGACTGCTTTACCGGTCATCACGTAAACCGATTCCATGATGCCGAGAATAAAGGTCATGCCCAGCGTCAGCGGCACGAACAGAAAGTGGTACAGCGCGGTCAGGCCGAACTGCATCCGCGAGAGCATGACAATATCGTCACCGAACATGATCGGACTCCTTTACGGGTTGTGAAGAAAATGGCTGAGTCGCCGCGGGTAAAGCCAGATGCGCGGCGATATCGGGTTTAGCGGCCGGACGTTCCTGCCAGCGGAAAATCAAAAACCACAAGCCGACCAACAAAAGCAATTTGATGCCGATTGCGGCGCCGATTTCCCAGCGCAACGCGCTTGTTTTCGGCAAAAGCGGACGGTCTGGGCTAGCGTCGTTCATGACGGCCTCCTGGGGATCGATTGGTCGCGGATAGGCGGCAGAAACCAGCCGGGCCGGATCGCTACCGCCAAACGGGCTTGCAGCTACTCGACTGAAAAGTCGCGCATCATGCCCATGTCTTCGTGTTCCAGATTATGGCAGTGGTACATGAACAAGCCTTTGAAATCCTGGAACGGCTTGATGATGCGTACCCGCTCGCCGGGCATGACCAACACGGTATCCTTCCAGCCGCCTTCGATGAAACCGTCTTTGACCGTGGCGTAACCATCGCCCTCGCCCATGCCAACAGTTCGGCTCAGGATCTGAAAATATTGGCCGTGCAGATGGATCGGATGCGCCATCGACATCATCATGCCCATGTTGCCGCCCATTCCGCCCATGCCCATCCCGCCCATCTGGTGGTCGCCGTGATTCATGCCGCCCATCCCCATCCCACCCATGCGGTGGCCGCCGCTACCGCCGTGGGCGTGGAATATTTCCATCAGTTGCACGGTATTGAACGGAATCCGTTCGCTGGGCAGGATGTCGTTATAGGCGTAGGGCCGGCCGTTCAACACCATTCGCATCGGCCCTTCGGAGATGCCGATCGGCACCGGTTTAGCGGGATTGGCGGTGTCGTGCAATGTGTAACGTTTGATTTGCGCCAGACTGTCGGGCAATTTCGGGCTGTCGCCGATTTGCCGCGTTACCTTGATTTTAAAAATCGGGTAGTCGCTGCCCATCGGCAAGGCATTGGCGTGCATACCCATGTCGCGGCCGCCGCCGTGTTCGCCGCCGCCCATGCCGCTCATCATCCGCTCGGCCATTTTCGGCAACGCGCCGGAAAAAGAACGGCTGCGCAGTACCAGTTGCGAGCCGACTTTACGCCCGCTGAAATCCGCCCAGATATCCAGACGTTCGCCGGGGGCCAGCATCACGTAAGGTTTGTTGACGGGCACTTCCAGCAAGCCGCCATCGGTGCCGATGACGGTCAACGGGGTATTGTCGTCCCAGGCCAGCTTGTAAATGCGCGCCGTTGAGCCGTTGAGGACGCGGAAACGGTAAGCTCGACTGGCGACGTCGAGCTGAAAATCGGATTTGCCGTTGACCAGGATGCGGTCGCCGTAAAATCCCATCATCCGGTCGTGCATGCCGTGCACGTATTGCAATTGGTTGCTGGCGTCGAAGCGGCGGTCCTGAATCACGATCGGCACTTCGTATTCGCCGCTCGGCAACTCCAACCGCCGCTCTTCGGTATCGTTGACCAATATCGCCCCGGCCAGACCGTGGTAAACCTGCTTGGCGGTTATATTGTGCGGATGCGGGTGGTAGATATTCATGCTGGCCCGATTCAGCATCTCGAATTCATAGACGAAGCTCTGGCCTTGGTCGATCGCATAAAGTGGGTGGCCGTCCATTTCCGCCGGTACGTGCAAGCCGTGCCAATGGGTGATGGTCGGCTCGTCGAGCTGATTGTGTAGGTTGATACGGATTTTCTGGCCTTTTTCGAAGCGCATCAGCGGCCCGAGGTAAGAGCCAGGGATCTCGGCCAGAGTATCGGCCGGACCTTTCGCCAGTTTGGCGAAATAGCGTTGCACCCGGGTGGTTTGGCCGGGCAGAATCGCGACATCAGACGGCCGGCAGAACAAGTCCAGCTCGACATCCGGATGAAAGTTCGGTGATGCCTTGAACGGCGCCATTTTCGGCATTTCTCCCATGTTCTCCATGGCCCGCAACCAGCCGGGCATGCTGGCGTAAGCCAACAAACCCACTCCGGTTTGGGCAAAGAATTGCCGGCGCGATGTATTGAATTTATTTAACATGTCCCCCTCCTGTTACGTTTTTCTAGTTATTGCCACCCTGAGCGGATAGCGCTTAAACAGTCAGACCTAACAAATATTAGACTACTCTAATTTTTGAGCCGGTTTGGCGCTTCACCTCGTCGGCGTCCGGCCGAAGACGATGAATGCGCCGGCCTATCCATGCCAGTAACGCTGCCGCAGCCAGCCCGCCCCAGAGCCGCTTTTCGGCGATGATCTCGACCAATTGCACCGCGGATACCGCGGACCACACTTCGCCGGTTAAAGCCTGCGACAGCACGTAAACGGCCACCAACACCACAAACCAGCCGAAGCCGCGACGTAAAACGGCCGCACTGAGAAAATTGGACAGCCAAGCGCCCACGCCGCTACCGGCCACGGCGCCGACCGTCACCACCGCCGTCAACGCCAAATCCAGTTCGGCGTGGTTGATATAACCGCTGAAACCGGCCACGGCATTCATTACGATCACCAACAACGAGGTACCGATCGCCGCCGGCATCGGCAAGCCGACCCAGAGCGTCAAGGCCGGTACGATCAGAAAGCCGCCGCCGACCCCGACCAAACCGGTCAAGCCGCCGACCAGAGCGCCGTCGAACAGCAGCCGCGACACCGGCGTCCGCAACGGGCACATCGGCAACGGCTGCAGGCCGGGCGCCGGCTCAACCGCCGCTTTCTTCAACATCATCGCCAGACCGGTAGTCAGCGTGACCAGGCCGAACAACACCATCAGCCAGTCTCCCGAGATATGGCCGGCCAAACGCCCGCCGCCAAAGGCGCCGCCCATGCCGGCGATGCCGAACACGACGGCGCTTTTCCAGCAGACGTGGCCGCGCCGGGCATGCGGTATCAATGCCATCAGGCTGGAGACGCCGACCACGACGAACGATGTGGCGATTGCGGTCTTCGGCGCCACCTGCAACACATACACCAGCATCGGCACGGTCAGGATCGAGCCGCCGCCGCCCAGCAAGCCGAGCAGTAAGCCGATTCCGATCGCCAAACCCAGAGCGGTCAGCATCTCAGCGCTCCTAGCTCAACAGGCCGCACGCCTGGTTGGCCGGCAAGGCTTGGTCGATGAATTTCGGATAGGCCAGTTTCAGTTCGCTCATGATGGCGATGAACTCGTCGCGGCTCTTGCCGCCGCCCAAGCGCGGATTTTTCGCCATCTCCTGTTTGATGGTGGAAACGGTATTGCCTTGGTAGTCGTGGCCGGGATAAACCAGAGTATCGGGCGGCAGCGTAAACAGTTTGTCGGTGATGCTGTCGTAGAGCTGACCGGCATCGCCTTGTTGAAAATCGGTCCGGCCGCTGCCGCCGATCAGCAAGGCATCGCCGGTGAAGACCCGGTCCGCCATCACGTAGCTGACGCAGCCGTTGGTATGGCCGGGCGTATGCCGGACTTCCAGTTGCAAATCGCCGACCTGCAACGGCACGCCGTCCGTCACCAGCAAGTCGGCGCAGATCGCGCCGGCATCGCGGTGCACCACGCTTTTGCTGCCGACCTTTTCCCGCAGCAAGCCGGAACCGGTAATGTGGTCGGCGTGAACGTGGGTTTCCAGGGTATAGACCAGTTTCAAATCCAGGCTTTGCAACAGCTCCAGGTACAGCGGCAATTCCGACGCCACCGGATCGATCAGGCAGGCGCGGCGGGTCCGCTCGCAACCGAGCAAATAGCTGTAAGTGGCGGTTTCGGTTTCGAAGAGTTGTCTGAAAATCATGACTTGCTCCGTTTATCGCAAAATAAGAATAAGTTAATGTTTCTATATCAAGACTCATGCCAGTTTCACCATGCGGTTCGCAAACCGCCAGCGCGACGCTCAGGCCGCAGCGGCAGGAACCGCCAGAGCTAGACAATTGTTTTGACTAAAAAATTTCGCGTGCTTGTCTCCGACTGCCGGTAACCGATCCAATCGGGGGCCGGCTGGCCGCTGGCGCTGCGTTTCAAAATGAAACACTGAAACAGGAGTGATACACTTGAAACAAAACTTGAAACATTACGGAGCAAACACATGGCCTTTTCCTCACCGCAGCTGAAACGCTGGCTTGGGCAAATCGGCGCCGATCAAGTGCTGGAGGTGATGACAGATTTATTCGAAACCGGTGCGGTGTTCATCGTCGACGCCAACAGCGACATCCTGCTGTGGAGCAAAGGGGCCGAACAACTGCTCGGCTTGAGCGCCGCCAGTGCGGTAGGCAAGCCGTGCAAAACCGCTTTGAATTGCGACAACGGCAACGACCCGTGCAATCTGGCCCAACTTGGCATCGTCAAAGCCCAGCCAGTCCGTATCCAACACCCGGACGGGCGGACGCTGGATTGCTACCGTACCGCCAAAGCCTTTTACGACAATGCCGGCAACTTCGCCGGGGCGATCGAATATCTGCAGCCGCAACATCAAACCGCGGGATTGCCGCAGCCGACCGGGGAAACCTTCCACGGCATTCTGACCCGCGATCCGAAAATGCTGGAAGCGATCCAAATCATCCGCAACGTCGCCGCGACCGAAGCCACGGTATTGATCCGCGGCGAATCCGGCACCGGCAAGGAAATGGTGGCACACGCGCTGCATCTGGAAAGTCCGCGCCACTACCAGCCGTTTCTGGCGATAAATTGCGCGGCACTGACCCCGAGCCTGCTGGAAAGCGAACTGTTCGGCCACGTCAAGGGCGCCTTTACCGGGGCGGTGCGCAACCACGCCGGGCTGTTTCAGCGCGCCAACGGCGGCACCCTGTTTCTGGACGAAATTGCCGAGCTGCCGCTGGAGTTGCAAGCCAAGTTGCTGCGGGTGTTGCAGGAACGCAATTTCATTCCGGTCGGCGGCGACCACCCGGTCAGCGTCGATGTCCGCATTATCGCGGCCACCCACCGCTCGTTGCGGGAAGAAGTCAAGGCCGGCCGTTTCCGCGAGGATTTAATGTATCGGCTGCGGGTGGTGCCGATCTTTCTGCCGCCGTTGCGGGAACGCCGCCTCGATATCGGCCTGCTGTTACAGCACCTGATCAATCGGCACAACCTGCAGGGCCATCGCTTCGTAGACCGCATCGCGCCGGAAGCGATGCGCTTGTTGCTGGATTATGATTGGCCCGGCAATGTCAGAGAATTGAATAACGTAGTCGAATACGCCTATGCCGTCGGTCGCGGCGGCGAGTTGAGTATCGCCGATCTGCCGCCGGAATTCCGCGAACCGGTCCGTCCGCCGATGCCGCAACCGACCCAACCGCTATCGCGACCGAAACCGGCCGCCGAAGCGGCGCTGATCCGGGAAGCTTTGGAAATCGGCGCCGGCAATCTGGAGCAAGCGGCGCGCTATGCCGGCATGAGCCGCGCCACATTCTGGCGTAAACGCAAAAAATACGGACTTTGAGGTCTTGCCCGCCGCCGCGGCGACGCCAGGCGAATGTTTGGCGCGTCGCCGCGCTGTGGTATAGTCGGTCGACCGAATTGCCCATATGGGCAATATTGCCTAGTCGATTGGGTGGGTATAGTGCGAAACAGCTTGAATTTGTTGGCATTCCGAGCCAACGGGAGCTGCGGCGCCGCGAACGCGGCGCATGGCGCAAATGCAGGGAGATTCGGCCGGATGGGCGATCAAGCACTTGCAATGTATACGGTAGCTGGAAGCTTGGAGGATGACGTTTCATCCTTTTCCGGCCGGGCTTGCACAAAGCCTTGTCACAGCAATACAGAACGAGATTTTTATGAACTTGAAACGCCACGCCCTAACGGCACTCTTGTTGGTTCTAGCTAACGCCCCAGCCGGCGCCGACCAGGCAAACCCCGTCAATCTGGCCCAAATCCGCCAAACCGCAGCCGATTTCGAACACGGCCGCCTCGTCAAACAAGACTACCGCCAAGCCTTCGACATGTACTGCCAAGCGGCGCTGCAAGGCGACGCCGAGTCGGCTTACAGCATCGGCTTCATGTACTTCAACGGCCGCGGCGTCGCCCGCAGCCTGCCGCTGGCCAGCCACTGGTTCAAACAGGCCGCCGACCGCGGCGACACCCATGCCAAAAAGATGCTGACCCGTTTCGGCGATGGGATCCCGACCAACGATCCGGCCTGCCAACCGCCGCCGGTAGCACCCGAGATCAAACTGGTTGCGGCGCCGAATCCGAACCGCGAGCTGGTGGAAAGCTGGGTCAAGCAAATCGCCCCGGTCTACAGCATCGATCCGGCCTTGGTCATGGCGGTGATTCAAGCCGAATCGGCCTTCAACCCCAGCGCCTTATCCAATAAAAACGCCCAAGGCCTGATGCAACTGATTCCGGCCACCGCCGAACGTTTCGGCGTCAAAGACAGCTTCAATCCGATTCAAAACATCAAGGGCGGCACGGCTTATCTGCACTGGCTGTTGCGCCATTTCGAAGGCAAGGTCGATCTGGTCCTGGCCGCCTACAACGCAGGCGAAGGCGCCGTCGAGCGTTACCAGGGCATCCCGCCGTACCAGGAAACCCGCAATTACGTGAAGCATATTCTGGCCTCCTACCAGAAACCGACTCACCCAGTACCGCCGGAACAACTGCAAACCAAGCTCACCATCGAACAAAAAACCTAGCCCGGCAATCTGCGCGATGGTTGCCGGAGCGGCCGCTCAGCCGCGGCTGCTATGCGACTGTTTATAGCGGGCCACGCTGGCCATGATCTCCTGCCTAGCATCTTCCACCCCGCCCCAACCTTCCACACTGACCCATTTGCCTTCTTCCAAATCTTTGTAATGCTGGAAGAAATGGGTGATTTTGGCCAGCTTGTCCGGCTGTAAATCGCGGTAGTCGGTGACGTGGTTGTAAAATGGCGTCAGACGCGGCATCGGTACCGCCAGCAATTTCGGGTCCGGGCCGGCCTCGTCTATCATCTTCAAAATACCGACCGGACGGCAGTTGATCACGCAGCCGCTCAACAACGGCGCCGGGGTAATGATCATCACGTCCACCGGGTCGCCGTCCTCGGATAAAGTCTGCGGGATGTAACCGTAATTGCACGGATACTGCATCGCCGTGCCCATGAAACGGTCTACCGTCAAGGCGCCGGTGTGTTTGTCCACTTCGTATTTGACCGGATCGCTGAACGCCGGAATTTCGACGACGACGTTAATTTCGTAAGGAATATTGCCGCCCGCGGCCACTTGCATGAATGACATCAAATCCTCTTTGAGTAAGCTGGAAACGCTGTCATTATAGCCGCCGTTACCGCTGAAACAGGATTAATCGAGTGATAGGCAGTCTGGAAAAAATGCGCAGCGAACTGGCCAGCCCGGTGCAATACAGCTTGCCGGTGGGCGAGCAACAACTCCCGTTAAATCCGCTGCTGGGCAAGCCGTTGACGCTGCGCCACACCGGCAAAATCTTTTGCGTGCATTGCGCGAAAAAGACCAACAAAAGCTTCAACCAAGGCTATTGCTACCCCTGCTTCATCAAACTGGCGCAATGCGACATGTGCATCATGAAGCCGGAAACCTGTCACTACGCCGCCGGCACTTGCCGCGAACCGAGTTGGGGCGAGGAATTTTGCTTTCAACCGCATATCGTCTATCTGGCCAACTCGTCCGGCATCAAAGTCGGCATCACCCGCCGCTCGCAAATCCCGACTCGCTGGATCGACCAGGGCGCCGTGCAAGCCATCCCGGTATTCGAAGTCGCCTCCCGCCACTTGTCCGGCCTGATCGAAGTCGCGCTGGCGACTCACGTCAGCGACAAGACCAGTTGGCAGCAAATGCTGAAAAACAACACCGTCGAACTCGACCTGCCGGCCTTGCGCGACGAGCTGCTTGGCAAGTGCCAGTCCGCACTGGCTTCGATAACCGAGCGCATCCCGGGACACCCGCCAACCTTGCTCAGCGATGCCGCAGCGCTGCAACTGAATTATCCGGTGCTGGAATATCCGACCAAGGTCAAATCCTTCAACATCGACAAAGACCCGACCGTCTCCGGCACCTTGCTCGGCATCAAAGGCCAATACCTGATTTTTGACAGCGGCGTAATCAACATCCGCAAATACGCTGGCTACGAAATCGAAGCCGAAGTTTGACGCTCGGTATAGACGGGCGCCAGACTTTGTAGCCTCGATTCCATCGACGCTACTCGCTTATCCCATTGACTTCATCACTCCATCGTGGAAACAGCATGCCGCTTACGTTGGCCTCGGGTAAAGCTTCAATCGCCGGGCAAGTCCTTCATAAATCCGCATCGCCGCTTGGCGGGTTTCCGGATTGATTTTCAACAAATGATCCTCACCGTCAATCGCGGCAACCAATGCGTGATATAGCGGGGCGAATTTCATTGGATATTGCCTGGCTTCCATAGTATGGCGTAATGCTTTCCCCTGACCGTGAACGACGACATACCAGAGCAGTCTCTGCAAATCGTCGAGGTAGTCTGTCCAAAGCAATTCATCCTCCCGTTCCACTGCCGCACCTATATGATCGAACATACTTTGCCAGCGCGTTAGTTGCGGCTCACCCAAAGTGTTCAACGCCTGCAATAGATCCCGCCCGGACAGTGAAATGCCGTTTTCATACGCCAGCGCATGGCCCACCTGCGCGAGCGCCATCGGTATATTCTCTGTGTGCAACGCCAGCGCGTACGCATAGTTCGCATGCAGCATTTGCCTGCTTTCTGGTGAGGGGGTTTTAGCCAAACCATCTTCAAAAGCCTGCAGCGCCTTAGTCGGCGCGCCTTGCTTGTCTAAAAACAAATTGCCCAAGCTGTTTAGCACCACGGCGACTGGCTCAAGCAACGCCGCTTCCGTGGCCGAGCCAAAGCGTTCGACGACATCGTCGTAGACCTTGATTGCGTCCTCTGCTTGCCCAAGCTGACCCAACCTGCTGCCCTTGTTGACCAGCGCCCAGACGACTTGCTCAAGCAGCGTCACTTCCATGGTCGCACCAAAGCGTTCGACGACATCGTCGTAAACCTTGATTGCCTCCCCCATTTTCCCAAGTTCACCCAACCTGATGCCCTTGTTGACCAGTGCCCAGGCGATTTGCTCAAGCAACGTCACTTCCATGGTCGCACCAAAGCGTTCGACGAGATCGTCGCAGACCTTGATTGCCTCCTCCAATTTCCCAAGCTGGCCCAACCTGAAGCCTTTATTGACCAGTGCCTTGGCGACTGGCTCACGCAACGCCACTTCGGTCGCCGCACCAAAACGTTCGACGACCTTGTCGTAGACCTTGATCTCTTCCTCCAATTTCCCAAGCTGGCCCAAACTGAAGCCCTTGTTGGCCAGTGCCCAGGCGACTGGCTCGCGCAACGCCGTTTCCGTGACCTCGCCAAAGCGTTCTACGACACCGTCGTAAACCTTGATTGCTTCCTCCGCTTGCCCAAGTTCACTCAACCTGATGCCCTTGTTGACCAGCGCCTGGGCGACTGGCTGGTAGAACGCCGCTTCTGTAGCCGCGCCGAAGCGCTCGACGAGATCGTCGTAGACCTTGATCTCGTCCTCAGGTTTTCCTAGCTCGCCCAAAGTGACGCCCTTGATGAAAAGCGCTGTGCTGACTGGTTCAAGCAACACCACTTCCGTCGCCTCGCCAAAGCGTTCGACAACATCGTCGTAGATCTTGATTGCGTTCTCCGATTTCCCACACTCACCCAAAGTGATGCCCTTGTTGACCAGTGCCCAAGCGACCTGCTCGCGTAACGCCGTGTCCGAGGCCGCGCCAAAGCGTTCGACAACATCGTCGTAGATCTTGATTGCGTTCTCCGATTTCCCACACTCACCCAAAGTGACGCCCTTGTTGACCAGTGCCTTAGCGACTTGCTCAAGCAACACCACTTCCGTGGCCGCGCTAAAGTGTTCGAAGACATCGTCGTAGACTTTGATTGCGCCCTCCGATTTTCCAAGCTGGCCCAACCTGATTCCCTTGTTGACCAGCACCTTAGCGACTAGCTCGAGCAACACGGCTTCTGAGGCCTCACCGAAGCGTTCGACGACATCGTCGTAGACCTTGATCTCGTCCTCCGATTTCCCGAGCTCTCCCAAAATGATGCCCTTGTTAAAAAGCGCCATGGCGACTGGCTCGCGCAACTCCACTTCTGTCGCCTTGCCGAAGCGTTCGACGAGATTGTCGTAGACCTCGATCTCGTCCTCCAATTTCCCAATCTCGCCCAACCTGACGCCCTTGTTGAACAGTGCCCGGGCCAATTCGAGGCGCGACGCAAGTTTACTGGAACCGCTCAATCGCGCTATTGTGCGGTCTAGCTCCTCAATAGACTCAGCAGGTGAAGTGGCTTGTTCTGTTTCAGGAGCGATTTTCCTGTCGGCATCGATGCTGCGTAAATCCTGAATCGCTGCATCATATTCCTCGACACTGCCAAGACGCCGGCACTGCAGGTCGGCATGTGCTATCAATTGATTTCTTAAGTGACTTTGGCGCATGCCGCTCGCTAAGGCCAAGGTGTAGCCCGGGTCAGCGTGCCCGTCTTGCAGCACCGCGCGAGCAATGGAATGGCGCTCCCTTGGGCTGAAGCAGGTTTGCAGGAACACCGCCAGAAACTTGATGCTTTGGCGTGCGCGGCGCGGGCCGTTACGCATCAGGTACCAGATATTGAAGAAGCGTTCGCTTACTTGATAGCCGTTGCGCCCCTTCTTCCGTCCGCTGAGCGAAACAGTTTCGACGTATCCGGCTTTTTCCAGCCGCGAAAGCTGGCTGCTCACAACTGTGGTGTCGAGACCGGTCGCCTCGCCCAGCATGGCCGAGGTCATCGGGTCCCAATTCAAGGCCAGGGCATCGAATACGGCCCGGCTCTGAATCGGCAGCTCTTCCGTGCGCGCCTGATACCAGCCGGTGAAGGTATCGAGCATGGCGCTCAGTTGCGACAGGACATCGGCACTGGCGTGCGATTCCAGCACGCTGTAAAGCACGCCCAGCGTGCGCGGGTTGCCCCCGGCCAAGGTGTTGAGTGCCGCCACTCGACCCGGATTGTCTGCAATCAGGTCCAACACCTTCTTGCCCGCCTCGCCCCGGTTCTCGGCGCGCACGCGCAGGCAGTGCATGACTTCTTTGTCATCCAGTTTATCGAGGGTCTGGATTCTGAAAAAATCGTAGAACGCCGCCTGGTGATCGTGTGTCGATTCCGGATAACGCGATGCGGCAGCAATCAGGATCGGGCCGCCAGCGCTCTGCAAATCGTTTCGCAACGACCACTGATGGTTCTCCGGCAGGCCTGCCAATAGCGAATCCAGATTGTCGATCAGCAGCAGCGGCCGTCTGTCCAGGCGTTCACAATGCTTGTTGAACGCCTGCTTTGCCGGTTCTCCGTCCTGATCATCACGCTTCAAGGCTTGGCGTGGTAAATGCCGTTCCCATGCCGCGTCCAGCGCTTCAATTTCTTCGTCCTCTGCCTTTTCGTCCTCGCGAACTTCAAGCAGCGATTGCAGGCAATTGCGCCAGAACACGTCCAGGCTGATGACATTATGTTGCTCTTCGCGAAACGATAAGGCGATCAACCGACTGCTGAGGTCTGGTTCCGTTCTGATGGCAATGGCAATTCGGCGCAGCAGACTGGTTTTTCCGTAACCGCGCGGCGCGACGATGAGGTGATGGGTGGCGGGGCGGCTTGGCTCAAGCAGGCGAAGCTGGCGCAGAAAGAAATCCAGCACGCCGCGCCGGGCGACAAAGTTCGCCAGAAAGTCTTCTTCTTTCTGGGACTGAGGGTTGAAGTGAGTGAAGTCCATGGTGTGGCGTCTATGAAAATGAAGGGTTTAGTCTAGGCATTTGCTTGCGGCGGAAAGCTGGTCCACCAGCGGCGCAGCAGTACATTTCTAAACGCCGCAACGGGCGTGTCCGCGCCCCAGTCATCAATCGTGATAAAGCCTTCCGCATCCAGGCGCATCAGCAGTCTGCGTAGCGACTCCCGCGTGAAGCTGGGCTGGTTGACCGCCGCAAGCACCCTATCAATATCGAGCCCCTGTGGATGCGGTGCCAGTGAGTTAAGTACGGCGATGGCGATAGCACGATCAGTATCCGGGTAATGCTTTCTTAGATGCTCTTCCCATACTCCGAAAGTCGCCAGTTCGTTGGGCTGCAATAGGCGCGCCATGGCTGCTTCTATCAAAGCAGTGGCATCCTGGGCGTTTTCAGTGGGCGTGCCGGCAAGCTTCTTGGCCAGGGCCTCCAGATAGTAGGCTGAGCGCCAACCTACGGCCTGAACTATCGCGTCCGCCTCCGCGACGGTAATCAGTTGCCGATCCACCAGCCGGCCCGTTTGCGCCAGGTCGATGACAAAATCGCGCGCTTGAATTTCACTCAGCGTCGTCAGGCCATAGGTCTGGAACTTGGCCAAAACACCCATGTAGTTGCCCGCTTGCGCCAGAGGTTCCAGGCCGATCGAGCCGGTGATCAACCAACGCACTTTTGGAAAGTCGACTCGAAGGCGGCTGGTGTGGTTCATGAACGTTCTTGCCGCCTCGATGCCTTGCGGGCCTTGGTCGTGCAGAGCTTTAAGGAAGATTGGAAGCTCATCGATCAGCAGCAACCAGCGTCGATTCGGGTCCTCATGCAAGGCTTTGATCAAGCGCTCGAAATAGGTCTCGTGATCGAGCGTGGTGAAGGACTGATACCAAGCACCGTTGGTGTCGGTGCGCGGGTCGATTGCTTGTCCTAGCCGTTGGCTAAGCCAGGCAACGATATTGTTTCCACGCGATCTATGCTTGCCAATCTGGTCGCATAGCTGGCGAAAGAATCCCCGGGTGTCCTTGCAGCCGGCGACTTCTACCTTGATGGCTTCCCAGCCATGCGCGTGTCCCGCTTCGACCAAACGCTCCAGCACGAAGGTTTTGCCCAAACGGCGCGGCCCCGGCATTGAAATATCGATGCCAGCATCGATCAGTTTATAGATGGCCGCGACGTCATCGTTTCGACCGTAAGATTTGCTGGTGTAGTCCATCGCCCGCCCCTGTGGTTATCAAGAGACATGATTTTAAGACAGAATTGTTTTAAAATAAAAATGTTTTAAAACAATTCTGTCTTAAAATAAAATTGGACTCTCCAAAAAAGTCGCTGGTAACTAGTGCAAAAGATTGTGTTATCACCTTAAGTCCTGCGGCGGTTTGCTGTCGCGAAACCGCCCTACAACGCTTTTGATCGAAAAACTCCTGATAAATCGCCAATTCAACGGCCAACCGCTCAGTCCCGTCCGGCCAACATTGCCTTGCTGACCAACGGAATTGGCGGCGAGCCATAGCTTAAAAACGCGTCGTGAAATTCGCGCCAGGCGGCGCGGCCGCCGCGCTGGGCACACCAGTTGTCGCGTAATTGCCGAATCAGCAATTTACCCAAGGTGTAATTCAGATAGGCTGGATCGAAAGTGCCGCGCGCGGCCTGCTGGCGGGCGTTGCCTGGGTCGCGAAACGCTTGCTCCCGAAACATTTGCTCGGCCTGTTCCACGCGCCAGCCCTGGGTGTGCAAACCCAACGCCGCCAGAAAACGCACGTCGCGCAGCAAGGCATTCACCAACTGGCCGATGTGGGTTTCAGGATCGCCATTATTCAGGCCGGCCTCCCAGACCAATTCCTCGGCGTAATGCGCCCAGCCCTCGGAAAAGGCATAACTGCCGAACAACTGCGCAAACTTGGAGCCGGCCCGGTGGGCGTGTAAAAACTGCAGAAAATGGCCGGGCCAGACTTCGTGCGCCGATACGAACAGCAAATTGGCCTGGCCGGGTAGATAGGCCGCTTGCTCGGCCGCAGTCCAGGCCGGGTCGGGCGGCGCCACGTAATACACCGACGGCAAGCCGTGCTCGTAAGGCCCCGGAATATCGATGTAAGCCAAATTCCAGCGGGCATAAGGCGGCGACGGCGCGACGGTTGCTTCGTCGTCACTCGGAATCGTCAGCAATTGCCGCTCGGCGACGAAGGCTTTCAAGTGTTTGAGTTGCTCGGTGGCGGCAGCTACCGGACCGGCCTCAGGTTTATGCGCCTCGGCCTGCGCCACGCACTCGGCCGTGGTCGATGAGGGTGCGAAGCGGCGGCAGGCTTGGGCCAATGCTTTCTGATTGCGCTGCAAATCGGCGCGGCCCATCTGCTCCAGTTTCGTTAGCGGTATCTCGACGGCTTCGGTGTCGGCCAGCATTCGGCTGAATTTTTCCAGACCCAATGCGAAATCCTCGGTCGCCGTCGGCCTTTGCTGCTCCAGCCAAGCCACCAACTCGCGCAGCGCCTGCGCCGCCGGCCCGACCTGTTCGGCGAATTCGCGTTGCAGCGTTGGGTCGGCGACGCCGGCAAACGCCGCCTTGGCCTCGGCTTCGTAAAACTTGGCCAGGCCGCCGAACACGGTCTTGCCGATATCAATATAAGTGCGCGGTAGCGGCAATTCCAGATTGGCGCGAATCTGCGCCGCGGCGCGCGGCACGTTGCCGGCATAGGCGATGAAGGCCCGCATCCGCTCTGGCAACGGCGCATAGGGCCGGCTGATGTAAAGGTTCGGGTCCAGCGCGCCGGCATAAAACTGCGGGCTCTTGATCGGCCGCCGGGCGACTTGGCGCCAGAACAATTCCTTGGTGACGGTCGCCAGCAAATAATCGCGCTCGAAACGTTGCGCCGGCGTCAGCGCCTGGTCCGGATACGCCAGCGCCTGCAATCGCTGCGCTTCCAGCCAGCGTTCGGTGCGGCGTAAACCTGCCGGGCTCCAGTCCGGCAAACGGCCGTCGAACTCGTGCCGGCCGGCCTCGGCGGCGAAGGTGGGCTGTTGTTCGAAATAGCCGGCGATGAATTCTTCGACGAAGGTTGGCCAGGCGGGTGGTTTGCTATCTGCAATAGAAAGAGGCGTAAACAGCATCAGCCAGCAACTTAGCCAAAACGATCCGGTCCGGCTGCAACGGTTAGACTCAGTCATCGTGCCTCCCACATAAAACAATCAAATAGAACGGGATGATAACCGGGTTACCGAATCAACGACAGCCATCCCTGCGGCAACCAACAAACGGCGCTGCGGGCACGATCGATCCTTTCCTAACAGCTTGCTGGCGTTATCCTCAGCCTCAAGCCATCCCAAATCAAACCAAAAACTCAGCTGCCTTCGCCTGACATCACCTGCACCCGCTGCGTAATCCCGCAGAGCAAGGTGTAGGGTATCGTGTCGGCGTGGTGGGCGATTTCTTCGACCGGCAAGCCCTCGCCCCATAGCGTGACCGGGTCGCCGGGCCGGGCGTCGGGCAGCTCGTTCAAGTTGACGGTAATCATGTCCATCGAAACCCGGCCCACCAGCGGTACCCGCCGGCCGTTGACCAACACCGGGGCGCCGCTGCGGGTGGCGCGGTGATAGCCGTCGCCGTAGCCGATGGACGCCACGCCCAGGCGGGTGGCGCTGCGGCAAGTCCAGGTGCCGCTGTAACCGACGCTTTCGCCGGCGGCAATGTCTTTGACTGCGATCAGCCGCGAATGCAGGCTCATGACCGGCTTCAAGCCGAAATCGGCGCCGGTTTTGCCGGCGAACGGCGAGCAGCCGTACAGCATCAAGCCCGGCCTGACCCAATCGCTGGCCCGGTCCTGAACCGAGCCGAGGCGGACGCTGGGCCAGCCGATGATGCCGGCCGAATTGGCGATGCTGCGCTGGCCGGGATAATCTTTGACGGCGTCGTTGAACAAATCGATCTGGCGCCGGGTTTTGTCGTCCAATAAATCATCGGCATTGGCGAAATGGGTGATCAGATTAATCGGCTGTTCGACCGCCGCACAGGCTAGCAAAGCCTGATAGGCGGCGCCGAAATCGTTGGCCTTGAAACCGAGCCGGTTCATACCGGTATCCAGCTTCAGCCATACCGCCAGCTTGGCGGCGGCGGCCGGTTGCTGTTGCAGAATGGCGATTTGTTGCGGCGCATGGATCACCGCCGCCAGCCGGTATTTCAATAACTGCTGCAATTCGTCGGCGCAGACAAAGCCTTGCAACACGGTAATCGGCTGTTCGAAGCCGGCCTGGCGCAAGCGGGCGCCCTCGTCCACCCTGGCGACGGCAAAGCCGTCGGCCCGTGCCAGCGCCGCCGCGACCCGGTCCATGCCGTGGCCGTATGCGTTGGCTTTGATCACCGCCATGATTTTGTTGTCCGGCGCGTAGCGTTTGACCTGTTCCAGGTTGTGGCGCACCGCATCCAGATCCAGACGTACGTAAGCCGGCGGGATCATTCGTAATCCTCGGGGCCGTTGTATACCCCGGCAAAATTTTCGAAGCGGGTGTATTGGCCCAGGAAAGTCAGCCGCACCGTGCCCAAGGGGCCGTTCCGCTGCTTGCCGATGATGACTTCGGCGATGCCTTTGTCCGGACTGTCTTCGTGGTAGACCTCATCGCGGTAAACGAAAATGATCAAGTCGGCGTCCTGCTCGATCGCACCGGACTCCCGTAAATCCGACATCACCGGCCGTTTGTTGGGGCGCTGTTCCAGGTTGCGGTTGAGCTGGGACAGGGCGATCACCGGCACGTTGAGTTCCTTGGCCAGCGCCTTCAAGCCGCGCGAGATATCGGAAATCTGTTGTACCCGGTTATCGCCGCTGGACGGCGACTGCATCAGCTGTAAGTAATCCAGCACGATCAAGCCCAGCTGGCCGTGTTCGCGGGTCAGACGGCGGGCGCGGGAGCGCACCTCGGTCGGCGTCAATGCCGGGGTGTCGTCGATGAACATTTTGGTCTCGGCCAGCAAATTGATCGCCGAGGTCAATCGCGGCCAATCATCGTCGTCCAATTTGCCGGTGCGGACCTTGTGCTGGTCGATCCGGCCCAGCGACGACATCATCCGCATCGCCAGCGCCTCGCCCGGCATCTCCATACTGAACACGGCTACCGGCATCCCGCTTTTGAGCGCGACGTTTTCGGCCATGTTCATCGCGATCGTGGTCTTACCCATCGACGGCCGGCCGGCGACGATGATCAAATCGGACGGTTGCAAGCCGGAGGTTTTCTCGTCCAGATCGGTGAAGCCGGTACTGGCGCCGGTGATGTCCCCGTCCAATTCGTATAGGGTTTCGATTTTGTCGACCGCCTTGGCCAGCAGGGATTTGATCGAATTGAAACCACCCTGCCCCTTCTGGCGCTGTTCGGCGATTTCGAACACCTTGCGCTCGGCGTTTTCCAGCAATTCGGCGGTTTCCCGACCTTCGGTACTGAAGGCCGAATCGGAAATTTCGGTGCCAATGTGGATCAGTTGCCGCAACACCGAACGGTCGCGGACGATGTTGGCATAGGCGACGATGTTGGCCGCGCTAGGCGTGTCCCGCGCCAGCATACTCAGATAAGCCAGGCCGCCGACATCCTGCAACTCGCCGGTGGTTTCCAGCACCTCGGAGATGGTCACCACGTCGAACGGGTCCTGCCGCTCGGCCAATTCGGCGATCGCGCGGAAAATCAAGCGGTGGTCGCGGCGATAGAAATCGTTCTCGCCGACTTTGTCGGCGACGGAATCCCAGGTCTGGTTATCCAGCAATAAACCGCCCAACACCGATTGCTCGGCTTGAATCGAATGCGGCGGAACTTTCAGAGATTCTACGGTTTGATCGGGCAGGAAATAGTGGTCTTCGGACATAGCGGGAAGGGTTTACAAAACTGAAAGGGAATTATACTCGGCTATTGCTTAACGATATTGCCGGCAGCAAAAGATCAGTAGCCAACAATCAAGCAGCGTATTTAATTTGCTAGCCGAAGGCCATTGAATTACCATACTTTCCGTAATATAAATATTGGGTGTCGACATGGCCTTCATCGGCGGATTGCCGACCATGACACTCCGCTTAATACCGATCCCTTCACAATAATTCCAATATCCGCCGACTCGTGCGCCAAGCTGTAGCGGCGCACTGATCCATCGCATTACTCCAAGCCCTACAGGAGGTTTGTATGCACGGAATTAAACCTATAACGTGTTTTTTCACCATTACCGCCGCAGTTTTAGCCTGCCTGCCGGCAACTGCCACTCAAGCCGAAACCGGCAACGTGGTGTTGTGGAACAAGCTAGGCTCGGCGACTGAAATTGCCACCAGCGAAATCGGTCCCGGTTTTCAACAGTTACATTATCTAATCGGCGATTGGGACCAGGCCCAGCTCGCTCCAGGCGTGTTCGGCGACGGTTTATACGTCAATCATGATACCTGCGAGGGCTGGTGTAACGATGGTGCTAACTTTTTTGTTACCGATCTGTCGCAAACCGGATTGTCCCCGGCTCGCGGCAGCATTGAGTTCTGGTTTGAATTCAAATACGGCGCGGATACGTTCAATCACGCCTATTTTTTCGATACCAGAAGTAAGGTGATGAATCATTATCCCGATCAAAACTGGCAAACCGACGGCGTACTCACCGCTGGCTGGAACGGTTGGGATTACGGCTCGTTCGGCAAGCGCTTTTTCTTTTGCATGGGCAAATACGACCGCGCAACATGCATATACACGCCCGATTTCTCGGCTGCACCGGGTGGAGAACTGGCGTTCAGCAACGGTACGCTGATGCATTTCGGTTTCGTGTGGGACAAATCCGGGATCGACAATACTGCCGATACAGCCCGGATTTACGTAAACGGCGAAGTAAAAGGCGCCACTCAAGCAGCCTGGAATCTGCCCAACGCCATCGATCCCTTCCTTTTCTTGGGCGCCACGCCAAACTGTTGTGACTGGGATCACCATTACAATGCCGTCAAAGGAATTACCGATAACTTAGTGATAAGAGATTACGCCAATACCGACTTTACCAATCGCTTCGAAGAAAATCCGGGCCTATCCTGCGAAGCAACCTTACCGAAACTTGCCGCAAAGATCGCGCAAAAATCCGGCCTCAAAAATGCCCGGAATTGGACAATCAACCTGAATAACCAAAGTCATTGCCTCGCCGAGAGCGCACAGATCGATAAAGTAGAGCTTTCGCAAAGCTTCGGCGCCCGCTGCGTGCCGATCATTACCACACCGTCTGCATTTCCATTGGTATTAGGCGATATCCCGGATCACAGCCAAGGAACCGGCAATGTCGGCCTCAATTTCAGCAATTGCCCGAACAACGCCCGTTTCAGTGCAACGATAACGTTTAGCAGCAACGGCGGCGCTGTGTCCGGCAGCAAAACCTTCAACAATCAATTTCGGTAACCGACAAGAGGATCATTGATATGCGCAAACTAATTTTTGTACTTTTGTGGATGGTATGTTGTTTTAATCCGACGCTCGCCGCTACGTCATTGCAACTGGAACCGGCAAACGGTTCAATCGTTGGCAAAGCCGGTGATACCGTTGGCTGGGGCTTCGTACTCGTCAACACCCAAAATTACCTGGTGGTAACCGGCGCTGAATTTCAAACCTCAGCCCACTCCGGCGAATTTACCGACTTTATCAGCGCCCCAGATAACTTTTTTGTCGTCGGCTCCGGATTCGGCGGCAGCACTGTCTGGGCTCAGTCATTCGATGCCGCGACGAAATCTGGAATCGGCAGCTTTACAATCGCTACCGACGCGAGTCCCGGCTCGATTTTTGGCCGGCTTGTGCTGAGTTACGATTTATTTTCCCGAAGCCCGGCGGATCCGTTATTCGATCCCGACCTCGACACCCTCGCTAACGGCGAATTATTGACGGCAAGTGCTACGGTAACTGTTAACGCGGTTCCTCTGCCTGGCGGCGCTTGGTTATTCGGCGCGGCATCGGCTGTTTGGGGCGCGAATCGACGCCGGTATTTAACGCTAAAGGCGTGATACCTCGTTCAATCGGCCGTTGGCCGCTGGATATCCGCGTGATTCAGCGGCCAATCGCCCTGGGCCAACTCGTAGTAGTCTGCGGCATCGGCTTTCAGTTTCTCGACCACACCGGGGTCCAGCACGCCGTCGCTAACCCGGTGTTCCAGGTAAGTCAAAATCTCGGCTAACGGCATGCCGGTCCGATACGGACGCGACTGGGCCAAGGCCTGAAAAATATCGGCGACGCTGATAATCCTGCACTCCAGCGGCAACGCCGTTGCCGCGGTTTTGAACGGATAACCTTCGCCGCGCAGATTTTCGTGGTGCAGTCCGGCCCACTCCGGAATCTTCGAGTCGACGAACACCCGCTGCAGAATTCGGTAGGTGTCATAGCTGTGGCGCTGCATGCAGGCCCGCTCCTCCGGGGTCAAACTGCCGGGTTTGTCGATAATGTCTTCAGACACCCGCAACTTGCCGATGTCGTGCAACAAGCCGGCGATTTCGACTTGCTCCAGGTCGGCGCCGTCGATACCGAAGGATCGCGCCAGCCGGCGGGCAATTTGCGCCACCCGCTCGGAATGCAATTCGGTGTAAGGGCTCTTCGCATCGACCACCCGCGAGAACAACCGGGCAACCTCGCGCAAATCGGGATAGGGCAACCACACCATCGGCAAATGGTCGCCCAGATTGCGTAAATCCTCGTCCAGATAATCCGGGTCCATTGCCAGCCAAAACGCCTGGCTTTGCGCCAGATCGGCAAAAGCGTCCACCAACGCCGGACAGAACAGCGTGCCGGAATAACTTTGCAGGCGCCCGACGATCTTCGGCGCCGCAATCAGAATTTGCTCGCTGGCCAGATAAGGCGCTTGCAGCACGTCGATCCGGTCCGCCAGAAACAGCAGATTGGCGCGCAGCCTGGTTCTGTCGGACAGCGGCAATTGCACCAGATTCTCCCAGCGGGTGTGGTGATAGCGGATTTCTTCGGCCAGATGGCTGAGCGGCGGACAGGCCCGCAGATATTCCTCGCCGCGCTCGCAATGGGCTTCGGCACCGTCCCATTCCAACGACTCGGTCAGATGCCGATGTTCGCGGATCTTGGCCACCCCGCAATCGTGCAACATACCGGCATGCAGAATCTCGAGCCTATCCTCCGCCGACCAGGCCAATTTACCGGCGATGTGCCACGCCATCATCGCCACCCGCTTGCCGTGTTTGACTTCGTCGATACCGACCAAGTCCAGCGCGCAGGTCAATGAAATGATCGCACTGTGTAGATCGATGCGTTGGCTATCCATCAGTGAAAACTCCCCCGATTCAGGTTAAACGCGATGTTAATGCAGTTTGGCCGAGCCGGCAAAGCCTATCGGCGGCGATGGACCGCGGCCGGCCGACAAGGCACAATAACCGGCTTAGTTTAATCTCGCCCACCGTCATGCTCGCTCTTCTGGTCCGATTTTCGATTCGTTATTCCGGCATCGTCGTCACGCTGGCGCTGCTGCTGTTCATTTACGGCAGCTACCGCTTCGCCAACGCCGGCCTCGACATTTTTCCGGAATTTGCGCCGAAACAGGTCATCATCCAAACCGAAGCCCCCGGCCTGGCCACCGAGCAAGTGGAAGTGCTGGTCACCCAGCAAATCGAAAACTCGATCAGCGGCCTGATCGGCCTGCAAACCCTGCGCTCGCAATCGATTCAGGGTTTATCGATCATCACGGCGACCTTCTCCGAGCATAGCGACGTTTATCGCAACCGGCAACTGGTCAGCGAACGCCTGAACAGCCTGGGCCAGCGCTTGCCGGCCGGCGTCGGCACGCCGGTAGCGATACCGCTGTCGTCGTCGTCGGCCACGGTGTTGACGCTAGGCGTCAACTCGGAGAGCAAATCGCTGATGGAACTGCGCAGCTTAGTGGACTGGAGCCTGGTGCCGCGGCTGCTGGCGGTACCCGGCGTGGCCGACGTCAATGTGTTCGGCGGCGACATCCAGCAATTGCAAGTGCAACTACAACCGGCGGCACTACAGCGCTTCAACTTGGCCATCGAGGATATCGTCGCCGCAGCGGCCGGGGCGGCGGAGATGAACGGCGCCGGCTTCATCGAAAACGCCAACCAGCGTTTTACTTTGCAAATCAGCGGCCAACCGGCCGATCCGGAGCAGTTCAAGCAATTGGTGGTCAAACGCCAGGACGGCATGAACGTAACTCTGGCCGACGTCGCCGACATTCGTTACGGCGCGGAACCGCCGATCGGCGCGGCCCAGATCATGGGCAAACCGGGCATCGTCCTGATGGTGATCGGCCAATACGGCGCCAATACCCTGTCGGTCTCGCGCCAGGTGGAATCGGTACTGCAGGACTTCCAGCCGATCTTCCAACAGCAAAACATCGCGTTTTACCCGCATCTGTTCCGCCCGGCGGACTACATCGAAACCTCGCTGCATAACCTGTCCGGCCATCTGTTGCTCGGCGGTCTGTTCGTGCTGGTGGTGCTTTACCTGTTCTTGTTCAACTTACGCAGCGCCTTCATCGCCGCCACGGCGATTCCGCTGTCGCTGCTCAGCGCCGCGCTGGTACTACTGGAATGCGGCGTGAATCTGAATATCATGGTGTTGGGCGGCCTGGCGATCGCGCTGGGCGAAGTCGTCGACGACGCCATCATCGATACCGAGAACATCTTCCGCCGCCTGCGGGAAAACCGCCTGAAAATCTTTCCGGACCCGACCGAACACGTGGTCTACCAAGCCTCGCTGGAAGTGCGCAGTTCGGTAGTCTACGCCAGCTTCATCGTGGCGCTGGTGTTCGTGCCGCTGTTGACGCTGGACGGTGTCAGCGGCCGGCTGTTCGCGCCGCTCGGCGCGTCCTATATCCTGGCGATTCTGATGTCGCTGTTGGTGGCGCTGACGCTGACGCCGGCGCTATGCCATCTGTTGTTCAGATCCAAGCTACCGGACGACAGCGATCCGCCGCTGTTGCGTTGGCTGAAACCACTATATGCCAGACAGTTGCTGTGGGCGATCCGCCATTTCAAAGGCGTGGCCCTGGCCGGGACGCTAGCCTGCCTGGTCGGCATCGCCGCCTTCCTGCAACTGGACCATAAATTTCTGCCGGAACTGCGCGAAGGCCATTTCATCGTCCACACCGCCAGCGTACCCGGCACCTCGTTGCCGGAATCGATCCGGCTCGGCAGTCTGGTGAGCGAACGGCTGATGGCGGTGGCCGGCGTCGAATCGGTATCGCAATGGGCCGGCCGCGCCGAACGCGGCGCCGACACTTACGGCAGCCATTACAGCGAATACGAAGTGCGTTTGCATCCCCTATCCGGTGCAGAACAGCAACGGGTGCTGGACGAAATCCGCGCCATTCTGGACAGTTTCCCCGGCATCCATTACGAGGCCAACACCTTCCTGACCGAGCGCGTGGACGAAACCATTTCCGGTTACACCGCGCCGGTGGTGGTCAACATCTACGGCAACGATCTGGCGGAGCTGGACGCCAAGGCCCAACAACTGGCCGCGCTGATCGAGACCCTGCCCGGCGCCGAAGACGTGCAATTGCGTTCGCCGCCGGCCACCAGTTTGCTGCAAGTGCAACTCGATCTGGAACGCCTGAAATTCCGCGGCATCAGCCCGGCGCAAGTCATGGCGGCATTGCAAACCGCTTACGAGGGCCGCATCGTCGGCAAGAACTTACAGGGCAATCGCATCTTCAACGTCGCGGTGTCGCTGCCGCCGGAATGGCGTAGCCAACCGGATTACCTGGGGCAATTGCCCTTGAAAAACGGCGAAGGCCAGCGGGTTTTGCTCGGTGAAGTGGCCGACATCCGCCACGGCGAGGGCCGCTACAACATCCTGCACCAGGGCGCGCAGCGGATTCAGACCGTGACCTGCAAGGTGGCAGGCCGCGATATGGATGGCTTCATGGCCGAATTGAAGCAACGGGTACAAACCGAATTGAGCTGGCGCGACGGCAGCTATCCGGAATTCATCGGCGCCGCGCTGGAACAGGCCAAGGCCCGGCAAACCTTGGTGATTCATGCCTTGTTGGCCGGCGCCGGCGTACTGATTTTCGTGTTTATCGCCTTGGGCAGCCTGCGCCATATGCTGCTGACCTTATTGAATCTGCCGTTTGCGCTGCTGGGCGGCGTCGCCGCGGTCGTCGTTACCGACGCCACTTTGTCGGTCGGCTCGTTTGTCGGCTTCGTCACCTTGTTCGGCATCACCGTGCGCAACTGCATCATGCTGATTTCGCATTACCGGCATCTGATCGAATTCGAAGGCCAGGAATGGTCCACCGCGACGCTGATCCGCGGCGCTCAGGAACGCCTGCCGGCGATCCTGATGACGGCCCTGGTCACGGCCTTGGCGATGTTGCCGATCGCGATCGGCAGCGACAATCCCGGCCGCGAGATCATGGGGCCGATGGCGGCCATCATCATCGGCGGCCTGGCATCGTCCACGGCACTGAACCTGCTGCTGTTGCCGGCAATCTTGCAGCGCTACGGCCGCTTCCACGTCGAGCTGGCCGACAGCAACGCCGCTAACTGATGCCGGCCGCGGCGGCGATCACGGCCTGGCCCAAAGCCAAGCCGCCGTCGTTGGCCGGATAACGCTGCGGCAGCAGCACGGTTTTGCCGTGGCGGCGCAAGTCTTCCGCCACACCTTCCAGCAACAACCGGTTTTGAAATACGCCGCCGCTCAATACGACCGTGTCTGTCGCGGTCTCCCGGCCAAGCCGGCATAAGCTTTCCACGCTGGCCGCGATCAGGCTATGGTGGATACGGGCGGCAATCGCCGCCTTATCGCCGCCGCCGGCCAGATCGCGCAACACCGCCTGCCACAAGCCGCGCCAAGTCAAAACCGGCTTTCCTTCCATTTGGCTCACCTGCCAAGCCAGCGGATAGGCGGTTTCGCCGGCGAACGCCGACGCCGCCAGGTTTTCCAAGGCAATCGCCGCCTGGCCCTCGTAATCGGCTCGCTCGGTGTGCAGGTCCAGCACGGCGGCGAAGGCGTCGAACCAGCGGCCGACCGAGCTACAAAACGGCGCGTTCAGATTTTTGGCCATCATCGTATCCAATGTCGCCAGCGGCTTGTTCGCCAAACCTTGGAAAAACGGCAGATTGCCGAATTCCGCCAGCAGTTCGTCCCTAACGAAATAATGCCGGAGCTGGGCATAAGCATTGCGCCAGGGCTCGCGCATGGCTTGGCTGCTGCCGGGCAAGGCAATCGGCTGAAAATGGCCCAAGCGGGTAAAACCGCGGTAATCGCCCAGCAAAAATTCGCCGCCCCACAGTTCGCCGTTCTCGCCCATGCCCAGCCCGTCGAATATCGCCGCCAAGACCGGCGGCGCGTCCAGCGCCACACCGTGTTCGGCCAGGCAGGCGGCCAAATGGGCGTGATGATGTTGGACGGTCAAGCAGGGCAAGCCTTGCGCTGCCGCCAAGCTTTGGCCGTATTGGCTGGACAGATAACCGGGGTGGCGGTCTATCGCAACCCGTTCCGGCCGGAAGCCGTGCAACTGCCGGTACAGCTCGATGGCGCGGCGGTAATCGGTCTGTACCGCGGCATTTTCCAGGTCGCCGATATGCTGACTGACCACGGCCTGGCGGGGTCTGAGCAGGCAGAAGCTGTTTTTCAGCTCGGCACCCATCGCCATGACGTTAGCAGCCGATTCGAAACCGGGCGGCAACGGCAAAGCTTGCGGCGCATAACCGCGCGCCCGCCGCAGCAGGCGGATCTCGCCGTCCATCAGCCGCGCCACCGAATCGTCCAGCCGGTTGACGATGTCGCGCTGATGCAGCAGAAAAAAGTCGGCGATGCCGGCGAGCTTTTGCCGCGCATCGTTGTTATCGGTGCATTGCGGCTCGTCGCTGACATTGCCGGAGGTCAGCACGATGGGGTTGTCCAATTCCGCCATCAGCAGCGTATGCAACGGCGTGTAAGGCAGCATGAAGCCGAGTTTGGCGTCGCCCGGCGCCACGCCGCCGGCCAGCGCTTCGCCGCGGGCGCGCAGCAACACGATGGGCGCGGCCCTGTCTTGCAAGGCAAGGATTTCGGCCGCGTCGGCTGCGGCGAAACGATGCACCATGGCTAGATCGCGGGCCATCAACGCGAACGGTTTGGCGTAACGGCGCTTGCGCTGGCGTAGGGAGTCCACCGCCGCGGCATTAGTTGCGTCGCAGGCCAGATGAAAGCCGCCCAGGCCTTTGATGGCGACGATGCGGCCTTGGCGGAGCAGTTCGGCGGTTTGCCGGATGACATCGTCCATGCTGCCCACGTCCGGCGCCAATGCCTTTGAGTCAGGCCGTTGTTGCTGAGCTGGTCGAAGCATCAGCGGCTTGACTTGGGGCCGCGGATTCCCCCCTGCAGCCTTCGAAATGCTCGGGGCGAACGGAACCATCCTAGTTTGGCTGCCGGTGGCGCCGAGCCCGGGTTCGCTTGTGCCCTCGGCCGCTTCCAGCCACAAGCTCGGCCCGCAAACCGGGCAGCAGTTGGCTTGGGCGTGAAAGCGGCGGTCGGCCGGATCGTCGTATTCGCGCTGGCAGTCCGGGCACATCGAAAAGGCCGCCATGCTGGTGTTGGCGCGGTCGTAAGGCACGGCGCGGACGATGGACAGGCGCGGGCCGCAGTGGGTGCAATTGGTAAACGGGTAACGGTAGCGGCGGTTGTCAGGGTCGGCGATATCGGCCAGACACTCCGGGCAGGTGGCGGCATCGGCGGCGATGGGCGTGGCGATGCCCTCCGGCCGGCTGGCGACGATGCGGAATTCGGCCGGCGCGGCTTGATTCAAATCCCGGCATTCCAGCGCGTCCAACCTCGCCAGCGGCGGCAGTTCGCGCGGAATCCGGGCGATAAACCGCTCCAAAGCCTCGGCGCTGCCGAAGGCATGAATCATCACGCCTGCGCCGTCGTTCCAGACCTCGCCGGTCAGGCCGCAGCGCCTCGCCAAATGCCACATCGCCGGCCGAAAGCCGACGCCCTGCACCACACCGCGGGCGCGGATGGCCTTGCCCGCCATCAGCAGATGCGCGGCAGTTGCTCGCCTACCGGCCAATCGACGATGCGCCGGCCGCCGAAAGCCGTGGTCATTTGCACGAAACGGTGCGGATCGGCGACGACTTCGCCGATGATGGCGGCGTCTCTGCCCAAGGGATGCCGGCGCATCGTCGCCAGCAGCGTCTCGGCCGCATCGGCATCGCAGATGCAGACCAGTTTGCCTTCGTTGGCGACGTATAATGGATCGAGTCCGAGAATTTCGCAGGCCGCCTTGACTTGGGCCTTGACCGGAATCCGGGCTTCGTCGATCACGATGCCGACCCCGGACTGGCCGGCCAACTCGTTCAATACCGCCGCTAGGCCGCCGCGGGTCGGGTCGCGCAGGCAGCGGATCGCGCTCGGCGCCGCGGCGACCAGATCGGCCACCATGCCGTGCAAGGCCGCCGAGTCGGAAACGATCCTGGTCTCGAACTGCAAGTTCTCGCGGCTGGCCATAATCGCCACGCCGTGGTCGCCGATCGAACCGCTCAGCAGCACCGCGCAACCCGCTGCTGCGCGCTCGCCGGAAATCTCGACACCGTCCGGCACCAAGCCGACGCCGGTGGTGGTAATGAACACGCCGTCGGCCTTGCCCCGCTCGACCACCTTGGTATCGCCGGTCACAATCGGCACGCCGGCTTTATTCGCCGCCGCCGCCATGCTGGCGACGATGCGCTCCAGGTCGGCCAGCGGCAGGCCTTCCTCCAAAATAAAAGCGGCCGCCAGATACAGCGGTTTGGCGCCGGACATCGCCACGTCGTTCAAGGTGCCGTGCACCGCCAGCGAGCCGATGTCGCCGCCCGGAAAAAACAACGGCGAAATCACATGACCGTCGGTACTGATCGCCAAGCGTCCGGCCGGTACGTTGAACAAGGCCTGATCGTTGCGGCGATTGAGCAAGTCGTTGTCGAAATGCTTGATGAACATTTGCTCGATCAATTGCGCCATAGCCCGGCCGCCGCCGCCGTGGGTGAGGTCGATTTGGCCGGATTTGAGGTTGAGTGAGTTGGGGTAAGACATGGGTTAATAATTGCTAATTGTTTAGCGGGAGATCGACTTTTTCGGCAGTCCTGACAGTTACAACGTCAATCTCATTTGTTCGGCAATTCGTTTAGCCAATTTTGTGAAATCTTTTTTCGCTTCCTGTACCGCGTTGGCGTGCGAGCCGATCGCACCATCGGCAGAGGTCAAATTGAATATAGGTTTGCGATGTTCTTGGGCCATGGGAATTAAACTACGGTAATGCTTTATGGTTGCGAGACAGTAGGGGTCTTCTTCCTGGCTACCCAGTGTTTCGGACGGGGTTTCACTTAATACGGATTCACGATACACAAAGGGAATCCGTTGCACCCATTTATCGTAAGCTTTTACCGGCCTTTCCAATCTCACGCCGTGTTGCTGACAAAGATAACCAATCGGCTGCATGTTGCCTTTTGGCAACTGAAAATCCGGGCGTCTGAGTTTATCGGTACTGTTGTTCCAATTATCCAGTCTTTTTTGCCAAAGGTTCTTCCAGGTGCGCAGTGTCGGCCCTAAATTTTTCAGGCCTTGTAACGAAAACAAGTCCGCTCCGAGCGGAATCACCACGTAATCCGTCGCCAACAAGACGGAGCGGTTGATCGCGCCCAAGTTAGGGCCAATATCCACCAAAACCATATCGGCCTGCACTTTGGCGGCCGCCATTTGCATCACTTGCCAAAACGAGCTAAGTATCCGCATCGGCCGATATAGATTGTTGTCGCCCATGCTGTTCGGCCATTCGGCCGACAAAATGTCTTCGTATCCGGATAGATTGACATCGCCGGGCAGCAAATACAGGTCGGTTGAGATGCTTTTTAATATTGGCTCGGCAATGTCGCCTACGTCCGTTAGGGGTTTAACGCACTGGTAGATCGTTGAACCGTCATTCTGACTATCCCAAATCGATTCGATGTCATCCTCTTCGAGAAAGGCACCGGTCAAATTTGACTGCGGGTCGAGATCGATGATGACCACACGCTTTCTTAAACTGGCAAAAGTCCAGGCCAAATGATAGATCAGCGAAGTTTTACCCACCCCGCCTTTGTTATTAAAGAATGTCAGGACCGGTGTCGTCATGGTTTGCTTCTAAGTGTGCACAAAACGGTGCTTTGGTTAGTTTCAAACTCGGGAGGTGGATTGCCATTCTTTAGCATTGCTCTTCTGGCAGTCGCAATGCCGCGTCCGAAAGCTTGGATAAAACCAAACGTTTTTAGTACGTCGGCAATATTCGGATTACGGTAATCGGTAATGCCGGGTTTGCCGAAGTTTTCCGTTGTCACGTTACCGTAAGGCCCGCCGGGACTGTTGATTTCAATGCGATCATTGAACCAGTAAACCCGCACCGGCGCGTTCGTACTCTCATATGTACGATGCAAAACCGCGTTATAGAGGATTTGTTGAAGGGCGGCAGGCGGATAAGGCATTTCTTTGCTGTGAACCGGCCCGGCAGTAATGTCGATTGCGGTGCGATTATGGGCTTTGAGTTTTTCTTCGCAGCGGCGCAGCGTTTCAACCAATGCCCCGCCTATCGATTCCTCATCGATTACGGGGTCCGCCAATTCGGTGCCGTCGATGCGCAGGAATTGAATGAAGGCCCCAGGAAGAAAGTCTTGCGGTGTCTTGCCGAGTGCTAATAGCCCAAGCACGGTTGGCGTCGTGTCTTCGGGCGACACGACCATTTTGCAGGACGCCAATCGTTCTTCATAAGTTCTGCCGTTAGCTTCCAATACATCGGCTGCAAACGCCGAAGGCAAAAATTCGTTTTCGAATATCGATTTCGATAAATCGGAAAGCTTGGCGCTGGGCACGGGATAAATGTCGAACGGCAGATTTTTATAGCGCCGTTTTTCGTTGAGTATCCGTTCTTCTTGTTCGTTGGCAATTGAGCGGCGCGGTCCGGTGCGAATCCAGATACGACCATCGTATTTGACGGGGGGCATATCCGACGGCATGACGGTGACCACCGCAATTTCAGCCCCCCTCAATGTGCGTTTCTCGACCGATAGAACCGGCAAAGGCAAGATGTTGCCATCCGTTTTCATGTCGGCTAACGACAACAAAAGTTGATCGTCGATAGTTATTCCCGAAGGCTGTCCGTTATCTTTAGCGCCGATAAACAATACTCCCGGCTGGTTGTATCCCGGTAAATCATTGGCAAACGCGCAGATAGCTTGGCGAGCCTTTTTCGGGACATCACCTTTGAGCGTTTCTTTTCGTTCCACGCGATCCGATTCTGTGTCGTCCAATAGGCTTTCTAATTCTTGGTCGGAAAATTGTTTCATTGCTCGATAAACACACTAATTGAACGGCTGGCGAGATTTTTTCAAAAAAGTTCTCGATCGCGGACGATACAACTCAAGACAGGCAAACCCTTTGGAATGATACCGCCCCGGCGCGCAACTAGGATAGTTTTCTGTAGCAAGTAACGGCATTCATTTGCTTTTGCACGCCAAGCCGGCTGCTTGCCTCAAGGATTGCAATAATTGCAATGGCCGGCCGAGGCGAAGCGGCGTTCGCGGGCGACTGCAACCTGATGGCCGCAGCGCACGCAGGCATGGAGATCGGCTTTGGCGTCGTCAGTCGGCAGTCCGCAATCCTCGCACGGCAAACCGCGCACGATGCCGGACACTCCAAAACCGGGCGCGGCGCAGACCGGGCACAGCGACAGCAGCTTTTGCGCCAACACTTCGGCCGCGCGGCGGATGTTCAGCATGCGGGTCGGATTGGCGAAGGCGCGCATGTCGGTTTCGATGAAGACCTGCCGCGCGGACGACGCGGCCAGCGCCCAGGCGACCGCCGCCTGCAACTCGGGCCAAGTCGCCAAGCCTTTGCGAAACTCGGGATGGTCTTGCTGGTCCGGGCGCACGATCAGATAGTGCTGCGGAAACCCGGCCGCCAAAGCAAAACGTTCGGCGTCTTCCCAGTTAGTCACGGTTTGGTGGGCAAAATTGGTGGCGCCGGATGCGGTGGCGACAACCTCGATACCCAAACGGGCGTCGATCCAGACCAGCAATTCCAGGTTGTGCGGCAGCATGAAGCTGACCGGGTCCGGCCCGAACGCGCCTTCGCTGGCCAAGCCCAGAGACAGGCCGGACAGTTCCATGCCGATTTGCGCCTTGCGCCGGGCAGCCTCCAACTGACTGCCGGCACGGGCAATATCGCGGGTGAAGGTGCCGAGGCTATCGGTATCGAACCGGTCGACATGCTCGATTCGGCAACCCAAGCAGTGGCCCAACACCTCGCTCAGCGGGGTTTGCTTGCCATGCTGGGTCAGCAGGGCCACCTGCTGCCCGTAATAAACGCTTTCGCCGGCGGTCGAGATCGGCATGAATCGCTCCCCAGACCGCTTATCGGCCGCCGGCCAACAGCGGAAACAGTTCCGTCATCCCGCCGGCGATGAATTCCACGGCGATGGAGCTGAGCAACAACCCCATCACCCGCGTCACCAGGTTCATGCCGGTTTGGCCCATGATCGCCACGATCCGCGGCGCCAGCAGCAGAAACAGCAGGACGATACTGCTGACAGTCGCGATCACGCCGCCGAACAACAGGTAGTGATTCAACGACAAATCGCGGTGGGCATAAACAATGGTCGTGCTGATCGCGCCCGGACCCGCCAGCAGCGGGATCGCCAGCGGCACCACCGCCACCGAGGCCTTGTCCTGCGATTCGGCGTCTTCTTCCGGGGTATGCCGCGAACGATCGTCGCTGGCCCGCAGCATCGACATCCCCATCAGCAACAGCAGCAAGCCGCCGGCCACGCGAAACGCCGGCAGGCCGATACCGAAAAAGCGCAGAATCGGCTCGCCGGCCAGCAACGCGGTCAACAATACCATCGTCACCGCAAAGGCGGCGGTGATGGCGGTCTGCCGGCGTTCGGCCGGACTCTTGCGCGCCGTCAAAGCCATATACACCGGCATGGCTGTGATCGGATTCACCACCGAGATCAGCCCGGCCAACAGTTGGACAAATTCATTCCAATTCATGGTTTCTTCCCTGCTCGATAAGGTATCAACGCACGATCACGCCGGCCGCCACCGTATGCAACGACACCGGATCGATGACAATAAAACTGCCGGTAGTGCGATTGTCGCTGTAGGCGTCGGCGCAAAGGGGTTGATGCAACTTCAGCGTGGCTCGGACGATATCGTTCATCTGCGCCGAATCCGGCTGCGGCTGATGGGCCAGCGAATTGACGTCGACCCGATAACTCAGCTCCGCGAACACGGCGTTGACGCTGCGGGTGGTGTGCTTGACCAAGTACTTGCGCCGCAAGTCCAACGGCTGCTCGGATAGCCAGCAGATATCGGCGTTCAGGGTTTTGATCACCTGCGGCAACTGCAGCGGATCGCACAGCATGTCGCCGCGGGAAATGTCGATCTCGCTATCCAGCGCCACCACCACGGAACGGTCGGCGCCGGCTTCCGCCAAGTCGCGCTCAGCCACGCTCAAACGCGCGACGCGGGCTCGCTGGCCGCCGGGCATCACCGCCACTTCGTCGCCCAAACGCAAGAGTCCCGATGCCAGCATGCCCTGGTAACCGCGGAATTCGGCCGCCGCCGGATCGGCGCCGTTGCCCAGCATCACCCGCACGACCCGCTGCACCGGCAGCCTGAACGGCGCGACGTCGGCATCGCGCCTGGCCGGGCTGGATTCCAGATGTTCGAGCAGGCTGGGACCGCTATACCAGGGGATGGCCTCGGCGCGAGTCGCCAGATTGGTACCGTTCAGTGCCGACAGCGGAATCGCCTGCACATGGTGCCGGCCCAGACGGCCGACAAAGGCATTGAATTCGTCGACGATGGCCTGGTAGACCGCGGGCTGCCAATCCACCAGATCCATCTTGTTGACCGCCATCACCAGCTCGGGGATGCCGAGCAAGTGCGCCAGATAGGCGTGGCGGCGGGTCTGGGTGACGACGCCCTTACGGGCATCGACTAACAGAATGGCGAGATCGGCGCTGGAGGCGGCGGTAACCATGTTGCGGGTGTATTGCTCATGACCGGGGGCGTCGCCGATGATGAATTTGCGCCGCGCCGTGGCGAAATAGCGGTAAGCCACGTCGATGGTAATGCCCTGCTCCCGCTCGGCGATCAGGCCGTCGGTCAACAACGACCAATCGATGGCGGCCAGCCCGCGTTTATACGAGGTGACCTGGATCGATGCCAGTTGATCGGCGGCGACATTGCCGGTGTCGTAGAGCAAACGGCCGATCAACGTGCTTTTGCCGTCGTCGACGCTGCCGGCCGTGATGAACCGTAACAACCCCGAGGTCCCAGGGCCGGGTGCTGGCTTGGATTCGAGAGAATCCGCTGTGTGGTAGGCGGCTGCGTTCATCAGAAATACCCCTCTTTTTTACGTTGTTCCATGGCCGCTTCGGAAGCGCGGTCGTCCAGACGCGTGGCGCCGCGCTCGGTCAGCAGGCATTGCGCGGTTTCGGCGATGATGTCGGCGACGTTGACCGCAGTCGACGCCACCGGCGCGGTGCAGGAAATATCGCCGACTGTACGGAAGCGGCAACTGACCGTTTCCACGGTATCGCCGGCCCGGGCCGGCGTCAGATGCGTCACCGGCACCAGAATGTCGCCGCGCCGCACCACTTGGCGCTGGTGGGCGAAATACAGCTCGGGCAGTTCGATGTCCTCGCGCTGGATGTATTGCCAGACATCGAGCTCGGTCCAGTTCGAAATCGGAAACACCCGCAGATGGTCGCCCAACGCCACGCGGGTGTTGTACAAGGACCACAGCTCCGGGCGTTGATTCTTGGGTTCCCATTGGCCGAATTCGTCGCGCACGCTGACGATGCGTTCCTTGGCCCGCGCCTTTTCCTCGTCGCGCCGCGCACCACCCAGACAGGCGTCGAAACCGAACTCGGCGATCGCTTCCATCAAGGTCACCGATTGATGCGCGTTGCGCGATTCCTGCGCATGCCGCAGACGCACCGATCCCTTGCGAATCGAATCCTCGACGCTGCGCACGTGCAGCTGGCAAGCGTAGCGCTCGGCCATGCGGTCGCGGTAGGCGATGACTTCGGCGTAGTTATGGCCGGTGTCGATGTGCAACAGGGCGCAGCCGATCCGTTCCGGATGAAACGCTTTGTAGGCCAGGTGCAGCAGGACGGCCGAATCCTTGCCGCCGGAGAACAGTAACACCGGATGCCGGCATTCCGCCGCCACTTCGCGCAAGACGAACAGGGCCTCGGCCTCCAGCAGGTCCAGGTGATCCGCTGCGGCGGGACCGAGCCCGTCGTGGGTGAATACAGTCATGTCAAAACTCCTCGGGGTTTAAGGAAACGGGTTGCCAAGCGTTCGGGCCGCCGTAGCGGAAACAGCGGCCGTCGCCCGGCTCGATCCGCAGCAAATGCAGCCAGCGGTTCTCCACCAACCGGCGGACTTCGGCCTGGCTGTCCAGCACCTGTTCGATCATGGCCGCCGGGGCTTCGATGATCACGCTCAGGCGCAGCGGCTCGTGGCGCAGCGCCTGGCCATCGTGCAGCGATTGCCAGGGCAGCCCGACCCGCAGGTCGCCGCCGTTACCTTCGAGGATGCCGATGGTGCCGACCACGTTGTGCAGAACCTTGTTGCCGCTGCCGAAGCGCCGGTTGTCGACGGCCGAGGCGTAGTACTGCAGATTGATCCAACTGGCGACGACCATCGGCGCCGTCATGATCAGGTTCAAAATCGCGCCGTCGCCATCCTGGCGATAATCGTAGTTGTGCAGAAACACCCGGCCGTCAAAACCGGCGTGAGCCGTGCGTTGCCGCGGCGCGGCAATGAAGGCGGCGTTTCCGGCCAGGCCCCATTCCGGCCGGATCTGGGCCCAGTCGCGACTGCGTTTCAGCATCGCTTGCCGCAGCGCCTTGGCGTCGGCATCGGCCAGACCCAGAGCCGACGCCCGCTCCCGCCGCGACAATTGCGAGGCCTGCTCCAGCCAATCCTGCAATTGCGCTAGATCGGCGGCGAAGTAATGTGGTACCTGGTCCAGATCGAACAGCCGCACCTGATCGGTGGTGGTATCGTGCAGCCCGGCGACGAACCAGGTCTCCCTGGGGATGGCAATGCCTTGCGCCGCCAGACCGGCCCGAACCTCGCGGTCGTTGAGCACGGCCGCGGCCACTCGGGCGTTGGCTTCGCCGCTATGGCCGCCGCAGGCACCGCAATCCAGTCCCGCCGCGTACGGATTGTTGACCGTGCTGCTGCCATGGCCGCAGAGCAAGACCAGGCGGGCGAAGCCGTCGTTCAAGCTCATGCCTTGCAAAGCTTTGCGGGCCAGTTCGATCCGTTCCCCCAAGGCAATGCCGGTTTCGACCACCGGACCGTTGGCGATCAGCCGCCCGCGCTGGCGGGTGATGACCGGCCCGATCCGCTGCACCACGGCCCGGTCCAGTCCGGCGCTACCCGGTTTGGCCACCGTGCGGGTCAAACCCAAACTATCGCTCAACAGCTTTCCGGCAAAGGTCAAACCGGAAATCTCGACGTAGGAAAAGCAGGAAACCGCCGAGTGTTTGAATCCCTTCCACAACCGATTCAGGCGTTTGTTGAGCCAGCGTTTTTCCAGGATTTTGCGCAGATCGCCGACATCGGCCTCGGCTACGCTCTCCCTGATCCGGAATTTCGGCTGCAATAACACCGGACATTGCGGCTGGCCGTGATGGTGGCCAAGGCCGATGTACTCGATCGGGAACCCAAAGAAACCGGCAAAACCCAAGGTTTCGATGTCGGCGGACACCGCTTCCAGCGCCCGGCGATAGACTTCGGAGCGAACGTCGATGCAAAACACCGCCTGCAGTGCCTTGCGCTCGGCCGGAACCAGCTTTGCGGCAGGCGGCGGCGAGGCCAAGCGGGCCAATAGCGGACGCTGTCCGGCCAGTTCGTAAGCCCATTGCAGCACATGGCGAATCTGCAGCGAGTCCTCGGCGACCGGGTCGGTCGACACCGCCGACGCCTGCCAGCGCAAACGCCAGGTCTGCAGTTCCAGCGGCTGCGCCACGCGGATGTACAGGGCATAGTCGTAGGCCAAACGAATCGCCAACAGCTCCAGCAAAGCCTCCGCGGCTTGCGCCGGCTCGTTCGGCCAGGATTTATAGCGCAGCCAGGCGCTCCAGCCGGCGACGGTCAGCAGTTGCCGATAGCAGAAATCCTCCAGCCGTTCGTCCGCCAACCACAAGCCGGCGAGTATCTGCGAAATTGCGGCAGCCGGACTCTCCGGCAGCGTGGCGACACAGCGGCGGAAATCTGGGATACCGGCCAACTCAGGAGTGCGATCGAAGGCCGCGGCCCGACGCCAGGCCGAGTAAAGCGGCTGATTGCGCCAGGGCATGCGCCAGGCCGACTGGCCTTCGTCGAAGTAGGCGGCGCACCATTTCGAGATCTCGTCGGTAATCAATCCTGCCCAAGCGCTGCCGGTCTCGGCATCGAGGTGGTCGGCCATTGTCGGCCAGCACACCGGCGCCAGGTTCGCCGCCTCCGGCCGCGCATCGTCCAGCGCATCCAGACACTGCTGCAGCGACACGCTGCTGCCGGCCAACGCCAATGCCTGCTCGATATCGGCCATCCGGATCCGACCGCTGCGATATTGTTCGGCGTAGAACCGGGTCGGCATCAACATCTCGCCATAGCCGCTGTGGGCCGCCCATTGGCAGGCTGCGGCGAACGGCCGATCGCTCCAGCCCAGAAACGGATTGACCGCGACGAAGTGTTGCAACGGCCAGAGCGGCGCGATGCGGCGGCAAGCGCGCTTGGCGGCGTCGATGCAGACGGCGGCAGTTACGTCGTTCGGCGCGGCTGTGTCGATCGCGTTGGCGCCGGTCGGAGCGGGTTTGAATTTAACTGAGGACAAGGCTGGGTTCATTGCGGCATTCCTCCGGAGTGGCGATGGCTAAAGCGGGCAGATGCCAACCGCCGGCTAGCGAGCAGCCGGTTGGCCAAGGTACTGATATAAAAACCGTTGTAGATATGGACGTAGGCGGCCTGCCAGATTCCGGCAGCCGCCGGACCGGGGTACTCGATCTGCAACATCAGGATCGAGAAAAATCCGGCCAGGACGATACTCAGCAACAGGGCGTCGAACAGACTGTCGACCGGTATCGGTCCGGCTACATCGCTCGTCAGCAGGTTCAAAAAGCCGGTTTGCAGTGCGAAATAGAGCAAACTGGTGCCGGCGGCGATCAGGCTGGCTCGGAATATTTGTTTGGGGCCGGCCTGATGCGCCAGCGCATTCCAAAGCAAGTAGGTCAAGGCCATTTGCAGGATCGCGCCGAGGAAAACGATGCCGGGTTCTGTGCCGGGACTCAGCCCGAATGCAGCGGCGCAGCCGACGGTCAATGCCGCTGCCACCAGAAACGCCAGCAGCAGTTCGCCGGGATGGCGGCTGTCGCGGATCGGCGGCGCCCAGGCAGCGCGGGCAATGTCGACCACGCTGCCGGAGGCGAGAAAGGCATGCGCTTTGTAGAGAGCATGCGCCAGGATATGCAGCAGCGCCGAGGAAAAGGCCCCCAAGCCGCACTGCAACATCATGAAGCCCATCTGACCGACGGTTGAGAACGCCAGCGATTTCTTGATGCTGGTCTGAGTCAGCATGGTCAGCGAACCGAACAAGGCGGTGAAGGTGCCGATCACGGCCAGCATGTGCAGGGCGGCCGGCACCTGCACCAGAATGTGGCTCATTCGAATCACCAAAAAGCCGCCGGCATTGATGATCCCGGCATGCATCAGGGCGGAAACCGGAGTCGGGGTTTCCATCACCTCCGGCAGCCAGCTATGAAACGGGAATTGGGCCGACTTCATTACCGCACCGACGATCAGGGCAAAGGCTGCCGCCGTCAGCGCGGTTTCCTGGCCGGCGCCAAGTTCGGCGGCGAATAAGGCGCCGAACTCCAACGTACCGAAGGCCTGATACAAGCAAACTCCGGCCAGAGTCAAGGCAATATCGCCCAAGCGACTGACGACGAACTTCTTACGCGCGGCAATCTGGGCGCCCGGCCGCTCCGGGTAAAACAGCAACAAGCGGTGCAGGCTCAAGCTCGTCGCGATCCAAGCCATCACGAACCAGACAAAATGTCCGGAAATCACCAGCATCAATACCGCCGCGACGGTCCAGGACATCCAATTTAGGAACCGGCGCTGGCCCGGATCACCGTCCAAATAATTGCCGGAATAACGGATCACGATCGCGCCGATCAACGCCACCAAACTGAGCATGATGGCGGACAGCCGGTCGATGTAGAGCGGGATGCCGGCGACATCCCCCTGAAATTTGCCGTCGACAAATACGCCGGCCGCGCCGAGCAGAGCGGCGAGGACGGCGCCGCCGGCCAGTACTGCGCAAACCGCCGCGCTAGTCCTGGCCCGGAACGGAACCAGCGCGGAAGCGGCAAGTCCGGCGCACACCAGTTGCGCCGGGGCTGCGGCTGCAGCGTAGGCAATCCAGGCGGTCATGACCGGCCCCCTGCCGCGAGGGAACGGCCGCAGGTTAGGAAAGTGGCTTGGACACGGTTTCTATCGCGGTTGACGGTATGCATGACGATCTCCTAAGCAAGGGTAAGTGCGTTGCCATGCTAGCAATCGGTCATTGATTCATCCAATATATGTATTTAATACAAACGTTCTCTTTTATTAATGACAAAATGGCTGCGCTGAATTATCACCACTTGCGTTATTTCTGGATGATCGCCAACGAAAGCAACCTGACCCGCGCCGCCGAACGGCTGCACGTGTCGCAGTCGGCGCTGAGCATCCAGTTGCGGCAACTCGAGGAATCGCTGGGGCAAAAACTATTCGAACGGGAAGGCAAGCGCCTGCAATTGACCGAAGCCGGCCGGATCGCGCTGGATTATGCCAACTCGATTTTCCGGGCCGGCGACGAGTTGATCAGCCTGATGCACGGCCGCTCCGCCGGCGAACGCCAACTGTTGCGGATCGGTGCGGTATCGACCCTGTCGCGTAATTTCCAGTTGGAACTGGTGCGCACCTGGGTACAACGCAGCGACGTCGAATTGGTGCTGCATTCCGGCAACCTGCGCGAACTGCTGTTGCAAATGCATGCGCACACGCTGGATCTGGTGCTGTCCAACCGCCCGGCACCGCGCGACGCCCAGGCCAACTGGCACTGCCATCTGCTGGATGAACAACCGGTCAGCCTGGTCGGCAAACCCGATGCCGAGGCCACGCCGTTTCGCTTCCCGGAGGATTTGAACGGCAGGCCGCTGTTGTTGCCCAGCATCGAAAGCGAGATTCGCGGCGCCTTCGAATTTTTGCTGGAGCAAGCCGGGGTGCGGCCTGTCGTGGTGGCGGAGGTCGACGATATGGCGATGTTGCGCTTGCTGGCGCGCGAATCCGGCCACTTGACGCTGGTGCCGCCGGTGGTGGTGCTGGACGAGTTGCGCCAGGGCCTATTGGTGGAACATTACCGGATCGCCGACATTCGCGAACGCTTTTACGCGATTACACCCAGCCGGCAATTTCCGAATGCGCTGTTGAAAGAGTTGTTGACCAATTCGGCCTGAACTTTAACCGCTACGCCCGAGACCAGGGCAGCATCGGGCGAACGCCATTCGCCGTTCTTGCCGGGCTCAGCCGTTTCTGACCCGGCCATAGCTCCAATACGCCGCGCAAGCGCCTTCCGACGACACCATGCACGAGCCCATCGGGTTTTCCGGGGTACAGACGGTTCCCAATAATTTACAATCCTGCGGCTTTTTGGCGCCACGCAGGATGGCCGGGCATTCGCAGCCTTTGACATCGCTGGCTTTGATGGCCGGCATCGCGAAGCGGCGTTCGGCGTCGAATTCGGCGTACTCCGGTTTGATGCGCAACGCGCTATTGGCGATCAAGCCGAGACCGCGCCATTCGAACTGCGGGCGCAATTCCAACACCTCGTCGACCAAGGCTTGAGCTTTTAAATTGCCGTCGCGGGTGACGGCGCGGCTGTATTCGTTTTCGACCTGGTGCCGGCCTGCATTGAGTTGACGGATCAGCATCAGAGCCGACTGCATCACGTCCAGCGGCTCGAAGCCGGCGATGACGATGGGTTTGCCGTACTGCTCGGCGAAGGTTTCGTAAGGCCGGCTGCCGATCACGCTGCTGACGTGGGACGGACCGAGAAAGCCGTCGATTTGCACCGGTTCCGGAGCATCCAAAATGGCTTGCATCGCCGCCGGGGTCAGCACGTGGTTGCAGAATACGCTGAAATTTTTCAATCCTTCGGCCTGCGCTTGCTTGACGGCAACGGCGGTGGGAGGGGTGGTAGTCTCGAAACCGATGGCAAAAAACACCACTTGGCGGTCGGGGTTGGCGCGGGCGATATTCAGCGCATCTTGAGTCGAGTAAACCATGCGGATGTCGCCGCCGGCGGCTTTGGCTTTAATCAGGCTGTTGCGGCCAGTCGCGGGAACCCGCATCAAATCTGCGTAGGTGCAGAGAATGACATCATGCTGCTCGACCAGTTGGATCGCGTTGTCGATGCGTCCGGTCGGCAGCACGCATACCGGGCAACCGGGACCGTGGATGAATTCGACGTTGGCCGGCATCAGATCCTGCACGCCGTAACGGAAAATGGCATGGGTATGGCCGCCGCAAAACTCCATCAGCCGATAATGGCGGTCAGGATCGACGCTGTGCGCAATCGCGCCGGCCAGTTGTTGGGCGAGGTCGCGCTGACGGAATTCGTCGATGTATTTCATCAGGCAATCAAACCGGCTTCGGCAAATAAAGCCAGGGTCTTCAAGGCTTCGTCTTCATCGATTTTGTTCAAGGCATAACCGACGTGAACCAGCACGTAGTCGCCGACGTGCACATCGTCGACCAACGCCAGCGATACCTCGACTTGCACGCCGTCCACCGATACGGTGGCCATGTCGCCGGCGGGTGCTATTTCAACAATTTGGGCAGGGAGGGCTAGGCACATCAGCAAAATCTCGTGATAACAACGTCAAGACGTTGGACTATTTAACCGGCTTGCGATCCGGATCGGATTACGCCTTAAATCGAGCACCGCAACGACGATAATCGCCGAATCGGTAACGTCGTAATAAATCGCATAAGGAAAGCGTTTGGCCAGCATGCGGAATAAACCGAATTGCTTTTCATGTATGCCGGCGTATAAGTGCAGGGATTCAATATCGGCAATCAAGCTGTCGAAAAAGTATCCACCGACTCCAGGTTGGCTGGCGTCGTAAAACCGTTTGCCCGTTTGTAAATCGGCGGCCACTTCTTCTAAAAACAGCAATTCTTTAGCGATCATCGATTGCGGTCTTTCAACTCCTGCAACGTCAGCAATTTGGCTTGATGCGAGGCGAGGCGCTCCATTCTGTCGTTGAGCACCTCTTGGTGCCATTGCGGCGAGGCGATCGGCTCCGGCTCTCGGCAAAGACTGTCCCAGATTTCCTCCATCAACAACATGCGTTCGCTGACGGGGAGCGATTTGATTTCGGCTATGGTCATGGCGATACTCCTACTCTGCTCGAAACCACTATATCGTATCTTGCAAGTTTGAAATGCAGACATCAAGCATAGCCAATCCCCTGCAACGCCAGCTCCGCCCGGAGCCATTGCAGCCAATTGTCCATGCCCTCGCCGGTTTTGGCCGACAGTTGCAGCACCCGGATTTTGGGATTGACCTGCTTGGCGTAGCGGAGGCATTGCTCGACTTCGAAATCCAGATGCGGCAGCAGGTCGGTTTTGTTCAGAATCATCAAATCGGCGGCATGGAACATGTCCGGGTATTTGATCGGCTTGTCCTCGCCTTCGGTGACCGACAGGATCACCACCTTGTGCGCCTCGCCCAAGTCAAAGGCCGACGGGCAGACCAGGTTACCGACGTTTTCGATGAACAGCAGGCTTCTTTCCGGCAGGTTCAGGCTTTCCAGGGCGTGGCCGACCCGGTGCGCGTCCAGATGGCAGCCCTTGCCGGTGTTGATCTGCACGGCCGGCACGCCGGTGGCGCGGATGCGGTCGGCGTCGCGGGCGGTTTGCTGGTCGCCTTCGATCACTGCGATGCTCAACTCATCTTTCAAACGCAGAATGGTTTCGGTCAGCAGCGTGGTTTTGCCGGAGCCGGGACTGGACACCAGGTTTAAGGCCAGGATGCCGCGCTCGCCGAAATAGCGCCGGTTGTCGCCGGCATAACGGTTATTGGCGGACAAAATATCCTGTTCGATCTGCACCATCCGCGCCGGCGTCAGGCCGGGCGCATGTGCGTGTTCCGGGCCATGGCTGTGTCCGTGGTGATGGTGGTGCTGGCTATGGCTGTGGGCATGCCCATGGTGATGTTCGTGCCCGACGCCATGTTGATGATCGTGATCGTGTTCATGCGAGTGGCTCAGGCCCTCGCCGCAGCCGCAGACGCCGCACATTACTCTACCTCCAGTTCTTTGATTCGCATTTGGTCGCCGCCGACGATTTGCAGTTGATGGCTGCCGCAGCGCGGGCACACATCGTACAACTGGTTGACGCCGACATTTTCCCCGCACGGCAAACACCAGGCCAGGCCAGGCAAGGCAATGATCTCCAAGCGGGCGCCGTCCGCCAACGAACCGCGCATCACCGCATCGAAGCAAAACCGCATTGCCTCCGGCTCGACGCCGGCCAAGGCACCGATTTCCAACCAGACCGTTTTCACCCGGCCAAAGCCCTGGGTTTGGGCTTCGCGTTCGATGATGTGCAAAACGCCTTCGCACAACGACATTTCATGCATGGGGTGAACCGGTTCAATACAACATAGTTGACCAGAAAACTTAACTTTTCTGGCGCGACTAAAACAATATTAAGACAGCGAGCTGCCTAACCGCTTCAAAAAGCAAAATTGACAGACCGATCTTTCGTATAACATTATTGAAATTTAATAACTTTAATTGTGTGACTGACAATTTATTGACCTTAGCCTTCCTGCCAAAAACCAATATATCGTTAATCAGGGAAATATTATTTTTATTTTTGTATATCAAAATAGATAAAAAAATCTCTAATATTACAGATACAATCAAAAGTCCAACACCGAAAAACATAAACCATTTATAACATTTCAATAACAGTTCTAAATTCATTTAAGCCCAACATATTCGTAATAAATATTGCGCCAATAATTGGCTTCACGCGACTAATATGCCGCCGCCCCTCTGCACAACAATTTCAATTGGAAACGCACACAGGGATCGACCGCATTGATCAACCATTCCGCTTGTTGTCGCAAGCCATCCGCATCGGTGGACTGCAAAGACTTTAAACCTTGGGCCAGCACGCCATCCGGATGACAATTCCATTCGGTCGGCGCCACTATGAGGTAATCGTATACCCTGCCTTGGTGCAACTCCAGGCGATGAATCAATAAGCCCCGCGCTGCCTGCACTTGCGCTAAACCCAAACCTTCGGCGGCATAAGCGCGCGTCGTCTCAACCGCTGAATTCAAGCTTTGCGGCACAGCAGCCACTTCCAGTAATACGGCCACAAAACGCGGCAACAAACCGTTGCCGTAGCGACTGCACAAGTCCGCCAGCAAAGGCGATGCTTGCTGACGACTCATCGGTGTCGATTCATAACATCTGCCTTGCCACTGCGGCGCGCGTCGAAATATCGACAAGTCCGAGGCTTGCAAGTAAAAATTCAATTCGGCCGCAGACAACACCGGCAGGCCCGCCACATCACTATCACCTAGCGCCAACCAATCCCTTTGGTACAACACGTTCAGCAATTGCGCAGCCAAAGCCGCATTCCCGTCCAGCCAATCAAGTAATTGTGTTTCATCCGTAACCGCAAGAATTTCGCGCAGGCCGCCAGCGAAAATAGCTCGATCGATTAAGGCGGTTAATTCGCCCAGCAAACCCTGTAGGCTCGCGGCATCAATTTGCAGCTGACTCTCCAGCCTGAACGGCTCTCCTGCAGTAAACAAAGCCGACTTGAACAGCCTGTCCAGTTTCAATAAGCCCGCGACAGCGGCTTTATCCGCAGCCAAGCCCAGTAAACCCGACCAATCCAGCAATATTCGCCAGGCATGTTCGCGCACGGTTTCCAATTGCACCAAACATTCCCTGGCTAAATCGGCTTCCGGTTCTGCGGGCATCCCCAGCGCAGCGCGGCAAACCTGCAAAGCCGCGAAAGCTTGGGAATTGCCGCATAAGGAATACAACAGCGGCACCATATCCAGTAGCTGCTCCGGCGTTTTGCCGATCATCACCCGCGCCGCATCGGGCCGGGTCGAAGCTATCTTGACCGCTCCGACCTTGCCGGCGCGATGGTTCAGTTCGATCGTAAGCTCGCCCGCCGGCCTCACTTAAGGCCTAGCCAAATTGCCGCGCAACAAATCGCGGCGGCTTACGTTACGCGGCGCCGGCACGGCCAAGACGCCGTTCAGGGCCGCTTCCGCCGCGGCAATCGCCGCCGCTTGGTCGGCAAACTGTAACATCGGCGAAAACAGCGAACATTGGCCGTAGCGCCCCAAAGCCGGTTCCGCCGCCAGCGTAAATTCGAAACTGCCGTAGGGCAGCTCGCGCGAGAACTTGGCTCCCAGCGGCAATTGCCGCCAAGTGCTGTTCGGCCCCGGAAGCACAATTAAATTCATGGACCACGGCGTCACCAAGACCCCAAGCCAGTCGTCGCCGGCACCACGAAACGGCAAAGCCTGCACCGACAACGCCGAATTCACGAGCGGTACATCCTGCATCCGATCCGCCAGGATCGCATTGAACGCCCGTTCCAATCCCTGTTGGATTTCGCTACCAGTGCGCCAGTGCACGCTCATTCCTCAAGCAATAAAAAACCTTGCTTCGGCGCGCCGCATTCCGGGCAGCACCAATAATCCGGCAACGCAGCAAACGGCGTCGTCGGCGGAATTTGGCTCGATGGATCACCGGCAACCGGGTCGTACACATGCCAGCAAATCTTGCATTCCAATTTGGCGTCGGCCGGCAAGCGCGACGCGTCACCGCCGTAAGCGCCGGCAAAAAAGCCCTCGCTCATGCGTAGACCGCCACTATTTCCTGCAAGCGTTGCGCACTGTCGGCAATGTCTTCCGCAGACGCGCAGGCCACGCTGGGTATGTCGCTGACTTCCAGCGTATTTAAAATCAACGTGTCCTGCGAATTGAAATACTGCACCCACCAGACGTTCCGCGTCGCCGTGGCGCCGATCCGGCAGTTGCCGTAACCGCGGGACAAAATCGTGGTCTGGCCTCTGCCCAGGCGTTGCTCCAGCAGAGCCAAATCCTGCTCGGTTTGAGGCAACAAACTCAAGTTGATCACGTGCGGCTCGACGCCGGGCCGGTATTCGGCAATCTTGGCGTTCAATTCGGCCAGCAGCGGCAGCGCATTCATCACCCCTTCCGGCAAATCGCGGATCGCGGTATCGATGCGGTCCGCAGCACCGGCGAAAGCGTTGTCGGTTAGCGCCTTCGGCATCACGCCGACCTCCAGAGCATCGGCGATCATGCGGTTTTGTCCGTCCAGACGCTGCACCCGCCAGACGCCGGCCAGCACGGATTCCTGTATCCGCCAACCGTCGCCGCCCAGTGCGCTGACTTCGCCCTCGCCGAGCAACTCGTCGATAAAGCGGCGGTTGGCATCATCCAGTCCGATAAGATCGATGGGCCCGCCGGTCTGCGGGAAATGTTGCAGGTCGTGTAGCAATTGGTCCGCTACCGCCTTGGCGGCGGCCAGCACCGGGCTAGTCAAATTGGCCGAAAGCTGCGGCATCCGATAGGTCGCCATTTCTTCCGGCATCGTCAAATAATCCAGCTCGGCGCCGTCTGCCTCGGCGGGTTGGGAGCCTTGGCCGAAAATTGGGAGGGGGATTGAGGTCATATTTTGGCCGTCGTTTCGAGTTGTCTGTTGAATTTATGGGGGTTTGTTTTATTGGTGTCGCTATCGCGAGGATGATTTTGCATGTCGGTTTCACGAAAAACATCCCTGTTTTTCGCCCTGCGGGCCAGCCTATCGGCTGTTCAAATTCGTTCCAGACGAATTTGTGCGTAGCCCAAAGAAATTATTCAAAGAAGAGCCCCCCCGGACGCTCTTATTTCCTGTGCTCCTGGCTTTTGTCGACGGTCGGCAACGGACTCAAAACCATCCCGAAATTAAAAACAAATCTCGAAAATTGTAGGGTGGGCACATGCTTTTCGTGCCCACCATTGACCCAGGCTCATTTGCTTGTGATCCACGCTCCAACGCAAATGCCGATAAAGCCTAATATCAAGATCATGGTTGAAACAATATAAGCTCTGGAAATAGCCTGACGCCGTTTTATAAACTCCTCGGAGCTTTCTACCATGAGTTCTTGCAATCGCTGCATTCTTTGTTGTGGTGTTTGTAGTGCTGATAGTTCCTCGACTAATTTTCTTGAAACGTTTTTTTCGAAAGTTGGCGCATCGGCATAGTCCGCATAACCTTTTGCAACTCCTTCAACTAAATGAGCGTCCTGTTTTGAAAGTGGCAAAGCCAGTGACAGTCCACCTGGTTCGATTTTATGAAATACTCGTAACCAACGAGGAAGCCGAGTCTGATAAAACGCTTTATTCATCGTTCCAATTTTCAGAAAGAACGCCTCATTTCCTTTTATTGTTACAGTCTGGAGAAAAATTTCATTCACATCACTCCAAGGAATGAAGCCAAACCGAAAATGCGCCAGGCCGCGTATATCCAGGCGAATAACCGGACGGCGAATCAATCGTTTTCCCGATGCAATTGATGCGATACTAAATAGTATGCCGCCAGACAGAAAACTTGAACCGACGAACCAATTTGCTACTGGTACATTAGTAAGTAAATGAGCGCCAAAATAGATCGAACCCGAGCTCAAGATCAACAAAAATGCCAAGAATACGAATTGAGTCGGTTTCGCATAGAATTCGACGGGGTGCTTGTAATTCAACACTGCCTTGATTCTTGCGTCTAAACGTTGCCGCAATTTGAGTTCTTCGTCTTGAATGCGTTTCTTATCCCAACGAAATAACAGCACCAATGCAGCGACGACCGATATGGCAAGAACACCATAGACGACGCTAGCGTTAGTATTAGCTTCATCCGTTGATTTCGCCAATAAAGCCAGAACAATCATGCCGGCCAATGTTGCGAGGATTACCAAAAATTGAATAACTGATTTCATTTCCTTTTGAGTTCTTAGGCTGGGGAGAGCAAAGCGAAAACCAGCAATATAGGCTAAAGCAGGGTTCACACTGTCGTTACAACCCAGCCTACCAAAAAACCTTAGCTACACACAATAACCGTTGGAGTGGACTATTCCCGTTATTCCGCCCCGAGCATCGCAGCTTTTGGCGAGAATAGCCCGCAGGGGAGCGGCAGGGATGCCGCTCGTTTTCGGAGGGCCAGGGATGGCCCTTCCGAAAACCCTCGGCAAAAGCGAGAAGCGCAGGATTAAGGCGGAATGCCGGGTGGCCTTTTCTTTGAATACTTTCTTTTGGCCACGCAAAAGAAAGTATTTCGGCTGTCGGGCCGAGACCCGACTTCAAAACACCCGTCGCGACAGCGACACATTTACTCGACAAGACTGGAAGCTAGAGCTTCCAAGGTAACTGCTCCCAACCTAGAGGTTGGGAACCAGAAACACTAGCAAACTAGAAAAACGCACTCATCAAACATCAAATTTAATCTTCCCATTCGCATACTGATGAATCAACGAACTAATCAACACCTGATACGGCAAGCCCTGCCTAACAGGTTGGTGAAAAACCATATTTCAGGCGCTAATTTTGGTCAGCTTAATCAATATATAGTGTCTGCAGTATCATGCTTCAACTAAATACAGACTGAATCAGGGTCAAAAATGAGTTTTTCACCAACCTGCTAACCGACTGCGCCTTCAACCGTTCGAGATCGCTTTCCAATAACCGAATACTGATCGTTTTCTTTTTGCCTATTTGGTCGCGGGCGATTTGGCTATAGCGGCTTTTTTCGCCGTCCAAGTTATCGACACTGACAGCCGTGCCGCCTTCGACATAATCGACTATCTCGTTTTCTTCAACCATAAATTCCGTCGCCGTGTTCAGACTGTTTAATTAAACCCGAGAAAGCCAATATCCCGGCCTACGCCGATTGTGGGCAAACGCCGTAATCAATATGCACCCGGCAGAATTTCGATAAAACACCGAATAAGGAAAATGCGATAGACCAATGCGGCGGACACCTGCTGGATGAACCATTCGCCAAGTTTCCGGTTTTTGAACAATCAAACTCACGGCACGTTCGAAGTCATCAATCAACAACGCACCAAGCCGATTTTGTTTATCTTGATAAAACCGAATCGCTTCCAGATATTCGGCTTCCGCCTCGGGAAGAAACTCGTAGTTCACTTAATCAATGCACGGGCTTTCTCGGCAACTACCTTGCCGGGAATAGATTGCACTTTGCCCGAGTCGAAATCAGCCACGCGCCGCGCCGACTCCTCGCCCCATAACCGCTCAAAATCAGCCTCAGAAACTTCCTCAAGGCTCAATAACAAACGCTGCACCAAAGCGGCCCGGTCTTGAAGCGGTAAGGAAAATATTTCGGCTTCCAGTTGTGCGAGATTCATTTCGATACTCCCGAAAAGTATAACAACATGCCACCCCGTATCGGAGCAGCGTTCTTAGTATACGTCCAAGCACCACCCCGTCGCGATAGCGACACCAAATTGTTAAAGAGCTAAGCCATGTGCCGGAAACGCTGAGTTTATTCCGGCCTGCAGGCTTCGAAATGTTTGGTTACGCTCTATCGAGCTGTTATGCCCCAGGGTAAACCCAACCGACACATTTTTAAATCAGGCATGCCCGCCGCAAACTTTATCCAAATCAAACCCCGGCGGTTGGCTGGGCTCGGCGGCTAAAATCAGGGCAATTTCCCGGCCGTACTCCGGCCAGTCGCGCAGGCCGGTGATGGCGCCCAGATATTCGCCGTGACGCAGAAAGACCAAGGTCGGCCAGCCGGTGAAGCGGTAGCGGGCTTGCAGTTCGCGTTCGATGCTGCGGTCGACCAGCGCGCCTTGCAGCGAGCCGCGAAAAGCTTTCAGCAATTCGGGCAGAATCACGGCCAGATCGGCGCTTTCCGGGAACGCCGCCGGATCGCCGGCAAAGCACAACACCACATCGGCGTTGCCGTAAACGAAGTTGTCGTAATTGTCGGCGGTCAGAAGCGGCAGGCCGTGGCGGCTGTGCAGTTGGGCGATCAATCCACTCATGACCGTAAAAACTCCGGCAATTCGGGTTCGCGCTCGACCAGGTCGGCGAACAGGTGGTCGAAGTTGGTGTGGCCCTGCATCGCCAGCCGCATCGCTTCCAGAGCGTCGTCGATTTGCCGGGCTTTGTCGGCGCTGATGACTTCCCGGGCGGTGTCCAGAAACACCAGTAACCAGGCGCCGGGTTGTTGTTCGCCAACCAGCATGGTGTCGATACGGCTGAGTTGGCCGCGGTATTCGCACAAGGCCGACTCGGCGCCAGCCTCGACCACCCGCATCGGTATGCCGATACACATCAGTATTTCCCCCGGTAATCGACATCGATAGGCAGCGCGTCGGTCAGCGGTTGCGGCGGTCGGACCTCGAACGCGGCCGAGCGGACCACGCGCTCGTCTCCCAACCGGCAAGCGCTGTCGGCGTCGGGGCGTTCGGTTTCGTACCGGCCGATGTCCAGAATCGGGTCCGCTAATTCGGTCTCGGTTTCCACTGCTTCCGCCGCAACGCCAAGATCGGCCAGATAAGCCAACGCCAGTTCGATGGCCGGCTGGATTTGTGCTTTAACCTTGGACGTTAAACTGCCACCGTAGTCCTCGAGTTCTTCCGGCTGGACGCCAATCAGCAACAGACTTTCCGGATAAGCACCGAGCATTTGCGCCATCGCCAGCACCTCCTGAAAACCGGTCTGGTGCAGGCTCATTTTTTTGGCGCCAAGAAAGTTAGGCACGTCTTCGTCTTCGACCCGCTTCAACGTGCCCGGCGCCAAACCGTAATCGACGGCATCGAACACCACCAGCACCTCGGCGTTTTGCACGTGTTCGATCAGATAAACGCCCTGAGTACCGCCGTCGACAACCTGCACCTGATCCGGGAACCGGTAGTGTTTTTGCAGATGCTCGATAACGCGCACGCCGAAGCCTTCGTCGGCCCAGAGCAGGTTGCCGATGCCGAGCAGCAGAATACGTTTTCGTTCCGCACCGCTCATTCTGCGTCGTCAATCGGGTCGTTGTTTTTAAACGTGCGCCAGCCAGTCGCAATCGTCGACAGCATGCTTTGCCCCGACAATTTCTCTTCGCGCACCGCGACGTAGACGTGAATCAGCACGAAACAGACGATGAACCACATCACCAAATGGTGCCAGGTATGCACGGTTTGACTGTCGCCGAACGCCGCCAACACCCAACTGGTGAACAGCGCGAATTGCCAGCTTTGCTGGCCGGCGCCTTCCCCGTACAGGGCCAGACCGGTGACGATCATGAACAGCAAACCCCAGACGAACAGATGCATCGCCAGAATCGCCAGCGGGTTATGGCCGATATAGTGCCGCGGGGCTTTGGCTATGAAAGCGTACCAGCGCAGCTCGTGCCAGACCCCGTCCCAGAAATGGGCTTTCCAGACCGGCGGCATGAAGATTTGCCGGGCATGTTCGTTGCCGGCGTAGGCCCAATAAATCCGGCCGACAAAGCCGACCGCCAGGATATAACCGGCGGAGAAATGGGCGAAACGGATGTAGCCCATCAAGAAGTGTGCCGATGCTTCGCCGGCCGGCGAAGCCAACGGCTCGGCGATAAGGTAACCGGTCAATGCCAGTACCACGATAGCCAATGCATTAATCCCATGCCAGAGTCTGACCGGCAGTTCGTAAACGTAGACCGCAGAGGCCGGTGCGCTCATTGCGGCCGCCCTCCGCGACGGGCGAACAGGGCCAGTCCGGCAATCACCGTCAAACCCAGCGCATACAAATAGGGCTGGCTGGCGCTGTCCATCGCCAAGTGTTCGAGCCGATGGGAAACGCTGTCCAGATCGGGCCGGTTATGGGCTTGGGCCGCGCTTACCAGCGTGCTCAAAACCATCGCTAACAAAAATTTGTTCATCGTATTCTCCGTGCTGGGCGGCACCGGGATACGGAGCCACCGGGAATTAGTGGGGCTACCGTACTTTGACGCGCGTCAGTTCCTGGCCGTCCGGACTCATGACGTGGGTCGAACAAGCCAGACACGGATCAAAGCTGTGCAAGGTGCGCAAAATCTCGACCGGTTCTTCCGGACGCTCGACCTTGGTATTCATCAACGAAGCCTCGAACGCGCCGATATTGCCTTGCTCGTCGCGCGGCGAACCGTTCCAGGTGGTCGGTACCACGCATTGGTAGTTGGCGATCTTGGTATCCTCGATTTTCAGCCAATGGCCCAACGCGCCGCGCGGGGCTTCGGTGAAGCCGACGCCCTTGACGCTGCTCGGCCAGGTATCCGGGTCCCAACGCTCGACGTTGGCGGTAGCCAGATCGCCGGCTTTGACGTTGGCGATCAGCTTGTCCATGAAGTAACGCATTTTGCCGGCGGCCCATTGCGCTTCCAAACCGCGGGCGGCGGTGCGGCCCAGCGTCGAGAACAGCGCGCTGACCGGCACGTCCAGGGTTTTCAAGACAAAATTGATTTGCTCGGTGATCTCCTTATTGCCTTGAGCGTAACCGATCACATAGCGGGCCAGCGGACCGACTTCCATCGCGTGGCCGTTCCAGCGCGGTGCCTTGATCCAGGAATACTTGGCCGATTCGTCCAGCTCCTGGATGTGGGTGCGATCGCCTTTGGTTTTAGCGCCGATTTTGTAGTTCGGTTCGGTGACGCCGTCCCACGGATGCAGGCCAACCGCTTCGTCGGCGTACTTGTACCAGGAGTGCGGCACGAATTCCTGAATCTGCTTGGGATCGGTCAGATCGACTTCGTAGACCTTGCTCAGGTCGCCGTTGATGATCGCGCCGCGCGGCATCAACAGATTGGCCGCTGAATAGTCGTTGGCCTTATCCGGAATGTCGCCGTAGGACAGCATGCTGGCCCCGGCCAAGCCGCCGCCGTAGAGCCAGCTCTTGTAGAACTGGGCGATGGCCAGCAAGTCCGGGATGTAAACTTGGTCGATAAAAGTGATGGTGCGGTCGATGATCGACGAAATCAGGTTCAAGCGCTCCATATTGACCGCGCCGACCGCACCGACGCCGTCGATATTGATCGCGCACGGCACGCCGCCGACCAGCCAGTTCGGATGCGGGTCCTTGCCACCGAAGATGGTGCGGATTTTCATGATGTCTTTTTGAAAATCCAGCGCTTCCAGATAGTGGGTCACCGCCAGCAGATCGGCTTCCGGCGGCAACAGATAGGCCGGATTGCTCCAGTAACCGTTTTTAAACGGGCCGAGCTGGCCGGACTCGACGAATTTTTTCAGGCGGTTTTGGGTGTCGCGGAAATAGCCGGGCGAGGATTTGGGATTGCTCGGCGAAATCTGTTGCTGCAACGCCGAGACCGCGACCGGATCGGCTTTCAGCGCGTTGACCGGGTTGACCCAATCCAGCGCGTGCAGATGATAGAAATGCACCAAGTGATCGTGGGCCTGCAAACTCAATTGCATGATGTTGCGGATCGAGTTGGCGTTTTCCGGGATTTTGATTTTCAACGCATCCTCGACCGCGCGCACCGAGGTCAAGGCGTGGGTACCGGTGCAAACGCCGCAGATGCGCTGGACGAAGGCCCAGGCGTCGCGCGGGTCGCGGCCTTTCAAAATCACTTCCAGGCCGCGCCACATGGTGCCGCTGGACACTGCGTTGCGAATGATGTTTTCCTCGTCGATATTGACTTCGCAACGCATGTGGCCTTCGATCCGGGTCACCGGATCGACCACCACGCGGCGGCCGGCGTCGTTCAGATGAAAACCGTTGGGGGTAGCAGTGACGGTCATGATTATTCGGCTCCGGGTTGTTTATCGGCTTGTTTGGCGCGGTTCAAGGCAGTCAGACCGGCATGAGCGGCGACGCCGGCGGTGACGATGCCGGCGGCGGTGCCGCCGACTACGTCGGCATTGGCTTCGATACCGAACTGGTTGATGCCGGTCAGGCGGTCGTAGAAACTGCCCTTATCCCAGAAACCGTCCTCGGAACAACCGATACAGCCGTGGCCTGACTGGATCGGAAACGAGGTGCCTTCGTTCCATTTCACGGTGGAGCAGGCGTTGTAAGTGGTCGGTCCTTTGCAGCCCATTTTGTACAGACAGTGACCCATCCGCGCCGCCTCGTCGTCCCATTGTTCGACGAACTGGCCGGCGTCGAAATGCGGCCTTCTATAGCATTTGTCGTGGATGCGCTGGCTGTAAAACATCTGCGGCCGGCCTTGTTTGTCCAGCGTCGGCAGTTTGTCAAAAGTCAGCAAATACGCCACCACCGCGGTCATGACTTCGGCGATCGGCGGGCAACCGGGGACTTTGATGATGGGTTTATTGGCCAGGCCCGGCACTTTGTGGACCGGCGTGGCGCGGGTCGGATTGGGCTTGGCGGCCTGCACGCAACCCCAGGAGGCGCAGGAACCCCAGGAAATGATGGCCTTGCAGCTTTCGGCGGCGTATTTGAGTTGCTCGACAAACGGCTTGCCGCCGATGATGCAGTACATGCCGTCCTCGGCCAGCGGCGGATTGCCTTCCACGGCCAGGATGTAATTGCCTTTGTATTTTTCGACGATCTCGTCAACGATGGCTTCGGCCTGATGGCCGGCGGATGCCATGATGGTGTCGTCGTAGTCCAGGGACAACATCGACAGAATCACGTCTTTAGCCAGCGGATGGCCGGAACGGATGAAGGATTCGGAACAGCAGGTACACTCCAGACCATGCAGCCACAACACCGGAATCCGCGGCTTGGTTTCCATCGCATGGGCGATTTTCGGCGCGAAGGCCGGGCTCAAACCCAGCGAGGCGGCGGTCAGGCTGCAAAACTTCAAGAAGCTGCGGCGGGTGATGCCCTGCCGGCGCATCACATCGTAAAAGGTTTCGATCATGGACACTCCCGGCACGGCGCAACCCGGAGTCATGTGCGGCCCAGTCGCGCGTGTTTATGCCGTTACTCAGTTTATTATTATGGAGACGGCAGCGCCGCCTCGGCCCGCAGAGAAAGAGCAACATCCATGCCGACGTATCGGCCCGACCAAAACCCTGTGAATCGTAAGAAAATATGCCGCGGCCGCGCCGTGTGCGTGTCGGCTATGTTACAAACTCGACAATAACCGCAACGATTTGCCGCAAAACAAACAAAACCGACCGCGACCCGCTTGCGGATAAAGCGGCCGAACATGACAGGAGAGTTTTATGACGACGCGGATTTTGATACTGACCTTCATCGCCTTGATCGGCAGCCAGGCGGCACGGGCCGACTGGGACCCGGCATTGGAAGCCAAAGCAACCGCCGAGCGGGCCAGGCAACAGCAAGCGCAAAAAATGCCGGATGCTGCCAAGGCGGAGCCGGAGGTGATGGACGACAAACGCAAAGCGTTGGGCGTGGCGGCGCAGGGCAAGACAGACGCCGAAGTCGACCGGCTCTACCAAGCCCAAATCCGGCAAAACCAGGAAGAAACGGAACGATTATCGGCGGAAGCCCGCGCGCTATTGAGCAGCGGCCAGGGCGCCGCGGCGGTGAAGCAAATCACCGGTAAAACCTTGCAGGAATTGGAAAACATGTCCGACGCCGAAGCCGAAGCGCTGGCGCAAGAACTGGAGAAAAAATACGGCCAATAAAGCGCGGAGCGTCAACCGCCGCTGCCAATATTGCGGCGCCTCAGCCTTGCAGCGCGACAGCTATTCGCCGTCGATTTCCTGCTCCAATAAGGTCCGCAGGCCGGCCGGCATTTCCAGCGTCTCCATGTCCCAGCCTTCCAGTTCCAAGACGTCTTTCAGGCACTGCTCCATGATTCGGTGCGCTTGCTCGCTGGCTTCGGCGATGCGGGCGTGGACCTTGGTTTGCACCTCGCTCCGGCTGCGGTCGGCGCAATTCGCCTGGTAATCGAACAGGTGACGCAAACTGTCGATCTGTACGCCGACCTGGGACGGGCAGGAACACAAATACAGGATGGATTGGATGTTGATGCGTTGCAGTTGAGCTTTGCTAAATTGGGTTTCCAGTTTCATACGGAGGGCTCTGGTATCGGTATTGTTATAGTTATCTAAGCGCCACTCCTGGCTAGAATCCGCCGGCCCGTTCCGTCACGGCTCGGCCGGCATAGGCTATCAAGGCCACCGCCGCTTAGCAATCACTGCCGCTTGATTTTAAACAGGTGGCCGCCGTAGTTGACGACGATGCCGTCTTCCATGATCTGTTTCAACTCCAGCCGGTCTTTGATCATCTGGCCCGGCACGTATTTGACCATATCGATCATGACGAAGCGTTCGGCCGGGACCGGCGAATAACTGTAGACATTGATCGGCAACGCGGGCAAGGACTGGCGTACGTCCGCCGGCAGGTCTTCCAGCGTTTGCAGCGCGGGTTTAGCCGGCAGCGGGGCCGCCGCTGGGACCGGCTCGGTAACTGTCTCGCGGATTGGAGGAACTGCCTGGGCGACAGGGCTGGGGACGCCAGGCTCCGGCAACGGCTTGGCGGCAACGAACGGATCGGGCGGCGGCTGAACTGCAGCCGGTTTGACCGGCTCGAGCGGCGGTTTTTTGGCCTCGACCGGTTTAACGGCGGCTGCAGCCGCAGCGGCAACGTGGGCCGGCTCCAGCTTGGCCTTGGGCGTAGGCTTCGCCGGCAACGGCAGCCGGTCGGCCGGGTCGGGCCGGTTCGACTCCGCCAGTGGCTGCGGCGGCAACTGAATCGACGTAGCAGGCGGGGGGTTGTCGTGCGCGGCCATCCGCGGTGCGATGCCGAGAAAATAGGCCAGAATTGCCGCGTTGACCGCCAATAACGCCGCGATGATTTTGGCCGCCGCTTGCCGCTCCGGCGCCTGTTGCAGCACGATTCGGCTGGCGACCGTATCCGGTTGGCTGGCTTGCCGCTCCCGTTCCGATTTGCGCAATGCGTTCAGGATGTAAGACATGTCTAAAACCCTAGTGCCGGCCGGCCTGCAAATGTGGCGAATCGGCGGCGCCGGTTAAATTATCGAGTTCGATCAAAGTTTTGGCGCCGGCGACACCGTCGGCAGCCAAACCCTGTCGGCGCTGAAATTGGATCACCTGCTGTTTTAGCGTCACATCGAAAGAATCGGGCGCGGTCTCGGCCCGCGGCAAAACCATGACTTGCCCCAACTTCTCCCGCAACCACAATACCTCGGCCGACTTCTGCCCCACGCCAATATCGGCGGCGCCAGGGCGCGGTGAACGCCACAATAACAGATAATTCCCGCCCCAAGCCGCCAGCACATCGGCCAATGGAAAATGCATCGTAGCGCCGGACTGGACCAAGGCCTGGTCTTGCTCGACGCCTTGAATCGGCAAGAAGCGCTTGCGGCCCTGGCTGTCGACAAACTCCAGCAGGACCGGCCGATCCAGACCGAGGACATCCTTCCAATTGCCTTTGCCGGCCAGGCAATGCAGCCCTGATACGGCCACCAGCTGATGGCAGTCAGTCAACCCATCGGCCGGCAGAGACACGCCCCAAACTCGCAACAATTCGCCCAGTGCGGCCTCGAACGCCGGTGCCGAGTGCTCCAGCCAATCGCGAAATGCCGGACTTCCCGGTTGGGCGGCAAGCGGTTGCGGCGCAGCCGCTGCTGGAATAGCTAACGGTTTTACCGGCGGTATCGCCGGCAAGCCGTGACGCCAGGCATAAAACCCCGCCATACCGGCCAGCAAAACGAGGCTGGCCGCAATCGACACAGAAAATCGCGGCAGCCAACGCTGCAACCCCAGCGTTTCCCGCGCCGAGCGGTTGACGATGGCCGGCGTAATCCGCCCGGTGTTGGTGGCATAGGCGCCGAGCAAGGCTCTATCGCACAAGATATTGATCAGCCGCGGCACGCCGGCCGAATAGCGGTAGATCAGACGAAACGCGGCGGCGCTGAACAGACGGTGGCTGCCACGGCAAACCCGCAACCGGTGTTGAATATAAGCTTTGGTTTCGTCGAACGACAGCGGCAACAGATGGTAGCGCGCGGTGATGCGCTGGTTGAGCTGGCGTAACTCGCGGCGCGCCAGCATCGCGTTCAGTTCCGGCTGGCCGACCAGAATAATTTGCAGCAATTTGGCCTTGCTGGTTTCCAGATTGGTCAGCAGCCGAATCTGCTCCAACACTTCCAGGCTCAGATTTTGGGCTTCGTCGATCAACAACACGGTACGGCGGCCATTGGCATAAGCCGCCAACAGATAGCGGTTGATCGCATCGATCAGGCTTTTCGCCGTCATCGCCTCGTGGGCTATGCCCAACTCGTCGCAAATCGTCGCCAACAGTTCAATGGCGTTCAACTTGGGATTCAAGATCAAGGCGATATCGATATTTTCCGGCAATTGTTGCAGCAAGCAGTGGCACAACGTGGTCTTGCCGGTACCGACCTCGCCGGTCAACGCCACGAAGCCGCCGCCGCGGTCGATGCCGTACAGCAGATGCGCCAGGCCCTCCTGATGCCGCTCGCTCATATACATGAAATGCGGATCGGGCGAGATCGAAAACGGCGCTTCGCTGAAGTTGAAGTATTGTTGGTACAAGGTAATGGCGATCCCAAAGAAAACTTGGCAGATGCTGATTTAAAGCCGGGCGAAGTGCAGTTAAAGCTGGTACGTCCTGCAAACGGCCAGCGAACCCTCTCGATCACGGCAGCCCCTTTTTTAATTCCGCAACCACGCTGGCGGAAATCCGGTAACCGGCTTGATTGAGCTGGGTAACCGCTGCCTCGGCGTTATCGAGCAAGCCTTTACGCTGTCCCGCAAACAATACAGCCGCGGTGCCAACGATGTCCAAATGCATGCGTAAAGCCTGCTTGCGCGCCAGACCGTCATCCAAAATCAGCAGTGATTTGCCCGACCGCTGTAAAGCCAACTCGATACTGGACTGTTCGCCCGGTCCCAGGCTTTTGGATAATTTGTGTTTAGGTTCCGGGTTGGCGACACATTGCACCCAAGCCGTGGCCAATGCCTGCCGAATCAGCAGGCCATCCCGGGTAAGATTGCAAAGGCATTCGTCGGCCACCGCTTGCGTGACGGTGATTTGGTGGAACAACGCCGGCAGTAGCGGCAATTGGCCGATCTTGGCCAGCGCGATCAACGGGCCGGCATCGGCGATTACGACAGCCACGAATCCAGGGTCTGCATTTCCTTGCCGGTTTGCTGATCGGCCTCCACCAAATCGATATCCAACTGAGTCAGATGCTCGATAAACTCCGACAAACTCAAGCCGCTGACTTGCGCGGCGGCGCCCAACGACAACACCCGGTCCTTGAACAAACTGGCCGCCAAGGCGGGTTTGAGCTGTTCGTTAATATCGCCCAGCGACGTTTTTAAATTAAAGAGTAACGCATTCGGCTGATTACCTTTCAAAATCAACACCGGTTCCTGCTCGGCATGGCGCAAAGCTTCCGACGGATTTTTTTTCAAATTCCTGACATTGGTGGCGTACACGGCGCTACTCCCGATTAAAACCCGGAGTGTAGTCCACACTCCGGGCCAACGCAATTCGGTTTAGGGTTATACCCAAGCAGACTCGGTGCTTACGCGCGGATGCTTCGCTACGGTCCTGAAACCTTAGGGCCAAAGCCAGTCGTCGGCCTCCGGCAAATCCACACCATGCTCGTAGGCGTAATGCCGACACTCGATCTGCATGTCGCGCATCTTTTCCTTGACATGGGCGCCGGCGACTTTCAAGCCGGGCAAGCGGTCGATCGCATCGATCACCAGACTAAAACGGTCGATTTCGTTTTGAATCGCCAACTCCAGCGGCGTGTTGATGCTGCCTTTTTCCTTGTAGCCGCGCACATGCAGATTTTTATGGTTGGTGCGGCGGTAGGCCAGGCGGTGGATCAACCACGGGTAGCCGTGGAAGTTGAACAGAATCGGTTTGTCCAGCGTGAACAGGCTGTCGAAATCCTTGTCGCTCAAGCCGTGCGGGTGCTCGCTGGCCGGCGTCAGTTTGTATAAATCGACGACGTTGACGAAGCGGACTTTCAACTCCGGAAAGTGTTCGCGCAGGATCACGGTCGCGGCCAGAGCCTCCTTGGTCGGGATGTCGCCGGCGCTGGCCATCACCAAATCCGGCTCGGCGCCGGCATCGTTGCTGGCCCAGTCCCAAATGCCGATGCCTTTGGTGCAGTGTTTGATCGCCGCGTCGATGTCCAGATATTGCAGGTGCTTTTGTTTGTCGCAAACGATGACGTTGACGTAGTTGGTGCTGCGCAGGCAATGGTCGGCGACGGCCAACAGGCAGTTGACGTCCGGCGGTAAATAAATACGGGTGACCGCCGGGCTTTTATTGACCACCAGGTCCAAAAAACCGGGGTCCTGGTGGGTAAAACCATTGTGGTCCTGGCGCCAAACGGTGGATGTGATCAGCAGGTTCAACGACGACACCGGCGCCCGCCAGGAGACCGCCTGCATCATCGCCAGCCACTTGGCGTGCTGATTGAACATCGAGTCGATGACGTGGACGAAGGCTTCGTAGGTCGAGAAAAAGCCGTGGCGGCCGGTCAGCAAATAGCCTTCCAGCCAGCCTTCCAGCGTGTGTTCCGACAGCATTTCCATGACCCGGCCATCGACAGACAGCTCGCCACCGTCGGCATCTTCCGGCAGGAAGTCGGCCAGCCAGGTTTTCTTGCTGGCGGCGTAAATCGCATCCAGCTTGTTGGAGCTATTCTCGTCCGGACCAAACACGCGGAAGTTGGCCATATTGTCGGCCATGATGTCGCGCAGGAACTGGCCGAGCGGGCGGGTGTTTTCGGCGCTGATTTTGCCGGGGCCGGGCAAGGCCGCCGCGTAATCGCGAAAATCCGGCATCCGCAGCGCCCGCCGCATTACACCGCCGTTGGCGTGGGGTGTCACGCTCATCCGGCGCTGGCCTTGCGGGGCCAGGGCTTTCAGTTCCGGCAGCAAACGGCCGTCGGCGTCGAACAATTCTTCCGGTTTGTAGCTACGCAGCCAGTCTTCCAGTTGTTGCAAATGCGCCGGATTTTCTCTCACCGCGGCCATCGGCACTTGGTGAGCGCGCCAGAAACCTTCGACTTTATGGTCGTCGACGAACTTGGGCCCGGTCCAGCCTTTCGGCGAACGCAGCACGATCATCGGCCAACGCGGCCGCGTCACTTCACCGCCGTTGCGAGCCGCCTGCTGTATCTCGCGGATTTCCAGTAAACAAGCGTCCAGCGTCTCGGCCATTTTCCGGTGCATCGCCAGCGGCTCGTCGCCTTCGACGAAATACGGCGTCCAGCCGTAGCCTTTGAACAAATCCTCCAGCTCCTGATGGGAGATGCGCGACAACAGCGTCGGGTTGTTGATCTTGTAGCCGTTCAAATGCAGGATCGGCAACACCGCGCCGTCGCGGGCCGGATTCAGAAATTTGTTGGAATGCCAGGACGTCGCCAGCGCCGCGGTTTCGGCCTCGCCGTCGCCGACTACGGCCGCGACCAGCAAATCCGGGTTGTCGAAGGCTGCGCCGAAAGCGTGGGAAATGCTGTAACCCAGCTCGCCGCCCTCGTGGATCGAACCCGGCGTTTCCGGCGTGCAATGGCTGCCAATGCCGCCCGGAAACGAGAACTCTTTGAAGAACTGGCGCATGCCCTCTTCGTCCTCGCCCTTATTCGGGTAGATCTCGCTGTAGCTGCCTTCCAGATAGGCCGGCGCCAATACGCCGGGCGCGCCGTGGCCGGGGCCGGCGATGAACAATACGCTCTGGTCGTATTGCTTGATGATCCGGTTCAAATGCACATAGGCAAAACTCAGACCCGGACTGGAGCCCCAATGGCCGAGCAGGCGGCGCTTGATGTGTTCGGGCTGCAAGGGCTGGCGCAGCAACGGATTGTCGCGCAGGTAAATCATACCGGCGGCCAGGTAATTGCAGGCGCGCCAATAGGCGTTTATCTGTTGCAATTCGTTATCGGAAACTGGAGTGCTCTTATTCATCGTTGCTTCACCGTTGGGTTAAAAACGCCGCACATCGCTGTCGCGGTCAGGCCGGCGCATAGCCGCCGGCATCGCTTAGTTGCCGGGTGCGGGCATAAGTTTCCTGAATGATTAAGGCGTCAGTGCTGGCCCGATGGCGATGCAACGCAAATTCCTGGATTACCTGGTGCTTGGTATGGTTCCAGATTTCCATTTGGGTTTCTCTGAGAATCATTTCCAGAGCGCTGAGGTAAAAACTCGGTTGCAGGCCGGACTGGTAAAACAGGCGGGACAGCCAGGGTTTGTCGACCACCCAACCGTCGCAATACACGGTTCTGCCGGCTAAAAACTCATTGAGTTCGGCGGCCACTTGTCGTATCGGTTTACCGTAGTTCAGCAACGTGTCCCGGCTCAGGCCGTGCACCTGTTCGGCCTGGTCGTCCCAATACACCCAATTGCCGGCCGGCCGGATCAAAGCGCAGTATTTTTGGCCGGAACCCAAAACGACGCCAACTTCGATCGGGTAACTGTCGACACCGAAGCCGGACGCTTCAAAATCGAGCACATTCGGTCTGAGGGGCTGCATCTGCGTATCCTTTTGCGTGCGGGCTGATTCAGTAAGCCTAGCGCAAAGACCCAGTTAACGTAAGGATTTTCGGGAATGGCGCCCAAATCGCCAAAGGCGGAAAAGGCACTATCGATGCGGCCGGGTTTTGGCGGCCGTTTTTTTCGAGGCAGCCTGCGCTTTTTTGGCCGATTTACTATGCGCACGCTTTTTGGAATGCGCACCGGTCTCGCTCGGCGACGGTGGCGCGGCCGGCGCGGCATTGATCGGCACGGCAGCCTCGGCCAGATCGTCGCGGTCCGGCGGCAGGTCGGGCGTCGGCAAGCTTGCCGCGCTGTCCCCATTGCCGGTTTCGTCGACTGCGGCACGGTCGCAGTCCGGCAAGTCCTGATCTTCCGGCGAGCAGATCACCCGATAAACGATGCGGCGGCCGTCGTTTTTGCCGGCTGGCGCAAGTTCCGGCTGCGCTTTCGGCGCGGTGTCGTCGGAGATGCTGCCCAGCAATTCGGCGTGGGCCAAACCGCTAACGACCGACAAACCGATCAGGAGACTCAAGTAACAAGCAAGCAACGTAAAGCGACTATTAACCGGCCCCTTAAATATCTTGGTTTCCGTGAAAGCTGGAGCCCGGCCTCCACGCTGGATTCCCGCTTTCGCGGGAATGACGGCCACAGAGTGTCTACGAGCCAGGCTAATTAATTCGAATCGGCGCGAATCAAACATGGCTTTGCGATTTTTTCAGGGTGCGCTTGGCCTGGTTCCATAAATCGTCCAGTTCGGCCAGCTCGCAGTCGCGCAATTGCCGGCCGGAGGCTGCAACTTCCTTTTCGATGTAATTGAAACGACGGGTAAATTTTTTGGTGGCATCGCGCAAGGCAATCTCCGGATTGACTTTCAAATGCCGGGCCAGATTGACCGCCACCAGCAACAGGTCGCCGACTTCCTCGTGGACATGGGTCTGATCGCCGGACTGCCAGGCTTCGTGCACCTCCTGCAATTCCTCCCGCACTTTTTCGAACACCGGCTCGGTATCCGGCCAGTCGAAGCCGTGGCTGGCCGCCCTGTTCTGGATTTTCTCGCATTGCACCAAGGCCGGCAGACTTTGGGCGACGCCGGCCAGCACGCTTTCGGCGTGTTGTTGCGGTTGCTTTCGCTTGCGTTCCTCGGCTTTGGCTTCGTCCCAGGCCTGCTGGCGTTGCTCGTCGTTGTCGAATTTGACGCCGGCGAAGACGTGCGGATGGCGGGAAACCAGTTTTTCGCCGATCGCGGCGGCGACTTGTTCAAAATCGAACAGGCCGCGCTCCTGCGCAATTTGCGAATGAAACACGACCTGCAACAACAGATCACCCAGCTCGCCGCGCAAATCCTCGAAGTCATTGCGCTCGATCGCATCGGCGACCTCGTAGGCTTCTTCGATGGTATACGGAATCAGGCTATGGAAATCCTGCTTCAGATCCCAGGCGCAACCCGTTTCCGGATCGCGCAAGCGGGACATCAAGCCGAGCAATTCCTGCGTCTTGCTTAAACTCAAAACGTGGAACCGAAGGTTTCCTGATAGCGTTTTTTGAATTCCGCCATCGTGAAGGTATGGTTCTGGGTACCGTTGTGCTCGATCTTGATCGCCCCCAGCAGCGAGGCGATGCGGCCGGTGACCTCCCAGTCGTAATCGTTGCTCAAACCGAACAACAAACCGGCGCGGTAAGCGTCGCCGCAACCGGTCGGGTCGAGAATTTGTTTGGGATTGGCCGGCGGAATGTCGATGACCTCGCCGCGGGTATAGACTTTGGAGCCCTGGCTGCCCAAGGTCACGATCAGGGCGTCGACCTTTTCGGCGATTTGTTCCGGCGTCAGACCGGTACGCTGTTGCAGCAGTTCGAATTCGTAATCGTTGAAGGTGGCGTAATTAGCCTGTTCCAAAAACTGCAACAGTTCCGCGCCGTCGAACATCGGCATGCCTTGGCCGGGATCGAAAATGAACGGGATGCCCTGCTCGACGAACTGGGCGGCGTGCTCCTGCATGCCTTGCTTGCCGTCCGGCGAGACGATGCCGATCGTGATTTCCGCGTCCAGCGGCACGCTGTTGAAATGCGAGAAATTCATCGCTCCCGGATGGAATGCGGTGATCTGGTTATCGTCCTGGTCGGTAGTGATATAGGCCTGACCGGTGTAATGGTCGTCCAACACCTTGATGTAACGACTGCTGATGCCGCATTGGCTGAGCCATTGCGCATACGGCTCGAAATCGTGGCCCACGGTCGCCATGATCCAGGGCTCTTCCTGCAACAACTTCAGATTGTAGGCGATATTGCCGGCGCAACCGCCGTATTCGCGGCGCATCGCCGGCACCAGAAACGACACGTTCAAGATGTGGACTTTTTCCGGCAGGATGTGGTTTTTGAATTTGTCGTGAAACACCATGATGGTGTCGTAGGCCATGGAGCCACAGATCAATGCACTCATTGTTTTCCTTTGGGTTTGACTAAACTTTAGCGGCCCTAAGGTAACGGATGTTGCTGACGGGTACAAGATAGCAGGCGAAACAAGCCAAACCGCCTGTCGCCTACAGCAGTATCATGCCCCAGGTCGCCGCCGCCCAAATCAACGACAGCATCACCGCCGCCGAACCGATGTCCTTGGCCCGGCCCGACAATTCGTGGTGTTCGAAACCGACCCGATCGACGACGGCTTCGACCGCGGAATTCAACAATTCCACCAGCAGCACCAACACCACGCTACCGATCAGCAACACCTTTTCTATCGCGGTTTGCCCCAGCCACAAGGCCAGCGGCGTGGTCACGACGAACAATGCCACTTCCTGGCGAAACGCCTCCTCATGCTGCCAAGTGGCCTTGAAGCCGGCAATCGAAAAAAAACAGGCGTTGATCAAGCGCCGCAAACCCTTTGCGTTTTGGTTAGCCATCGGTGGTTCTTATGCCTCTATAAAATCTTGGTAACCCTGCGCGTCCAACAACTGGTCCAGTTCGGCAGGATCGTCGGCCCGGATGCAAAACAGCCAGGTTTGGTATGCATTTTCATTGACCAGTTCCGGTGCGTCCTGCACCGCCTCGTTGACCGCGACGACACTGCCGCCGACCGGGCTGAACAAATCGGATGCGGTCTTGACCGACTCGACCACGGCCAATTGCTCTTGCGCTTTGACGACGCGACCGACCTCCGGCAAACCGATGAAGACGATATCGCCCAATTCGGACTGGGCAAAATCGGTAATACCGACACGCACAATGCTGTCGTCTTCCAACTTGGCCCATTCGTGGGTTTGCGCGTATTTCAAATTTTCTGGTGCTTCTGTCATGGGGTGTCCCTCTAGCCGTAATCAATCCGAAACAGCATAACCGGCTAATTTTTTAACACAACAAAAAAATGTCGGCCCCGCGGCCGCGAACTTTATAATCTGCGCCGACTCCGCTCCCGGCCGGCAGCGAACGCCGACGGCCGGATTTGTTCACCCAACCCTTCGACCCAGTTCATGCTTAGCGCTTATGCCCTGGCCGGCTTATTAGGCTGTTTTTCCATATTGGCCGCCGCCGCGAGCGATGACGACGATGCGCCGGCAGCTCCCGCCACAGCCCCGGCGACAGTCTCGGTACAGGCGGAAACGCTGACCCTGGATGCGACCGCCCAAAACCTGGCCGGTATTCGCAGCCAACCGTTGCAGGCGGTACGCCGACAACCCGAATCCACCGCCTACGGCACCGTGTTGAACCCGGAACCGTTATTGGCGGTGCGCCAGCAATTTCTGGCGGCGAGCGCCCAGCATGCCGGAGCCCGTTCCCGCTTCAGCGAAGCCGAACACAATTTAAACCGCACCCGCGACCTGCACCGCCAGGACATCGTTTCCACCCGCCGTTTGCAGGAGCAGCAGGCGATACGCGATGCCGACCAAGCCAATCTGGCCGCCAACAGTTACCAGCAGCAACTAATCGCCGCCAACAGTCGTTTGACCTGGGGCGACACATTGACCGAGTGGTTCACCCACCCGCAGCACAAAGCCGCCGCCGAACTGCTCGAACACCGGGCGCAACTACTGCAAATCACACTGCCGGCCGGCAGCCGTCTGGAACCCGGCGTGGTCCGGATTCAAGTCGATCCGGCCGGACAACGCCAGTCCGCGCTCAGTGCCGAACTGGTCTCGGCCGCGCCGTTAGCCGATCCGGTTACGCTGGGCCAGCGCTATTTTTTCAAGTGCGGCCAATGCCGCTGGCCGTTGGGCACCCACGTCACGGCCTGGTTGCCCAGCGGTCCGGCCGGCGAAACCGGCGTAGACCTGCCGCAATCGGCAGTGGTTTGGCACACGGGTCAAGCCTGGGTATTCGTCAAAACCGATGCGACCCATTTCAACCGCCGGCCACTGGCCGCCTATTCCGTCAACGGCGGACATTATTTCGTCGCCGAAGGTTTACATCCGGGCGAAGAAATCGTCACCAGCGGCGCGCAAACGCTGTTGTCGCAAATGCTGAAAGCGCAGATTCCGGAAGAGGATAACGATTAGCGGCCGAGCGCCGACCTAATGCTTGATCTGTAATACTTCAACCGATTCCCAGACCCGCTCGACGAACTCGGTATCGATCTGCGGCATGCCGCAGCTGATCCATTGCACGATGCTCTTGGCCACGTTGGGGTAAGTCACCCGCACGCTATGCGGGTTGTGCAGCCAATCCTCAATCGCTTGCGGATCCAGGTCGAACATGGTGTGGCCGTAACCCAGTTGTTTCAGTGCCTCGGCATTGGAGATTTGTTCCATCTGCGCGTGTAACGGCTTGACCAGAATTTTCTTGCCCAACTGCAATGACTCGCTGGCCAGTTCGAAACCGGCGTTGCTGATAATACCGGCACAATCGTACAAGTCACGCTGAAAGCCGTCGCGCGACAGCGGTTTGCATTGCACGTGCGAGTATTTGGACGCCACCGGTTGCGGCGAATAGACGTGGAACTCGAAATTTTCGAACGGACACAACAATCTGACCACTTCCTCGCCGTCTTCGAACGGCAGATACACCACGATTTTGTTGGCCTGAACCTGCGGCGGCAACTCCGGCGTCTCGATGATTGGCGGCAGAATCGGCTGGCCGAAATGATGCCAATGCAGACCGATACCGATATCGGCCGGCGCGAAATATTTCATGACCCGCTCGGCGATCGGATCGCCGCCGGCACGCGGAATCTTGTGACCGAATGCATATTGATGGCCGATGCCTAACACTTGTTTCTGCTGCCGTTTCGCGGCCCAGGCCGTGACCGGTTCGAAATCACTGATTACCAGATCGTAAGCGCTCAAGTCCAGGCTGCCGATATCCCGCACGAACCGGATCGGACTGGCCTCCAATGCGGTTTTAAAGTAGCTGACCTGACCTTTGTGGGTGTTGAAGGTCAAGCCGGTTTTGACTTGGTAACCGTTAAAGACCTCCATGTCGAAATACTTGTCCGCCGGGCGACCGCTGAACTGAAAGTCCACTTCGCAACCGGCCGCGTATAATTCCTTCGCCATTACCCGCGCCCGGGTAATGTGGCCGTTACCCGTGCCCTGCACACCGTAAAAAATTTTCATGATAGAACGTAGTTGAGACTAAAAATTGCGATGCCGACACCCAGCACCATCCCCATCAGCGTGTCGGTCGGAAAATGCACCCCCAGCACGACTCTGGAAAAGCCGACCGCCGCCGCCCAGCAATACAAAACCGTCGCCAACGCCGGCAGGCAATAGCCGAACAGGGTTGCCACCATGAACGCCGCCGAAGTGTGGCCGGACGGAAAGCTGAACTGGTCGGCCGGCTTGATCGCACTAGTAAAATTGCTCAGCGCTTGCTGCGGACGGTTACGTTTGAAACCTTTCTTCAGCGCGAAATACACCGGTCTTTCGATCAAAAACGCCAAAACCATGGCTTGCAACAACCCGTCCTGACCGCCGCGATCCCAATACAGCCAAGCGGCCGCCAGCACATACAGCAAGCCGTCGGCGGTACGGGAAATACCTCGGCACACCGGCATTAGACTGGCCCGAATCGCCACGCCGTTAACCCAGGTGAACATCGTCACGTCGTATTTGTGGATGGAATAAATTAGCTTCATGGCTTAGCCCTCCCGTTTGTTGCGCGCGTCGGCCGCGACTGTCGCGCAAACTCAAAATCTTGGATTTTCCTTACCTTCAACAATCCTTGACTGCACGGCCAGATTAGGGGGGCTTTGTGACAAGCGGATGACGCTTTGTTTAAGGTTTTGTGACAAGGCCAAATTCCGGATTGTTTGTTACAATTGCCGGCTGCGGCGCGCCCGACTCACCTGGCGGCAGGCCCTGAGCTCCCGGCCCGCGCGTTCCCTTTACGGCAACCCTCCTCTCGGATCGATTCAGACGACAAACATGCGACGTTTTTGCACCCTTGGCTTTGTGCTCGGCCTGATTCTGATGGTATTCGGTTTGACTTATATCTTGCCGATTGCAACGTCTTTATATTTCGACGACGGCATGGCCGAACATTTCGTCAACGGCATGTCTTTGAATATTGGCGTTGGCAGCCTGCTCTCGGGCCTGACCATGCGCTTTCGCGGCGATGTCAAAACCCGCGACGGCTATCTGCTGGTGGCTTCGTTCTGGATTTTGATGTCTTCGGCGGCAACCTTGCCGTTGATCTGGGGCATTCCCGGATTGTCGTTTACCGATGCATTTTTCGAATGCGTCTCCGGCTTCACCACGACCGGCGCCACCGTGCTGGTGGGTCTGGATCAGTTGGCGCCGTCATTGAACCTGTGGCGGCATGAATTGAACTGGATCGGCGGCTTGGGCATCATCGTGTTGGCCGTGGCGATTCTGCCGCTGCTGGGCGTTGGGGGCATGCAGTTGTACAAGGCCGAAATCGCCGGCCCGGTCAAGGACAGCAAAATCACGCCGCGCATCACCGAAACCGCCCGTTTGCTGTGGCTGGTTTACGCGGGAGTGACGATCTTGTGCATCCTCTGCCTGAAACTGGCCGGCATGGGCTGGTTCGATGCGATCTGCCATGCGTTCGCAACGCTGGGCCTGGGCGGATTTTCCACCCACGATGCCAGCATCAGTTATTACGATTCCCCGGCGATCGAATTCGTACTGATCGTGTTCATGTTGATCTCGGCCATCAACTTCGCCACACATTACACGGTGGTGCACCAAATCAGCCTGAAACCTTACCTGCTAGACCCGGAAGCGATTCCGATGCTGGGCGTGGTATCCGGCAGCATTCTGCTGTGCGCCGGCTACTTGTGGCATTTCGGCACTTATCCGGACATTTTCGAAAGCCTGCGCCATGTCGCGTTCAATCTGGTCTCGATTGCGACCGACTGCGGCTTCATGAGCACCGACTACGACCGCTGGCCGCCGTTCGTGCCGTGGTGGATGTTGTATCTGAGTTGCATCACCGCCTGCACCGGCTCTACCGGCGGCGGCATCAAAATGTTCCGCACATTGTTGCTGTGGAAGCAGGCCGGCCGGGAAATGTTCAGCATCCTGCATCCGCGGGCGGTTAATCCGATTCGGATCGGCGATACCCCGATCGCCAACAAGATCATTTTCGCGGTTTTGGCGTTCATCTTTTTGTACTTCATCTCGATCGTGGTACTGACCTTCTCGCTGATCTTTTCCGGGTTGGACCCGATTTCGGCCCTTTCCGGCATCATTGCCTGCATCAACAACGCCGGACCGGGTTTGAACGTGATCGGCCCGGCCCAAAATTACGGCGTACTCAGCGATTTTCAAACCTGGATTTGTTCGATCGCGATGCTGCTGGGACGACTGGAAGTATTCACGCTGATCGTGCTTTTTACACCCACGTTCTGGAGAAAATAGTACAATTCGCCGACTAATTCCGCTTCGGCCCCACTAACTGCGCCCAAGCGATTCCGGCCGCCGGCAACAACCCATCAATTCTAAAATCAGGAACATTCGACATGACTTCCGCGCGACACATCGACTTTCTCAGCAAAAGAAAAATAGCCTTTTTCTTTTCCGGCAGCCTGCTACTGATTTCGATCATTTCGTTTTTCGCCAAGGGCCTGGATCTGGGCATCGATTTCACCGGCGGCAGCGTCTACGAAATGCATTACAACCAAGCCGCGGATCTGGACAAAATGCGCGCCACGCTGGAACAGGAAGGCTTTGCCGACGCCAATCTGCAGCATTTCGGCAGTGCGGCGGACGTACTGATCCGGCTGAAACCGGTGGAAAGCATCAGCCAAAAGGAACTTAGCGAAAAAGTCCTGAAAGTTGCAAATAGTAGCCAAGCCCAGCCCGGCGAATTGCGCCGCGTCGAGTTCGTCGGCCCGCAGGTCGGCGAAGACCTGATCAACGACGGCGGTTTGGCGCTGCTGTTCGCCTTTATCGGCATCATGGTCTACGTCAGCATCCGCTTCGAGTGGAAACTGTCGTTGAGCGCGATCGCCGCGCTGTTCCACGACACCATCATCACGATGGGCTTTTTCTCGGTATTCGGCTGGGAATTCGACATGACCGTGCTGTCGGCGATTCTGGCCCTGATCGGTTACTCGATTAACGACACCATCGTAGTTTACGACCGGATCCGGGAAACCGTCCGCACCAGCCGGATCAAAGATTCGATCCACGACATCGTCAACACTGCGCTGAACGATACGCTGAGCCGGACCATCCTGACCTCTTTGACCGTATTCCTGACCTTGCTGGCGCTGGCGTTTCTGGGCGGCAAAACCATCCACGGCTTTGCCATCGCAATGCTGATCGGCGTGGTCAAGGGCACTTATTCGTCGATTTATATCGCCAGCTCGCTGGCGTTGAGCCTCGGCCTAACCCGCGAAGACTTGATGCCGCCGGCCAAGGACAACGTCGTCGACGACATGCCTTAAGCGGCCGCCAAATTCTGATTTCCAACTTCAAGCGTACATATCCGGAATAACTTGATGACCCAACAGCTAAATACTCGCGAACTGACCCAATTGACACTCGGCATCCCCGGCTTCGAATACAAAGACCTTTACGACAGCAAGCGCCTGGCCGATTTGCTGACCGTGTTCGACCAATCGGTCAAGCATCACGACTCGGCTCTGTTCGACGAAATCACCGCCTACCGCGCCTGCGGCGGCGACGGCATGAAGCCGGAAGAAATATCCGAGTTACTGGTCAGAACGGCGCCGCTGGTCGGCACCTTCGTCGCCAAGCTGTTCAACGTGCAAGACGTGCGCGACAAGCAAATCAGCCATATCCGTGGCGAGTTCGACAGCGTATTTACCTACCGCACCGAGATTGTCGGCAATCTGGCCAAATCGTTCAAAGGACAAACCATCGACGGCTGGGATATCGCCGCATTGCGCGCGGAAATGGACGCTTTATTGGCCGCCGCCGGCAAACAGGATTTGTTCAACACCGACCCGGAACTGGCCGTCAGCGAACTCGGCGCCGACCTGTGGCGGGCAGCGCAACAGGAAAACGCCAGCGCGGAAACGCTGGCCGGTTACGACACGGTTTGCCGCTGGAGCTTTGCTGCCAAGCAGGTTCCGGAATTGCAAAGTCTGGTCGCGAAATGGTTGAGCTTTAAAGTCCCGGCAAAAACCAACCTGGAAAATCTGGTAGACCACGAAACGGTCGATCAAAATGGCTATGGCGTTTGGGCTTGCGACGACCATCACCATCGCCGCCGCGACGGTTTTGCTTTGACCGACAAGCGCTTCAACCAGCGCCAGACCTTGTACGAGGTCGACCACTGCATTTACTGCCACGACCGCGACAACGATTCCTGCTCGAAAGGCATCAAGAACAAAAAAGACGGCACGTTCAAAACCAACCATTTGAACGCACTGATGACCGGCTGTCCGCTGGAAGAAAAGATTTCCGAAATGCACGTGGTCAAACGCCAGGGCGACAACATCGGTGCGCTGGCGATGATCATCATCGACAACCCGATGTGCCCCGGCACCGGCCACCGGATTTGCAACGACTGCATGCGCGGTTGCATTTACCAAAAAACCGAGTCGGTCAACATTCCGCAGATCGAAACCAACGTGCTGACCGACGTGCTGTTCATGCCTTGGGGCTTCGAGATTTACAGCCTGTTGACCCGCTGGAACCCGCTCAACGTCAAACGTTCTGTGGCATTGCCCTACAACGGCAAAAACGTGCTGGTCGCCGGCATGGGCCCGGCCGGTTACACCCTGGCACATTATCTGTTGAACGAAGGCTTCGGTGTCGTCGGTATCGATGCATTGAAAATCGAGCCGTTGCCGCTGCATTTGACCGGCGACCGCAACAATCCGCCCATGCCGATCATTGATTTCAAGGATTTGTACGAAGATCTGGACAAGCGGGTCATGCTCGGTTTCGGCGGCGTCGCCGAATATGGCATTACCGTGCGCTGGGATAAAAACTTCCTGAAAGTGATTTACCTGACCCTGCTGCGCCGCAACGCTTTCAAATGCTATGGCGGCATTCGCTTCGGCGGCACCATTACGATTGATGAAGCCTGGGAGCTGGGTTTCGACCATATTGCGATCGCCAGCGGCGCCGGCAAGCCAACCATCATCGACCTGAAAAACAACATGACCCGCGGCATCCGCAAGGCCTCCGACTTTTTGATGGGCTTGCAATTGACCGGCGCCGCCAAGGAATCCTCGCTGGCCAACCTGCAAGTGCGCTTGCCGGCCGGCGTGATCGGCGGCGGCTTGACCGCGATCGATACCGCGACCGAACTGCTGGCGTATTACCCCGGTCAGGTCAGCAAAATCCTGCATCGTTACGAGAAGCTGGTGGCGAAATACGGCGAAGCCGAAGTCCGCCGCCGTTACGACGCCGAGGAACTGGAAATTCTGGAAGAATTCCTGGCCCACGGCCGGGTCATCGAGCAAGAACGCGAGCGTGCAGCCGCAGCCGGCGAAACGCCGAACTTCCTGCCGTTCCTGAAGCAATGGGGCGGCGTCACGCTGTTCTACCGCAAAGGCATCAAGGACTCGCCAGCCTACCGGCAAAACCACGAAGAAATTCACGAAGCCTTGTCCGAAGGCATTTATCTGGCAGAAGGCATGAGCCCGCTGGAAGCGATCGAAGACCAATACGGCCATTTAAAAGCCGTCCGTTTCGAGAAACTGACCGAGCAGGAAGGCCGTTGGAAGAAGACCGACGAAGTCGAAGTGAGCTTGCGCGGCCTGTTCATTGCCGCCGGCACTGCGCCGAACACGATCTACCAGTCCGAGCATCCGCGCACCTTCGCAATGGAAGGCAAATTCTACAAACGTCACGAACCTGACTGGCTGGACAGCAAAGTTCAACTGGCACCGATGGCCGACGAAGCCCAAGTCAAGGTCGGCAAACCGGCGCCGTTTACCTCTTACCAAAGCGAAGGCCGCTACATCACCTTCTACGGCGACAACCACCCGGTTTACGCCGGCAACGTGGTTAAAGCGATGGCCAGCGCGAAAGACGGTTACCCCTATATCGTCAAGCTGTTCGCCAACGAACTGGCTGCACTCGATCCGGCCCAACAAGGCTCGCGCGATGCGCAACTGCACGGTTTGCAGGATAAACTGGACGAGTTGTTCATCGCCCGCGTCGTCGAAGTCAACCGCCTGACCCCAACGATTATCGAGGTCGTGATCAAAGCCCCGGCGGCAGCCAAACATTTCGAACCCGGCCAATTTTATCGGGTGCAGAATTACGAATCGCTGGCACCGGTGGTCGAAGGCACCACGCTGGCCGCCGAAGGCTTGGCCTTGACCGGCGCCTGGGTTGACAAAGAAAAAGGCCTGGTATCCTTGATTGCATTGGAAATGGGCAGCTCCAGCCGCCTGTGCGCGACCTGGAAACCCGGCGATCCTCTGGTATTGATGGGCGTCACCGGCGCCCCGACCGAAATCCCGACCGGCAAGACCGTGTTGCTGTTGGGCGGCGGCTTGGGCAACGCGGTATTGTTCTCGATCGGCAAAGCCATGCGCGCCGCCGGCAACAAAGTGTTGTATTTCGCCGGCTACCGCAACCGGATCGACTTGTTCAAGGTACCGGAAATCGAGGAAGCCTCCGACGTCATCGTCTGGGCCGTCGACAACATACCCGGCAACGACGCCATCCCGGTCACAAGGCCGCAGGATAAAACCTTCGTCGGCAACATCGTCGAAGCGATGGTCGCCTACGCTGAGGGCCACCTGGGCGAGACCACGCTGAAATTGCAGGACGTGGACCATCTGATCGTGATCGGCTCCGACCGGATGATGGCAGCGGTTAAGGCAGCCCGCTTCGCGGCGCTGAAACCGTATTTGAAGGCCGGCCACGAAGCGGTCGGCTCGATCAACTCGCCCATGCAGTGCATGATGAAAGGCGTCTGCGCGCAATGCTTATGCAAGCATGTCGATCCGGAAACCGGCGAGGAAAGCTTCATGTACTCCTGCTACAACCAGGACCAAGCCTTGGATTACGTGGACTTTCCGAATTTGAACGCCCGCTTGCGGCAAAATACCGTGCAGGAAAAACTCTCGTCGTTGTGGTTGACGTATCTGCTGGAAACAGCGGGTAATTAAACCTTCACAACATCCACCCGCATTTCCGGTTTCGGCTGGAAACGCGGGCTGCTTTCGCGGCCAAGGAACTCGATACCGCCGCGACAGTCTGGGCTTCAAATTTTGAAAGGAGTTCGCTCGTGTTACTACGTATTTCGCTGTTTCTGCTATGTGCTTGCTCGCCAATCCTGGCTTGGGCCAGCGCAGACCCCGCCACCGCCCACGTTCTCGACCTGACCCATCATTGGGTCGGCTACTTGGCCATTTGCATCTTCTCGCTGGCCTATACCTTGGCCATGACCGAGGAAGTCACGGAACTGAACAAATCCAAACCGATGGTCTTGGCGGCAAGTTTGATCTGGGCTTTTATCGCCGGCGTCTACGTACACGGCGGCATGCGCGAGGAAGCCGGGCAAGCCTTCCGCGCCGCACTGATCGGATATGCGGAGCTGTTTTTGTTCATCATGGTGTCTATGGCCTATTTGAACGCAATGGAAAATCGCGGCGTGTTCGATAATTTGCGGGTCTGGCTACTAAGCAAGGGCTTCAGCTACCGCAAATTGTTCTGGATAACCGGCTGCATGTCGTTTTTCATGTCCTCGGTTTGTAACAACCTGACCACCGCCTTGTTGATGGGCGCGGTAATTACGGCCATGGGCAAGGACAACCCTCGCTTCGTAACACTGGCGGCTATCAATGTGGTCGTAGCCACTAACGCCGGCGGTTCGTTCAGTCCATTCGGCGATATCACCACGCTATTGGTCTGGCAAAGTGGAGTGGTGCCGTTCGCCGATTTCTTCTCGCTGTTCATTCCAGCTATCGTCAACTTTGCGCTGCCGGCAATCGTCATGCATTTCTGGATTCCAAGGGAATTTCCGGGGGCGGTCGGTCGAGCGCCAATTATGAAGCGCGGTGCATTAGCAATGATTGTGCTGTTTTTGTTGACCATCATTACCGCGGTCTGCTTCGAGAACTTTTTGAAACTACCGCCCGCCGCCGGCATGCTGGCCGGTCTGACCTATCTCAAGTTTCTCGGTTATTACCTGCAAAAAACAGAAGGCAGAGCTAAGGGCAGCGACTTTGCCCACGTTTACAAATTATTCCAAGTGGAGCTGCCAGCTAGTCGCCAAGATCAGAAATTCGACGTATTCAAAAGCGTCGCCCATCTGGAGTGGGACACCTTGCTGTTTTTCTACGGCGTAATGATGAGCGTTGGCGGTTTGAGTTTCATCGGCTACCTGACGATGGCCTCCAACGTGTTGTACATCGGCATGGACCCGACCATTGCCAACATTCTGGTCGGCATTTTTTCCGCCTTCATCGACAACGGCACAATCATGTTCGCTGTGCTGACCATGCACCCGGATATCTCGCAAGGCCAATGGCTGTTAGTGACGCTGACTGCCGGTGTCGGCGGCAGCCTGTTGGCAATCGGCTCGGCGGCCGGCGTCGGTCTGATGGGGCAAATGAAGGGTGTTTACACCTTTAGCGCCCATTTGAAATGGATGCCGGTGATTTTACTGGGTTTCTTCGGCAGCATTGCCACCCATTTTTTGCTAAACGGCCATTATTTCTAACGTGGTCTCGGCGGCGACGGAGCGCTGCCCGTTTGGCCAATTGCCAAAAATACCAAATTTGTATCGCCTGCAGCAAAATATTATCGGTTTGCCAGCGCCAACCGGAACCCTGAAGCCGGCCATAGCCACATCAAAAAAGCATCATTAATTTCAATAACTTGACTAAAATCCCTTTTGCCGACACACCTGTCCGCTTGCATTCGCCGCAGACACTACCGTGCAAAGCCGGGTCGTTAGGAGCAAAAATCGCTTTACTTTTTGTGGATAGCCGCGACGAGGCATGTATAATGAAGCCGATTTAGCTCGGTATCGTTGTCGCTTTTCAAGCTCGCAATAGGATCAACAAACTTTGTTTTCCGCTTACCCGCTTTAGTCACAAACCCTAGTTCCAAACCAGCGAATAGCACTTTTTAAAGCAAGAGAAATTTATGTCAGTTCAAGTAGAAGGCAAAGTTAAATGGTTCAACGATGAAAAAGGTTTCGGCTTCATCGAACAAGAGGGCGGCAAAGATGTGTTTGTGCATTTCAGCGCAATCAACGGCAGCGGCCGCAGAACTTTGAAAGAAGGCCAAAAAGTCACGATGGAAGTGACCAACGGCCAAAAAGGCCCACAAGCGGAAAACGTTACTCCGTTATAAGCCCGATAAAAAAGCCGCCTCACCAGCGGCTTTTTTGTTAGACCAGTTTGGCCCACAGGTCGTAGTCGTCGGCGTCTTCGATTTCGACGTCGACGAAGCTTCCAACCTGGAGGTGGCTTGCGCCGTCGATGAACACTTGACCGTCGATTTCGGGGGCATCGCTTCTGCTGCGCGCCACCGCCCCTTCTTCGACGACCTCGTCGATCAAGACGGTCTCACGGCATCCTATCCGTCGCTGTAAGCGTTCGGCGCTGATCGCAGCCTGATGCTCCATAAACCGCGCCAACCGCTCCTGCTTGACCTGTTCCGGCACCGCATCCGGCAGCGCGTTTGCCGCCGCGCCCTTAACCGGCGAATAGGCAAAACAACCGACCCGATCCATTTGCGCTTCGCTCAAAAACTGCAACAGCTCTTCGAATTCCTGCTCGGTTTCGCCGGGAAAACCGACGATGAAGGTGCTACGAATGGTTAAATCAGGACAAATGTTGCGCCAGGCACGGATACGCTCCAGATTGTTTTCCGCCGCAGCCGGCCGCTTCATCAGCTTCAAAATTCGGCTGCTGGCATGTTGAAACGGAATATCCAGATACGGCAAAATTTTCCCGTCGGCCATCAACGGCACCACATCGTCAACGTGCGGATAGGGATAAACATAATGCATCCGCACCCAAATTCCCAGCTCGCCCAATGCCGCCGCCAAATCCTTGAAACGGGTTTGGTAGTCGCGGCCGCGCCAAGCCCGGCTTTGGTAGTGTAAATCCAGGCCATAAGCGCTGGTATCCTGCGATACGATCAACAGCTCTTTTACGCCGGCGGCAGCCAGGCGTTCCGCCTCGGCCATAACGTCGTCGATCGGCCGGCTGACCAGGTCGCCACGCATCGACGGAATGATGCAAAAGGTACAGCGGTGGTTGCAGCCTTCCGAAATCTTCAAGTAGGCGTAATGCTTGGGCGTCAATTTGATGCCTTGCGGCGGTAACAGCTCCAGGAAGGGATTGTGCGCCGGCGGCAAGTGTTCGTGTACCGCGTCCAGCACCTCGTCGGTGGCGTGGGCGCCGGTAATTTTCAGCACTTGCGGATGGCGGGCCAGTATCTCGTCCTGCCGCGCCCCCAGACAACCGGTGACGATGACCCTGCCGTTTTCGGCCAAAGCTTCGCCGATGCTGTCCAGCGACTCTTCCACCGCGGCATCGATAAAGCCGCAAGTATTGACGATAACCAGATCGGAATCCTTGTAATTCGGCGAAACCTGGTAGCCCTCGGTCCGCAAGCGGGTCAAAATCTGCTCGCTATCGACCAGCGCTTTCGGGCAACCTAAACTGATAAAACCAACACGCGGATTAGTCATTAAATTCTCTCGAAATCGTTATAAACAAGTGGGCGGTTTCGGCAAGCCGGCTATCTTGCAAGCGTATTTCAGCGGCCCTTTGGGAAATAGTTTTTGCAGATAGCGGCTATTGCCTTTGTCTTCGCCAAATTGCTTGCGCACTGCGGCGACAAACATCCTGGCATTGGGCAGGTGTTTAAAGCGGGCGTAGTAGTCGCGGATGAAATACAGGATTTCCCAATGCGCATCCTCCAGCTCCAACGCTTCTGCCTGAGCTAAGACCTCGGCGACGCGTCGGTTCCATTGCGCTGCGTCGCGCAAGAAACCGTCTGCCGTCGTGTCCAAAACCGCACCGTCGTAAATCAACACCAGGAATGGATCGCGGGGTGTTTAACGGTCAGCTCGACCAGCCCAGCGTAATCTATGGGTTCCACACCGGGCAACAGCCGCCCCGCTTGTAAGCCATACGCCTCGACCATGTCCCGCATCGCATAGACTTGGCAGGGTCGCGCCATGACCTGCTGCAACAGCCGGTTATCTTGATGGCCGCGTAACGCACCGCAGACCGTGGCATCCAGCAACACGATATCGTCGCCGGGCGCCATTCTCGCAAACACCTCGGCCTGCAATGGCAATTGCGACAACAAATGCAACATCACTCGGCGTGGGTCAGTTTCAGGCCGACGATACCGACGACAATAAACATAATCGACGCCAGCCGCACCCAGTCGGCCGGCTCCTTAAACCAGAGGACACCGATCACGGCAACGCCGACCGCCCCCATGCCGGTCCAAACCGCATAGGCGGTTCCCAACGGTAAAGTACGGATAGCCAACATCAGCAAATAAAAGCTGGCGATACCGGAGACGCCGGTTACCACGCTAGGCCACAGCTTGGTGAAGCCATCGTTATATTTCAGACTTACTGCAAACACGATTTCCGAACACCCCGCCACCAACAACAGCAACCAACCCATCAAAACTCCTGCCTATACACTATAATCCTGCTTATTTTACAATAGCCCTTTCCGCACACCGCAATATTTAGCAACTTTAATGGAAAAAGAATCCGACTATCTTGTTAGAGGCTCCAAACTGGTTTTTGGCCACCTGACCGATCTGGTAAAGAAAAAGTGCATCATTTCTGCGCACTTTGGCGAACACAACCAATCGTTTTTGACCACGATTATCGATCTCGACCAGAAAGCCAACCTGTTGGCACTCGATGTCGCGCCCACCGAGTTGTTGAACAAACAGTTGCTGAATTCGCCCAAAGTGCTGTTCCGGACGGAATACGAAGGGATCAAGGTCTCCTTCCGCGGCAAATCGATCAAGAAATCGCAAAGTGACGGCCACCCGGTACTTGCAATGCCGATTCCGGACGCGATTTTCTGGATGCAGCGCCGCCAGTTCTACCGGATTAAAGTACCGCTTTCGCATACCAACAGCCTGTGCGTAATGATGTTTACCCCGCCCCAGGATCCTGACGACATCGAGAATATAGAACCCACGGTGCTGAAAGCCTCATTTAGGTTGGTCGATCTGAGCTTTTCCGGGTTTGCGTTTCTGAATCCGGATTCGCAATTCGACAAATATCTGAATCCGGAAGACAAGCATGAAGGCTGCATGATGTATCTGCACGACGGCGGACAAGCCAAAATCAGCTTCGAAATCAAAGAAATAACCCGAGTACGCGCCACCGTGACCGGTACTCAGCAGCGCGTCGGCTGTCGTTTCACCGACATTCCTCCGGCGTTCGAAACCAATATTCAACGCTACATGCAGGATATCGAAATCCAACAAAAAAATTTGGCTTGATCCTAAAAAACGCTGGCACGCGGCCTTCCTCCAGACAAGACCTACAGCCACTCCGTTTGCCAGTTAGCTTGGCCTCACTGTCGTTCCCGCTATACCCATTCAAATTGCCATGAACGCGTCTCCGCTACAACTTCCCGAATTACCGAAACAGTCCACCCAAGCTCATATCTGGCGCGACTTAGCCGGCTGCGGCGATGCGCTGGCGCTCGCCACCGCGATCGCCAGCGAAAAACGCTTGGCCGTCATCGTCACACCGGACACGCAAACCGCGTTGCGCCTGGAGCACGAACTGGCCTTTTTTCTGGACAGCGCCTATCCGATATTGCAATTTCCGGACTGGGAAACCCTGCCCTACGATGTGTTCTCGCCGTTGCCGGAAATCATTTCCGAGCGCTTGCGTACGCTGGCCCTGCTCCCGGAAACCAAGCGCGGCGCGCTGATCGTGCCGATCTCGACCTTGATGCACCGGCTGGCGCCGCGCGAACACATCCTGGCCCACAGTTTTGCCATTGAAGTCGGCGGCACCTTGAGCCTGGACCTGACCCGCGCCAAATTGGAAGCGGTGGGTTACCAGTGCGTATCGCAGGTGTATCAGCACGGCGAATTCGCGGTACGCGGCTCGATTTTGGACCTGTTCCCGATGGGCTCCAAGCAGCCCTACCGGATCGAACTGTTCGACGACGACGTCGAATCGATCCGCAGCTTCGACCCCGACACGCAGATGTCGCAAGACAAAATGCAAAAAGTCGAATTGTTCCCGGCCCGCGAATTTCCATTTACCGACGACGCCATCAAACGCTTCCGCCAGGCCTTCCGCGAGCAATTCCCCGACGCCTCGCCGAAAAACAATTTGTACGTCGACGTGTCCAAGCAAATCGCCCCGGCCGGCATCGAATATTACTTGCCGCTGTTCGTCGAGCGCACCGAATCGCTGTTCGATTACTTGCCGAGCAGCGCGCTATTCGTGTTGCCGGCCGAGTTCGAAACCGGTGCCGGCCAGTTTTACGCCGAGGCCGAAGAGCGTTATCAGCAACGCAAATACGACGTCGACAGGCCGCTACTGCCGCCGCAGCGCCTGTTTTTAGCCGCCGACGAATTGGTTGGCAAAACCCAAGCGTTCAGCCGCATAGTGCTGGACCATCAAGGTGAACAAGGCGAATCGCTGCATTGCCAAACGTTGCCCGATGTCGCCATCGATAGCCGCTTGAAAGAGCCGGCGCAGCGCCTGCGCCAGTTCATCGAAGGCTTTGCCGGCAAAATCCTGTTCGTTGCCGAGACTGCCGGCCACCGCGAGGGCCTGATCGAGAAACTGAAAAGCGTCAAACTGGCCGCCAAGCAAGTCCAAAACTGGCCGGAATTTCTGCAAAGCGAACAGTCGCCGTGCATCGTCGTCGCGCCGATGGATCACGGGCTGTTGCTCGACCAACCGAAGCTGGCCATCATCACCGAAAGCCAACTCAGCGGCGAAAAAGTCCAGCAACGCCGGCGCCGCGCAAAATCCGCCGCCCGGGCACTGGAAAACATCTTCAACAACCTCGACGAGCTGACGATAGGCTCGCCGGTGGTCCACCAGGAACATGGCGTGGGCCGCTACCTAGGCCTACAGACCTTGACGGTCGGCGGCATCGAAGCCGAGTTTCTGATGCTGGAATATGCCGGCGGCGACAAGATTTACGTGCCGGTCGCCTCGCTGCATCTGATTGGCCGCTACAGCGGCGTCAGCGCCGAAAACGCCCCCTTGCACAAGCTTGGCACCGAGCAATGGAGCAAGGCCAAGCAAAAGGCCATGGAGCGGGCCCGCGACGTGGCCGCCGAATTGCTGGACATCCACGCCAAACGCGCCGCGCGCGGCGGCTTTGCCTTTAGCGTCGACAATAGCGACTACAACGCCTTTGCCGCCGGCTTCCCGTTCGAGGAAACCCCCGATCAGCTCAGCGCCATCGAAGCGATTTTGCAAGATATGGCTGCGCCGCAACCGATGGACCGCGTAGTATGCGGCGACGTCGGCTTCGGCAAGACCGAAGTGGCGATGCGTGCGGCCTTTGTGGCGGTGCAAAGCGGCAAACAGGTGGCGGTGCTGGTGCCAACCACCCTGCTGGCGCAGCAACACTATCAAAACTTCCGCGACCGCTTTGCCGACTGGCCGGTGCGCATTGAAGTCACCTCCCGTTTCGTCACCGCCAAACAGCAAACCGCCATCGCCGACGATCTGGCCGAGGGCAAGGTCGACATCGTCATCGGCACCCATAAGCTGCTTTCCAAGGATATGAAATACAAGGCCTTGGGCTTGGTCATCATCGACGAGGAACACCGCTTCGGCGTCACTCAAAAAGAACATTTCAAAAAGCTGCGCAGCGAACTGGACTTGCTGACACTGACCGCAACGCCAATCCCGAGGACGTTGAACATGGCCATGGCCGGCCTGCGCGATATTTCCATCATCGCCACGCCGCCGCCGAACCGCCATGCGATCAAAACCTTCGTCAGCGAATGGATCGATTCGCAAGTCCAGGAAGCCTGCCAGCGCGAGATCAAACGCGGCGGTCAGGTATTCTTCCTGCACAACGACGTCAAGACCATGGAAAAAATGATGCGCGAACTGGCTGAACTGGTGCCGGAAGCGCGGATTCAGATCGCCCACGGCCAGATGGCCGAGCGCGAGCTGGAGCAAATCATGCTGGATTTTTATCACCAGCGTTTTAATGTGCTAATCGCTACCACCATCATCGAAAGCGGCATCGACATTCCCAGCGCGAATACTATCGTCATCAACCGGGCCGACAAGCTGGGTTTGGCCCAGTTGCACCAGTTACGCGGCCGGGTTGGCCGGTCCCACCACCGCGCCTATTGCTACTGCATCGTGCCGCCGAAAACCCTGATGACCAAGGACGCGATCAAGCGTCTGGAGGCCTTCGAAACCTCCGGCGAACTCGGCGCCGGCTTCATGTTGTCCTCGCACGACATGGAGATCCGCGGCGCCGGCGAGTTGCTGGGCGACGAACAAAGCGGCCAGATTCAGGAAATCGGCTTTACCTTGTACACCGAGTTGCTGGAACGGGCGGTCAAAGCCTTGAAATCCGGCAAGCAGCCGGAGCTGGACGCGCCTTTGGACTATGGCCCGGAAGTCGATCTGCAAGTAGCAGCCTTGATTCCGGAAGACTATTTGCCGGACATCCACGCCCGCCTTGTTTTGTACAAACGCATCGCCAGCGCCGAAACCGAAGACGATTTGCGCAAGTTAAAAATCGAAATGATCGACCGCTTCGGCCTATTGCCGGATCAGGTCAAAGCCTTGTTCGCGGTCACAGAACTGAAGCAACAAGCCGCGCATCTGGGCATCCGCAAAATTGAAGCCCACGCCACCGGCGGCCGCATCGTGTTTACCGCCACGCCGCAAATCGATACCGGCGAGTTGATCTTGATGATCCAAAGCCAGTCGCAGGTGTATAAATTCGACGGCGCGGATAAATTGAGGTTTACCCAGACTTTTAAGGATATGGAGGATAAGGTGGCGTTTTTGGAGAAGTTGTTGGCGAGGTTGGCACCTAGTTCGGCATCAAGCATAGGCTGACGATTTCCTACTCATTAGGCAATAACGGACACATAACATGACCATCCCCGATTACCAGACACTAATGTTGCCAGTATTGAAACTTGCATCGGATGGCAATGAACATAAATTCAGCCATGCCGTCGACGCTCTGGCTAAAGAGTTCGCACTGACAGTAGAAGAGAGAAATGAACTCCTACCAAGCGGCAGCCAAGCAATATTTAACAATCGGGTCGGTTGGGCGCGATCTTATTTGAAGCAAGCTGGCCTATTGACAGCTCCGAGAAGAGGATACTTCGCAATTTCGGACAAAGGCGCAGAATTACTTAAAAACAATCCCGACCAAATAGACGCATCAGTCCTCGAACAATATCCGGAATTCATCGAATTCAAAAATCGTAAAAAGGACAAGGGCGAAACTGAGCCGAATCCGGTATTCGCATTCGAATCGCAATCCACATTAACTCCGGAAGACGCACTTGCCTCAGCTTACAACAAGCTTCGTTCTGCGGTCGAATCTGAAGTTCTCGCTGCGGTCAAGGAAGCATCGCCCTCATTCTTCGAACGAGTCGTTATCGACCTGTTAGTGAAAATGGGTTATGGCGGTAATCGGCAAGATGCTGGCAGGGCGCTTGGCAAAAGCGGTGACGGTGGAATTGACGGCATTATTAATGAAGACCGCCTGGGACTGGATGTAATCTATATCCAGGCCAAACGCTGGGAGGGCGTTGTGGGGCGCCCCGAAATTCAAAAGTTCGCCGGCGCGTTGCAAGGCCAACGTGCAAGAAAGGGTGTTTTCATTACCACTTCATCTTTCACGAAAGAAGCCAAAGAATATGTTTCGGTCATCGAATCAAAAATCATACTGCTCGATGGCGAGAATCTTGCCAAGCTCATGGCCGAACACAATGTTGGAGTCTCTACGATTGGTCTTTATGAGGTCAAAAAACTGGATTCCGACTATTTTGATAATGAGTAGGTCGTCAGTTCGCGTCGTTCCGATGTACCTGACTTGCCGGGCGGCTTTTGGCTTGCAAGCCCCCGGCAACTCAAAGGATCACTTCTTATTGAAATGGTAAATATCCCCAAATTTACCCTTCAACGTCATCGTTTTATCGTCCTTTTCGACCAAGGAAAAAACGTCGAATTTGTCTGACCTACCCAATAGCGAAATTTTCAATTTGCCGTTTTCCACTTCGTAATTGACCGGCGCTTGGTCGTAATAAGTGCCGTCGCGCGGAATGTGGGTGATCGTGACCTTGCCGGCGTTGAACGCCCACGTATCTTCCCGCTTGAGCGTATCCTGAGCGCTGGCCGATTTCTTGGTGTACTCCAGTTTCCAGCTACCCTGAATTTCGTCGCCGGATTGCAGCGGCACGTCGGCATAACTCTGGCCGGCCATCGCCAATAAAAGCACTGCCCAATATTTTTTCATGTCGCTCTCCCCGTTTTTGATAAACATAGAGCGTCAGGATTGTACGCTCAGTTTTCCGGAAAGTATCCTTATTCCTTTAGGGGGTTTGGTTGAAGCACGCGCTCGCAAAAACCGGATCGGCCGACGCACTGCCGCTGGCGCCGAAGCAGACGAAACTCAACCCCCTTATCTACCGATCCGAGTTAGTCGGATAGCTGTAAATGGCCTGACCATGGGCTTTATCGACATAGACCATGTCTATCTCGGCGATCGGCACCGAAGGCACCAACATAGGGTAACTGTGTATTCCGCGGTTATAGGCAGGATCGTCGTAAAGAACCTGCACGGCCGTAGATTTGATATGTCCGGAGCCTATTCCTCGGTCGCCGTGAGACCACGCCGCGCCAGAAAACAAGCCTATTGTGATCGCCATTATTTTGATGATTTGTGTGATTTTCATGATTGTTCTCCCGGTAATACTAGAATCGCCGGTTTTGCTCGAAGCTGAGCTTTCCGGCTTGGAAACATTCTGAACAAGCTCTACAAATAAATAAAATCGATAGTTTTTATATCGACGATAGTCTTTTTGAATAGACCTCCCCGTCATCTGCAACAACGGCAGAAAGACACTGGAAATCAGATTCGGTTCGGCCGGACGAAGCGGATTCCGTTAAAATCGCGAGTCCTGTTGGCGAATATTCCCGAAAAACATCGAACATGCTGCGCTACGACCGATCCCGATACATTGCCCTGGGCCTGCCTTGTCTGATTAATACCGCACTTATGCTTTACGGGTTGGAACTGAAATTGGGGGAATTCCCGGTGGGACTGGCCGAACGCGGCTATTGGCTGTTGGCAGCCGCCTCGGGACTTTTCGGCGCCACAGCGATGATCAAACGCGCCCGCGACATCGGCTCGTCGGCGTGGGGGATATTATTGGGGTTTTTATTCGCGCCGCCGCTGATGTTGCTGATCGGGCTCGTGTTGTGCTTCGTCCCGAGCAATCCTGATGCAGATCGCCTGGAACCGGCTCCCGCCGCCGCAAGCGCTAAAATTTGGCTGCTGGGAAGCGGTTTGTTGCTGATACCGTGGTTAGCCGTGTTGGTACTACGCCAATAGCCGGGGTATTTCTGAACTTAGACTCGGATTGACGCCGCCACGCCACCCACAACCTTGTGGCGGCAATGGCGACAAACAGCTTATTTGCCCAGCACTTCGCCTCTGACACTTTCCACCAGGGCGGCCGCTTCGGCGATCAGTTCCGGCGGAACGTTCAATTCGGTCATCGTCGCGCCCAGATGCTCCATGACGGCATCATAGTGCGAGTCATTCAATCCCATTTTTACCAGCCGGGCGTGACCGTCGCGCAAGGAACGGCCGGCGTAATTGTTGGGTCCGCCGAATGCCACCGTCATAAAGGCCTTCAAATGTTCGACCTGTTTTGGCATGTCGGTCTTATCGAAAAAACGGTTGATGCGGTAATCGTCCAACACTTTTCCGTAAAACAGATCAACTGCGGCATTGACTGCTGCCTCGCCGCCGATTCTTTCGTACAAAGATGGCCCTTGCACTTCGTTTGCTTCGCTCATGGTTACCCCTCCTCTATTTTTATGATTGTTATCGAGGCCGGAGCTAACTCGGCAAGCCTTTGATTTTGCCAGGGTTACCGACCTCGGCGCGGATGATAACCCAGGATAGTTTCGCCTCCAAACTATTTTGCCGCCCCTAAAGACCGGACTAATCGTAAGTTATTGAATCTTTTCGAGACCGCCCAAGTAAGGTCGCAGGGCTTCCGGCACGGTGATCGAGCCGTCGGCATTCTGATAGTTTTCCATCACCGCAATCAGGGCGCGTCCGGCGGCCAGACCGGAACCGTTTAGCGTGTGTACCAACTCCGGCTTGCCGGTTTCCGGATTGCGCCAGCGGGCTTGCAGGCGGCGGGCCTGGAAGTCCTTGAAATTGCTGCAAGACGAAATCTCCCGGTATTTTTGCTGACCGGGCAACCAAACTTCCAAATCGTAGGTTTTGGATGATGAGAAACCGGTATCGCCGGCGCAGAGCAATACTTTACGGTAGGGCAGATTCAATTTTTGCAGGATTTTTTCGGCGTGGGCGGTCAGTTCCTCATGGGCCTGAGCCGATTGTTCCGGCGTGGTGATTTGCACCAACTCCACTTTCTCGAACTGGTGCTGGCGGATCATGCCGCGCACGTCGCTGCCGTAAGCACCGGCTTCGCTGCGGAAACAGGGCGAATGACAGACGAATTTCAACGGCATCTGCTTGGCGTCGACGATGACGTCGCGGACGATATTGGTGACCGGCACTTCGGCGGTCGGAATCAGGTAAAAGGTCGGATCGTTTTTGACGGTAAACAGGTCGGCTTCGAACTTCGGCAGTTGGCCGGTGCCGCGCAAACTGTCGGCATTAGCCATGAACGGTACATACGTTTCCTGGTAGCCGTGTTCGTTGACGTGGGTATCCAGCATCAGTTGAATGATGGCGCGTTGCAAGGTGGCCAGTTTGCCGGCCAGCACCACGAAACGGGCGCTGGCGATTTTGGCACCCAATTCGAAATTCATACCCAACGGCTCGCCCAGATCGACATGGTCCTTAGGCGTGAAATCGAATTGGCGCGGCTCGCCCCAACGGCTGATCTCGACATTATCGGCATCGCTTTTGCCGGCCGGAACCGATTCGTCCAGGATGTTGGGAATACCTTCCAGCATGACATTCAGTTGATTCTGAATGTCGTTCAATTCCGACTCGGCAGCCTTGAGTTGATCGCCCAAATCGGCCACTTGGTCTAGCAAAGGTTGAATATCCTCGCCCTTCGCTTTGGCCTGGCCGATAGCTTTGGAACGGGTATTGCGTTCGTTTTGCAAATCCTGAGTTCTGACCTGTACGTCCTTGCGCCGGTCTTCCAAAGCTTGATAAGCCTGAGTATCGAATTGAAAACCGCGGCGTTGCAATTGCTGCACGACCAGGTCCAGGTCGCTTCTAAACAAACGGGGATCTAACATGGTTACAGCTTTCCTGAATTAATGATGAGAAAAAACGGCAGTTATACCTGCTTGCCCAGCCACAAGCCGAACCACAATGCGCCGCCGCAGAACACAAGGTTGCCGAGAAATACCGTTAGCATGGCGTCGATATGCGATTCGAACGAATGTCCGCTTTCCAGCAGATACAGAATCAAATACAAACCGGACAGCGTCAGGAATACGCCGATCAGCAGCGTTACCAAAATAGCCCGGTGTTCGATGGAAATTTCGAGCTTATGCAGCAATATCGTGGCGACGATACCGATCAGGAAGGCGCCGATGCCGTTCACCACAGTCAGCGCGTAGGGATAAGGCCAATCGCCGATGCGCACGGCACCCTGGCCGTAGAAAAATAAGCCCTTACCCAACGACAGGCCGGCCCAGACCGCCAGCAGGCAACCGATGACGCTGACGGCGATATTCAATCCGGCCTTGCCGATTTGGCCTTGCTCGAGCAAGTGGAAGGTTTCCAACGAAAAACTGGAAAACGTGGTTAACCCGCCCATCACGCCGGCCAAAATCGCCGTGCGGTATTCCAGTGCAATGGCCAAGCGTTGCAGAATCAAAGCTTCCGACATTAAGCCGATCAGAAACGACCCGATCAGATTGACCGTAAGCGTGCCGTACGGAAATCCGCGGCCGAGCCACAGGTAAACGCCGCTGGACGCCAGATAGCGCAACAAGGAACCAATGGCGCCGCCCAACGCGACGGCAAATAGTTGCAGCATCAGAACTTGAAGAAGGTTTCCCGGTAGTAACGCAGCTCATCGATCGACTCGATGATGTCGTCGAGCGCCTTGTGCGAAGCCTGTTTATTGAATCCGTCCTTAATCTGCGGCGCCCAACGCGCGGCCAGTTCCTTAACGGTGGAAACGTCCAGATTCCGGTAGTGGAAAAACGCCTCCAGTTTGGGCATGTAACGGTACAAAAACCGCCGGTCCTGGCAAATGCTGTTGCCGCACATCGGCGAGGTTCTGGCCGGCAGCCATTGCTGCAGGAAATCCAGCGTGCAGCGTTCGGCTTCCGCGGCGTCGATATCGGAATTCTGGACCCGCTGGATCAAACCGGACTGGCCGTGGTGCTGCTGGTTCCATTCGTCCATCGCCGCCAGCGCCGCATCGGACTGGTGCACCGCCATGACCGGGCCTTCGGCGAGGATATTCAGATTCTTGTCGGTGACCACGGTGGCGATTTCAATGATCAAATCGTTATCGGGATCCAAGCCGGTCATTTCCAAATCGATCCAGATCAGATTGTCCTTATCTTGAGTCATTGCGTTTCTATGTTATTAATAATGTTGCGGCGGATTGTAGCATTAGCTAATCTGTACCGCTAATTGTTAACCCCACCCCAATTGGCTTGATGAACACGTTTACCGGCATATTTTTAGCAGCTTTCGTCCTTTCCTACGGCACCCAATTCTGGCTTGCCAGACGCCAAAAACACCACGTCTTGCAACACCGGGACCAAGTTCCCGCAGCGTTTCAGGATCGTGTAACCCTAGCCGCCCATCAAAAAGCCGCCGACTACACCATTGAAAAGGGCAAGTTGCACGATGTCGACAGCGTGGTCGGCATGGTATTTCTGCTGGCCTTGACCCTGGGCGGTGGCATCAGTCTGGTGTTCGACTTCTGGTCCACCTTCCAACTGTCGCCGCTGGCCGCCGATTTGGCGGCGATGGCCAGCATCTTTTTACTGATGACGGTGGTCGAGATCCCGTTCAGTTTGTACCAAACCTTCGTCATCGAAGAAAAATTCGGTTTCAACAAAAACACCATTGCGCAATTCGCCAAAGACCAACTATTGTCCCTTGGCCTGACGCTGATTATCGGCCTGCCAATTCTGGCGCTGATCCTCTGGGTCATGGACAGCATCGGCAGCCTGTGGTGGCTGTATGCCTGGGCGATTCTGATGAGTTTTTCGTTGTTGATGAGCTGGCTGTTTCCGACCCTGATCGCGCCGCTGTTCAATAAATTCGAACCGATGCAGGAAGGCTCGTTAAAGCAAAGGATTCAAGGCTTGCTGGAACGTTGCGGCTTCAGCAGTAACGGCATTTTCATCATGGACGGTTCGCGCCGTTCCGGTCACGGCAATGCCTATTTCACCGGCTTGGGCAACAACAAGCGCATCGTGTTTTTCGATACCTTGGTCAATTCGCTGGACGAAGAAGAGTTGGAGGCGGTTTTGGCGCACGAACTGGGCCATTTCAAATGCAAGCACACCATCAAAATGTTGGCGGCCTCGTCGGTCATGACACTGGTCAGTTTTGCGGTGTTGGGCTGGCTGATTACCCAGGATTGGTTCTTCGACGGCTTGGGCGTCAGTACCCATTCCAACGCCGCGGCCTTGTTATTGTTCATGCTGGTGTCGCCGGTATTCACCACCTTCATGCAGCCGATCAGCGCCTACTTCCAGCGCAAGTTCGAATTCGAAGCCGACGATTTCGCCACCCGCAACGCCCAAGGTAAAAAGATGATCAGCGGCCTGGTCAAACTCTACGAAGAAAACGCCAGCACCTTGACGCCCGATCCGTTGTACTCGGCCTTTCATTACAGCCATCCGCCGGCTGCGATCCGCATCGCTCACATCGAAGAAAAAATGCAGTCCGCTTGATGACCGAGCTGCAGCAAGGCTTGGTCGTTTCCCACCTCGGCAAGGGTATCGCCGTCGAGGTCGGGGAACATACCGTGTTGTGCCAGACCCTGCGCAAACTGGACACCGTCGTCGTCGGCGACCAAGTCCTGCTGTCCTTATCCGGCCCGGAACAAGGCCGCATCGAGCAAATCCTGCCGCGCCGCTCGGTATTGCAACGCCCCAGCCGCGGCGACCAGGTTCGACCGGTGGCCGCCAATCTGGATACCATTTTTGTCGTATTTGCCGCCGAACCCGAGTGCGATTTCTTGTTGTTGGACCAATATCTGGCTATCTGTGAAAACTGCAATATCGACGCCGCACTGGTCTTCAACAAGGTCGACATTCCCTGTAGTGCGCCGATTCTGGAAGAGCTGAAAATTTATGAGGCGTTGGGCTACCGGCTGCATCGGGTCAGTGCCAAACAGCAATCCGGGCTTGACGAACTGAAACAGGTATTGCGCGGCCAAACTGCAATGTTCGCCGGCCAATCCGGCGTCGGCAAATCCTCCCTGACCAATGCTTTAATACCGGATAGAACGCTGCGGACCAATAGCGTGTCGGCAACGACGCGCCACGGCCGCCACACCACGACCGCGGCTACTTTGTACCATCTGCCCGCCGGCGGCGATTTGATCGACAGCCCCGGCGTTGCCATCTTCGGTTTGGCCGGCTTGTCAGAAGCACAGCTGGCCTGGGGTTATCGGGAATTCCAGCCCTACATTGGTCAATGCAAATTCAACGATTGCCGCCATGCCGGCGACAAGGATTGTGCCGTCAGGGCCGCGGTCGAATCCGGCGCAATATCCGCCACCCGCTACCAGCGTTATTTGAAATTGCGGGAAAAAATGCCGCCAGCAAACCGCAATTAACCCTATTCGAAACCGAATGACCTCGATTAGCCTGGCGGCCAATGCATCGGCCGGCCGGCCAGCAGGTGCAGGTGCAGGTGAAACACGGTCTGGCCGCCGTCGGCGTTGCAATTAAATACGGTCCGATAGCCGCTGTCGGCGTAACCAAGGTCTTTGGCGATCTGCGCGGCGGTTTGCAGCAAGTGGCCGCCCAGTCCGGCATCGTCCAGTTCGTTTAACGTGGCGATGTGCCGCTTCGGAATGACCAGCACGTGCAGCGGCGCCTGCGGGTGCAAGTCGCGAAACGCCAGAACTCGATCGTCTTCGAAAACCACATCCGGCTTGATTTCGCCGGCCACCATTTTGCAAAACAAACAATCGCTCATAGTCGCTCCTTAAAGTTCGCGCCGGCCGTTGAACGCGTGCGCCAAAGTACCGCTGTCGATAAACTCCAGTTCGCCGCCCATCGGGACGCCGTGAGCGATGCGGGTAGCCCGCACGCCGAATTTGGCGGCGACGTCGGCAATGAAATGGGCGGTAGCCTGCCCTTCCACCGTAGAATTGGTCGCCAGAATGATTTCCTTGATCTGGCCGGACGCCATACGCTGTTCGAGCAGATCGAAACCGAGCTGGTCCGGGCCAATGCCGTCCAGCGGCGAAAGGCGACCGTGCAACACGAAATATTTACCCTTGAACGTGGTCGCCTGATCCACCACCCAAACGTCGGCCGGGCTCTCGACCACGCATAAGGTTTCGGCGTCGCGTAGCGGGTTGGCGCAGACTTCGCACAACTCGGCTTCGGTCAAGGTCCGGCACTCGCGGCAATGGCCGATTTGCTTGATCGCCCGTTCCAGAATCTGGCCGAGTTGCAAACCGCCTTCGCGGTTACGCTGCAACAAATGGAAAGCCATCCGCTGCGCCGATTTGGGCCCGACGCCGGGCAAGCAACACAGGCTTTGAATCAACTCTTTCAGCAAGCCCTGGTTCTGCATATTTTAAAACGGCATTTGGAAACCGGGCGGAATCGGAATCCCGGCCGTGACGTCGGCCATTTTCTCTTTCTTCATTTTGCCGACCTTGTGCACCGCGTCGTTGATCGCCGCAGCCACCAGATCTTCCAGCATGTCTTTGTCGTCGCCGACCAGGGACGGATCGATGCTGACTTTACGGACCTCGCGCTTACCGGTCATGATGATCGTCACCAAGCCGCCGCCGGATTCGCCCTGGACTTCCATGGCTTCCAATTCTTCCTGGGCCTTTTTCAAATTTTCCTGCATTTTTTGGGCTTGCTGCATGATGCCCGCGAGTGCGTTTTTCATCTCTGTCTCCAACCATTCAATTCAGCGGTTCGATGCTGCCAGGCACAATTCTGGCGCCGAACGTTTCTTTTAAAGCCTGTACGTTAGGATCGGCATTGATCGTGTCGACCGCTGCCTGTTGCCGGTCTTCTCGAGCTTTTTGGATTTCCAGAGCCGGCGTCATCTGCGTTGCGGCCTGCTGGGTGATAACCAATTTCAACGGTTTACCGTAATAATTTTGCAACGCCAAGCGCAGATTGTCCTCGGCTCTGCTGCCGACTTGGTGAAATCCCGGGTCCAACAATAAGCGACAACTAGTGTCGTCGATGCTGTCCAGCACGCAATTATTGGCTAACTCGCGGGTACGGCCATTGAGGTTCAGCGCGGCGATAATATCGCGCCAGCTGCTGCCGGGCTCTGCGGCCGGAATCGGTTTCGGCGATGCCGGGGCTCTCTCCGCGACCGGCTCGGCGACTGCTTCGACTACCGGCGCCGACCTTGCAACCGAAGATTCGGCGCTGGCCGCCGTTTTCGGCGCGACCGGAGCTTGAACTGGCGCGGCCGTTACCGGCGTCGGCTTTTCCATCGCCGCCGGGCGAAAAGCCAGCATTCGCAATAGCGTCATTTCGAAACCGCTGCGCGGATTGGGCGCCAACACTAAGTCGCGTTGGCCGGTCAAGCCGATCTGATAGTACAACTGCACGTCCGCCGGGGTTAACCGGTTCGCCAGTTCGTCCAGCAACTGCTTGTCGAATTCTTGGTCGACGAAGCCGGGCACTTGTTGCAATACGGCAACGCGATGCAATACCCGCAACATTTGCTGCAAAATCTCGGCGAAGTCCGGCGTCAGTTGCGCCACGTCGGCGACCTTGGCCAACACTTGGCGGGCGTCGCCGGCTGCCAAGGCCAATAGAATGTCGTCGACCGGCTGCTGGGCGACGGCACCGAGCATGCCCAGCACAGCCTCGCCGGTTACCGTACCGCTACCGTAGACGATGGCCTGGTCCAGCAGGCTCAAGGCGTCGCGCAAACTGCCGTCGGCCGCTCGCGCCAGCATTTTCAGAGCCTGGGCTTCGAATCCAATATTTTCCTCGCCGAGGATGAATTGCATCTGCCGGTCGATTTGCTCCGGGGTCAGCCGTTTCAAGTTGAACTGCAGGCAGCGCGATAACACGGTGATCGGAATCTTGTGCGGATCGGTGGTCGCCAGCAGAAACTTGACGTGCGGCGGCGGCTCTTCCAGCGTTTTCAGCAACGCATTGAAGCTGTGTCCGGACAGCATGTGCACTTCGTCGATCAGATAGACCTTGTAGCGGCCCTGGTTCGGCGCGTATTGGGCGTTATCCAGCAGATCGCGGGTATCTTCGACCTTGGTACGGGAAGCGGCATCGACTTCGACCAAGTCCATAAACCGGCCTTGTTCGAATGCCTGGCAGACCGGGCAGGCGCCGCAAGGGTTGAAGTTTTGCAGATTTTCGCAGTTGATCGCTTTGGCGAGGATTCTGGCGACCGTGGTTTTGCCGACGCCGCGGGTGCCGGTAAACAGATAGGCATGATGCAAGCGCTGATGTTGCAACGCATGAATCAGAGACTGGCTGACGTGCTCCTGGCCGACGAGCTGAGTGAAGTTGCTGGGACGCCATTTTCTGGCAAGAACCTGATAAGCCATTAGCAACGGAAGCGGCAGGAGATTGGGCGGCTACTGCGCCAGCCGCATCCCGGCACACGAATCCGCTGCTACCGTTGCTTCCTTCCGGACCTGGCGGGGTTTACAGCGTATCGTTGCGAGAGGACCGACACAGTAACCATAAAAACATCAGCGACTGGCTGAAGAGCTGGCTATTATCCTTAAATCGCCGCGATTAGGCAAGCGGCGAAACATAAACTTTGCTTAGCGAAGGCCGCCAATGTTCAGAGCAGTAGCAATGCTGTGACCGAATGCGGCGCCGAAACGGCCGGCCAAGCGATCGATCAAGCGTTCGTGCGGCGTGAAATTGACCGTGTCCTCAGTGCCGAATTGCTCGCGCACGACCGAATCGATGCTGCCGAAGCCGTCCGCCAAACCCAATTTCACGCCTTCCTGCCCTGACCATACCAATCCGGAAAACATTTCCGGACTCTCTTTCAAGCGCTCACCGCGTCCGGCTCTGACTGCCTCGATAAACTGCTGGTGGACTTGGTTCAACAGGGATTGCATGTGCTTGCTTTCCTGCGCATTCACCGGCGAGAACGGATCGAGCATGGCCTTATGCTCCCCCGCAGTCAATAAGCGCCGCTCCACACCCAATTTGTCCAACACATTACTGAAACCAAAACCATTCATCACGACACCGATTGAGCCGATCAAGCTGGATTGGTTGACATAAATCTTGTCGCTGGCGGAAGCAATGTAATACCCGCCCGACGCGCAGATATCGCCAACCACGGAGTAAATCGGCAATTGCGGATGCTGGGCTTTCAAACGCCTGATTTCGTCATAGACGTAAGCCGATTGCACAGCGCTGCCGCCCGGCGAATTGATATTCAGAATGATGCCTTTGGTATTTTTATCCTTTGCCGCATCGCGCAGGCCTTCGATGATGGTATCGGCCGCCGCACCTTCGCCCTCGGCGATCTGGCCCAACACGTCGACGATCGCCACGTGCTGCGCCGACCCGGTCTCAACCTCTTGTTTCAGTTGCGGGTACAAAGCCACACCCAGCGCCACCGACAAATAGGCGAAAGTCAGCAATTTGAAGAAAATGCCCCAGCGCCGCGCCGCTTTCTGCTCGGCAATTGCGGCGAACGCCAGCTTCTCGAGTACCGCTTTTTCCCAACCGGGAGCGTTCTGGTCTGAATTGTCGGGATGCTGTTGATTCGTATCCACCGTGACCTCCTAAAGTAATTCAAGCAAATCCGTCGGGTAATCCAGACAAACCAGCGGATTGTATTGCCGCAGTGTTTCTCTGGAGTGAGCACCGCATGTGACGGCCGCCGCCGCGACACCGGCATTCAGCGCCATTTGCATGTCGTGCGCGGAATCGCCGACCAGCAAGGCCCGCTGTTTGTCGATTCCGAGTTCGGCCAAAATTTCGGTCACCATCAACGGGTCGGGCTTCGAGGCGGTCTGGTCCGAGCTGCGGGTAGTGCAAAACAAATCCGCTACGCCGGTGCCGCGCAGGGATTGATCCAGGCCAGCGCGTTTCTTGCCAGTAGCCACCGCCAAGCGCAAGCCATCGGTACGCAGGCGTTGCAACATGTTCGCAACGCCCGGAAACAAATCCGCCGGACCGATCTGCCGCGAGAAAAACGCCTCGCTGTAAACAGCGGCCAACCGTTGCCTTGTTTCGGCATCCGCACCGGGAAACAATTGCAGAGTCGCGTTATCGATGCTTAAACCGATAATATCCTTGATGGCCGGCGCCGACGGCACGTCGCAGCCGCAAGTCTCAGCCGCCTGTTGAATGCAGTGGACTATCCAGTCCACCGAATCCATCAATGTCCCGTCCCAATCGAAAATGATTAAATCAAAGCGGTTTTTCATGGTCGATCAATTGCTGCAAATCGCTGGGCAGCGGCGCAAAGAAATGTAAAGGTTTACCGGTCAGAGGATGGGCAAACTGCAGTTGTTCGGCATGTAAAAACAGCCGCTTGTAGCCGCGTTTTTTAAACATTTTGTTGGTCTCGTCTTCCCCGTAGCGGTCGTCGGCGACTATCGGATGTCCCAACCACGCCGCATGCACACGAATTTGGTGGGTGCGTCCGGTCTTCGGCGCCGCATGCACCAACGTGGCATCCTGGTATTGCTTCAGCCGCGTGAACAAGGTTTCGGCCGCCTTACCCGCTTGGCTAACTATCACCATTCGCTCGCCGCCTTGGGCGACATTCTTCAACAGCGGCACATCGACCACCTGTTTTTTGCGCTGAAATTGCCCGGCCAGCAAAGCCAGATAGGTCTTCTGAATGCCATCACCGCGAAAAAGTTCATGCAACACCTTTAGCACCGAGCGCTTCTTCGCGATCAACAAGCAGCCGGAAGTCTCCTTATCCAGCCGATGCACCAGCTCCAGAAACTTCTGCTGCGGCCGAATTTGGCGCAACCCCTCGATCACGCCGGAACTGACGCCGCTGCCGCCATGCACAGCAAATCCGGCCGGCTTGTTCAGTACGATAAAGCCGTCGTCTTCGTAGAGAATGTGGTTTTCCAGGCTGAACTTCAAGGTGGGCTGGACGATGACTTCGTCTTTTTTGTCCGCAACCCTTACTGGGGGGATGCGCACGATGTCGCCAATCTGCAGTTTATAACTGACGTCGGTACGACCCTTGTTGACCCGTACTTCGCCCTTTCTGACCATCCGGTAAATTCGGGTTTTCGGTACGCCTTTGAGATAAAAGATCAGAAAATTATCGAGCCGTTGTTCGTTGTTCGCCTCGGTGATTTCCAGCCATTGGACTTGCGGGTTAGTCGGGTCTGATGCACTACTCATGCGGCAAATGATAGCAACATATGCACGAGCCATGTTTAAAATTGCTGGTCCGAATAAACATTGCTATATTAGGCTGGTTTATCTTTGGATAGACTTTAATTATAAAAATTTAAAACCATGGTTTTAGCGCTGTTCCGCCGCGCCAGACTTATAAAGAATTTTCTCGGGTTTTGTCGCTCAACCCATGATGAGCGAGCTGCATCCTTTGCGTAGAGTTCGGTACAACAGACCTCCCACTTTTCAAGCGCCACGCTCGGCATTGCCGACACCCACTGCGACAATAACTACAAGATATTGCAGTTTTCAGTCAGTCCGGCCGCTCAACTAAAAGTCATATTGGGAAACACGCCGCCTTTATCCGCGACAACCAAACCTGTTCACGCTCTAGTTAGGATACACAGAACAATAAGGATAATTAAATGAAAAGAATGCTTATCAACGCCACGCAGCCCGAAGAGCTGCGGGTGGCATTGGTAGATGGCCAGAAACTTTACGATTTCGACATCGAAGTTCCATCGAAAGAACAAAAAAAATCCAATATTTACAAAGGCATCATCACCCGGGTAGAACCCAGTCTCGAAGCCGCCTTCGTCAACTACGGCGCCGAAAAACACGGCTTTCTGCCGTTCAAGGAAATCGCCCCGGAATACCGCACCGGCGACGGCCAGGAAGGTAAAAGCTCCAGCAAAAGCAATATCCGCGAAGGCCAGGAAATCGTCGTTCAAATCGAAAAAGAAGAACGCGGCAACAAAGGCGCGGCGCTAACGACCTACATCAGTCTGGCCGGCACCTATCTGGTGCTGATGCCGAACAACCCCAAAGCCGGCGGCATCTCCCGCCGCATCGAAGGCGAAAACCGCAGCGAATTGCGCGAAACCATGGCGGCACTGGAAATCCCGGACAGCATGGGCCTGATCATCCGCACCGCCGGTTCCGACAAAAACGTCGAAGAATTGCAATGGGATTTGAACTACCTGATGCAACTATGGGAGGCGATAGACCGCTCCAGCCAGGAACAAACGGCACCATTCCTGATTTTCCAGGAAAGCAACGTCATCATCCGCGCCCTACGCGATCATTTGCGCGGCGACATCGACGAAATCCTGATCGACCAGGAAGGCGCCTACAAGCTGGTGCATAACTTCCTGAAACAGGTGATGCCGCACAACCTGCACAAGGCCAAACTGTACCAGGATAGCGTGCCGTTGTTCAGCCGCTACCAGATCGAAACCCAGATCGAGATGGCCTACAAACGCGAAGTTTCACTGCCATCCGGCGGCTCGATCGTCATCGACCACACCGAAGCGTTGACCTCGATCGACATCAACTCGGCCCGCGCCACCAAAGGCAGCGACATCGAAGAAACCGCGCTCAACACCAACCTGGAAGCCGCCGACGAAATCGCCCGCCAACTGCGTTTGCGCGACTTGGGCGGCCTGTTCGTGATCGACTTCATCGACATGATGTCCAACAAAAACCAGCGCGAGGTGGAAAACCGGCTGCGCGACGCGCTGAAAATCGACCGCGCCCGCATTCAGACCGGCCGCATCTCCCGCTTCGGCTTGATGGAAATGTCGCGCCAGCGCTTGCGGCCGTCTTTGGGCGACTCGACCCAGTTGACCTGCCCCCGCTGCAAAGGCCAAGGCACGATCCGTAACGTCGAATCGGTCACGCTGGCCGTACTGCGCTTGATCGAAGAAGAAGCGATGAAAAAAGGCACCGAGCGTGTCATCGCTCACTTGCCGATCGATTGCGCCACCTTCCTGCTCAACGAAAAACGCGCCTCGATTCAGGAAATCGAGTCCCGGCTGCAAGTCGGCATCATCGTGTTGCCGAGCAAGCACCTGGAAACGCCGGCTTACGACATCGAGCGCATCAAAGCCACCGGCGACAGCGAAGAGAAGGCCAGCCATTTGCAGATCAAGGAAGAAGACATCACGGTTCCGGAGTTCGCCAAACAACTGGGTCCGAAAACCGAAAAAGCCGCAATCAAGGAGTTTCTGCCTGACTCGCCGGCCCCGGTTCAAAGTAAGAAAACTTCGGCCAGCCTGATCCAGCGCTTCTGGCAACGCCTGATCGGCGCCGGTAAAACCGTCGAAAACGCCGAAGCCGCCGAAAAAAGCGGTGAAGATAAAGCCAAACCCGGCCGCAACAATCGCCGCGACCGTGGTGAGCGCGGTGAACGTGGCGCCGGCCGCAACAACAATCGCCGTAACGGCAATCGCCGCCCGGCTCCAGCGGCAACAGCAGGCCAGGACACCGTCGCAAACCTAAGCGACGAAGCCAAACCGGCAGCGACCGGCGAGCTAGACTCGGGACTAGACAACGCTGCAAAAAAAGCTTCAGGCACGCCGGATCGGGAGCGCAGCCGCCGCAGCCGTAGTCGCCGCCGAGGACCGCGCAACGGCGCCGAAAAACGTAGCGAGCCGAATGGTATCGGCGCAAACGGCGAGCAACACACCGCCGAATCCGCTACACCCGCACCTGCCGACCGCGGAGAATTCCGCAACCCAAGCCGCAGCGCCGACAGCGACCATGCGGAACGGAGTCCGCGCCCGGCAGAGACCCCGCGCGATTACGAACCAGTCCGCACCGCGGCCGAAGACTGATACGGTCTTGGCGGGCGCCGTCGAACACGGCGCCCACCCACCCGAGGCTCAATCGATATAACGCCGTAACAAATCCTGGTACGCCTCAATGCGGCGGTCGCGTAAAAACGGCCAAATCCGCCTAACATCTTCGCTACGCCACACATCAATCTCGGCAAACAACAACAAATCCTGTTTATCGTCGGCGCTGGCCAGGATTTCGCCCTGAGGGCCGGCGATAAAACTGTTTCCCCAAAACTGGATGCCTTGCGCCTGGTCCGGCGCCGCTTCGAAGCCGATACGGTTACAGGAAATCAGCGGCAGACCGTTGGCGACGGCATGCCCGCGCTGCACGGTCACCCAGGCATCGCGCTGGCGCGTTTGCTCGCCTGCGTCGTCGCTCGGATCCCAACCGATGGCGGTCGGATAAATCAGCACTTCGGCCCCGGCCAATGCCATTAGCCGCGCCGCCTCCGGGTACCACTGGTCCCAGCAGATCAATACCCCCAATTTACCGATCGAGGTTTCAATCGGCCGAAAGCCGAGATCGCCCGGCGTAAAATAAAATTTCTCGTAAAACCCCGGATCGTCCGGAATATGCATCTTGCGGAATGTCCCGGCGATGCTCCCGTCTTTGTCGAACACCACGGCCGTATTGTGGTAGAGCCCCGGCGCCCGCCGTTCGAAGATCGTCGATACGATCACGACTTTATTGTCGGCCGCGACTTGCGCCAGCACCTCGCAGGTCGGCCCCGGCACCGGCTGGGCCAAGTCGAAGCAGGCAGTGTCTTCGCTTTGGCAAAAATAATGGTCCAGATGCAGTTCGGGCAGCACGACCAAATCGGCATTGCGCTTGGCAGCCGCTTCGATCTGATTAATGGAATAGGCCAGATTGGTTTCCCGGCCGCGATTGCACGGTTGCTGGACCGCGCAAGCGGTAATGGTTCTTTTCATACTTATAACTGTTAACGATAGTCTGACGGCGCGAAAATCCGCGCCGGAAGGAGCTGAAGGAATGGAATGTTAAAAATTCAGTTTGACGACGGCCGGCACCTGCATGCTGGCGCAATGCAAGCTGCCGTATTGGTGCACCAACGCTCGGCACGGCACGGGGACAATTTCGCGCTCCGGGAAGCAAGCCGCCAAACGTTCCACCGCCACGGCATCGTTGGCATCGTCGTAGACCGGCACCAGCAGCGCACCGTTGATAATTAGAAAATTGGCGTAGTTGGCCGGCAAACGCTGACCATGTTCGTCGAAGATCGGCTTCGGCAGCGGCAACGCCACCAGTTTATAAGCCGCGCCAGCCTCAGTGCGGAAAGCCTGTAACTGGGCCTCCATATTTTTCAAGCCGGCATAATGCGGATCTTCGCTATCCTCGCAAGCGGTATAGGCGATGGTATCGACACTGCAAAACCGCGCCAGCGTATCGATATGGGCATCGGTATCGTCGCCGGCCAGATTGCTTTGCTCGACCCACAGCACCCGCTTCGCCCCCAGATAATTCTGCAACTGGCCGGTAATCGCTTCCGCCGACAGGCCGGGGTTGCGGTTCGGGTTGAACAAGCAGTTCTTGGTGCTCATCAAGGTACCTTGGCCGTCGGATTCGATGCTGCCGCCTTCCAACACCAAATCCAGCGTCGCGGTTGGATGCCCCTTGAAAATCGGATGGGCGAACAATGCCAGATTCAGCGCATCGTCGGCGGCGTGCGGATATTTGTTGCCCCAACCGTTGAAACGGAAATTCAGCATCTGCACCGCGGCTTTCGGATGCTGCCACTCCAGGGTCAGAAATACCGTATCACGCAGCCAGATGTCGTTGTAATCGGCTTGAACGTAATGAATCTGAGGATTGTGCGGCAGTTGCGTCTGAATATGTTGCTGATGTTCGCCGTCCTTACAGATCACCACCAACGGCTGAAACCGGCTGATCGCGGTAGCGGCGGCATGGTAGCAATCCTCGACCGCGGACAAATTGCTGAAATCGCCGCTGTGGTGCGGCCAGGCGATGATAACCGCCGCTTGTGGTTCCCATTCGGCTGGAAAGCGAATCATGGAGTACTCCCGGATAAATGACTGAAAAAACGGCGCATTGTACCAACAGGCGGCGCTGAAGACTTGTCCGGCATACGTTTATTCGCGCCGAGATGGCTGACGCCGGCAACGGGAAACGGCAATAACCGGTGCGGCCCGGCAAGCAGCCGGCGATAACTCGCAGAAAACTAAGCCCTAAGCCTTGCTTTTTGAAAATTACCGCCATACTTAAACCGCCCCTGGCCCTTTACCAAGACCTTACAGGCAGCAACCCTTTGCCTTGACGACACCGACGCTCATTTGCCGCTAGCCACGTTAACCCGCCGCCCACCATGAAACCGCACCGACTACCGATTCCCTGCCCGTTTGTACCGGCAATGTCCGGTTCGCGTAACATTTTTTTCGGCTTGGCCTTGAGCCTGAGTTGCGTCGCAGCGGCCGACGAGCCGCCGCCAACGCTGGAGGAGTTATCGATCAATGACCTGATGCAAATGGAAGTGTCGTCGGCCTCCCGCAAGACCCAAACCGTGTCGGACACCGCCGCCGCCGCATTTGTCATCAGCCAGGACGACATTCGCCGCTCGGGCGCGACCTCGATCCCCGATGCGTTGCGGCTGGCACCCGGCATCGAAGTTGCACAAATCAACGCCAGCGTCTGGTCGGTGACCGCGCGCGGTTTCAACGGCCGCTATGCCAATAAACTGCTGGTATTGATGGACGGCCGCTCGGTTTACACCCCGCTGTTCTCCGGCGTGTTCTGGGACTTGCAGGACACGATGATGGAAGACATCGAGCGCATCGAAGTCATCCGCGGCCCCGGCGCCGTCATGTGGGGTGCCAACGCGGTGAACGGCGTGATAAATATCATCACCAAAAAAGCCAAGGATACCCAAGGCAACCTGTTTGTGGCCGGCGGCGGCAACCAGGAAACCGGATTCGCCGGCTACCGCCACGGTGGTCGGGTCGGCGACGACGGCAACTACCGGGTCTACGCCAGAACCTTCGAACGCAATACGTTCGTCAGCAACACCGGCGAACGCCTGCATGACGACTGGCGCTCGGTGCAGGGCGGTTTCCGGATCGACAACCGCATCTCCAACGACAATCGCTATACCGTACAAGGCGACGTCTACCGCAAGAATGTCGGCAACACGGTGCCGGCGCAAACGGTCGCTCCGCCGTTCAATTCGCCCTTTAATACCGACGACCATGCCGAAGGCGCCAATTTGTTGGCGCGCTGGGAAGGCAATCTCAGCGACGGTTCCGAGTTTATGCTGCAAGGCTATTACGACCGGGTCAATTTCAGCGCGGCAGCCCTGTCCGACAGTCAGGACATGTTCGACATCGACTTTCAGCATCGCCTGCATCCGAATCCCGACCACGACTTGATGTGGGGCGCCAGCTACCGTTTCATTCACAGTGCAACCAACGGCAGCGCGGCAATCGCGTTCAACCCGACCAGCCTGGGCTACCACAACGGCAGCGCCTTCGTGCAGGACGACATCACGCTGATCGACGACACCTTACGCTTGACCTTGGGTACCAAACTGGAAGAAAGCCACTTCGGCAACACCCAGGTGCAACCCAACGCCCGACTGATGTGGACGCCAGACCCGAAACACTCGGTGTGGGCCTCGGTATCCAGGGCCGCACGCACGCCGTCGCGCGGAGAGGCGCAAGCTAACGTCGCATTAGGCACAGCCCCGCCGCCTTTCACGATGATACAGGTCATGGCGCAACCAAATCCGGATTTACGGGCCGAAAAGGTTTTTGCCGCCGAAATCGGCTACCGGGCGCAATGGTCCGAGCATTTTTCCACCGATATCGCCGCTTTCAGCAACCACTATACCGACCTGATCATGTTCCGCCAGGGAACGTTGGACTTTGCCACGCTAACCCAGCCCTTGATCTGGTACAACAACAGCCGCGAAGTCACCACCCGCGGCATCGAAATCGCCAGCGAATGGCAAGCCCTGGACTGGATGCGCTTTACCGGCAATTACAGCCACCTGAAAATAGAGCGCCCCTACGACAGCAACAATCCGGATATCGCCGGCCTTAGCCCGCGTCACCGCGGCTCGCTACGCTGGCAAATGGACTTGCCGGAAAGAATCAAACTGGACCTGACCTTGCGTTACGTCGGCAAACTGGCCGCCCTCAGCCAGGAAGTACCCGCCTACACCACCTTCGACGCCCGTTTGGCTTACGAACCCATTGCCGGCCTGGAACTGGCATTCGTCGCCCAAAACCTGTTTTCGCCCAGACATCCCGAATTCCAAGATTCGGCCGCCATTTCGCTACCCGGCGCGGCGGCGGAAGTGCCGCGTTCGCTGTACGGCAAACTCAGTTGGCGTTTTTAATTTCTTTCCATTTGCGAGCGGTTAACATGCGAGACTTCTTAAAAAAATACTTACCCTGGATCATCGCCGGCGTTGTGTTGCTGGTCGGCTGGCTGCTGCCGAACTGGCTACCCTGGCTATTGTTGGCTCTAACCCTGGCTGCCTGGTTATTCTTGCCGCGCCGCGGCCTGATCGGCCCGGTCGAACTACCGGCCGACGACGCCTTCTTACCGACCGAGCAGGTGCAATGGTGGTACTGGACCGGACATTTGCTCACGGACGACGGCCGCCGCTTCGGCTTCGAAGTGGTGTTTTTTTCTTTCGACAGTCTGGTAATTTTTCGCGACCAACTGGTACAGGCTGCGGTGACCGACATCGACGGCCAAAAATTCAGTTTCGAAGAATTCGTCGAATTCCATCTACCCCAACGCACGCCGAACGGTTTTAACCTGACCTCCGGCAAAGACGACAAAGTCACGGCAGTCGGCGGCGGCGGCAACGACCGCTTGCATGCCGAAGTCGACGGCTATGTCCTGGATCTGGAATTGAAATCGACCCAAGAACCGGCCTTGCATTACGGCGGCGACGCCCACCCCTACCGGTTCGGCGGCTACACTTACTATTATTCGCGGCCGAAAATGGCCACGACCGGCACCATCAGCTTCGGCGGACAGACCTTTAAGGTCAGCGGCAACAGCTGGTTCGACCGCCAGTACGGCGAGCTCTACCAAGCCATTCAACAAGGCTGGCAATGGTTCGCGATCGAACTCGACGACAACCGGCAAATCATGTTGTTCGATTTCAAAGGCAACGACAGCTCGGTGGAAAAATCCGGCTCGATCACCGACGCCGAAGGCCGCACGGTAACCCTGGCCGCCCACGAGTTCGAAGTGACGGTGCTGGGTGAATGGACCAGCCCTCACACCGGCTGTACGTATCCGTCCGGCTGGTCTGTGGAGGTGCGCGGCGAGAAATTCACGGTGGAACCCCAAGTCAAAGACCAGGAATTGCGGGCGCAACACAAACTGTGGATCGGACCGATCTACTGGGAAGGCACCTGCAGTGTGGCCGGTGCCAGCGCCGGCCAGGCCTACGTGGAATTGAACGGCTTTTGCCGCTGCCCGAGCAAAGGTCTGTTATAGACTGCGGCGCACAGCGGCGCCTAGTGCGCCGCGGAGTGGCGCGCCCGCCGATGCGCTCAGTAGCCACCGAGCGTAAAAGTCGAACCGTGTTTGGGGGCCTGGGGCATAATTTAACCGGCAACGCCGACAACCGCAGCCCAAGCCCGGATGCGCTTTGACCGAGTCAAGCCCGCCGCAAACCGATCCGCGTCTCACCACACGACCTATGACGACAACCGCCCCAGACGTAACATTAACCACGGCTGCAGCCAAATTGCGCGGCCGGGCATTGTCGCGTCCGCCGTTCGGCTCAAGCGTCGCGGCCTCTGTCTGGGTAGCGCGGTTGCTAAAAGTTGCCGGTTTCTGCCGGCTACATCGACCCAGTCTACTATCCGTCCTGTGTTTGTTGGTACTGCTGGCGGCCAGCGCTGGGCAAGCGCTGGCCGCCGAAGCGCTGTCCGAAGCCCAAATCAAAGCGGCTTACCTGTACAACTTCGCCAAATTCGTGGAATGGCCGGCAACCGGGGCGCCGGCTGGCGCCGAGATCAACCTGTGCGTGATCGGCAACAATGTGCTGGAAGGGGCCGTGCAAGCTCTGGACGGGCGCAAAGCCGGCGAACGCGGTTTGAAAGTCAGCCAGCGCAACCACACCGACGCCTCCTTCGCCGACTGCCAGTTGCTGTATATCGGCAGTTCCGAGCAACCGCGGGTGGTACCGATTCTGAAAAACTTGGGTAACGCGCCGGTGCTGACACTATCCGACATCGGCGATTTTGCCGAAAAAGGCGGCGCCATCGCCCTGCTGTTCCGCGACAACAAGGTCGTGTTCGAAGTGAATCTGGAATCGATCCGCAACGCCGGCCTGCGGCTTCCCGGCCAACTGTTGAACATCGCCACCCATGTCTACGGGAGATAGAACGATGCGCGTTTTACCCGACTTCCCGAATTGGTCTTTACGCCGCAAACTGCTGACCATCATCATGCTGAGCTGTACGGTGTGTCTGCTGGTGAGCTTATCGGCGGTGGCGATCAGTTCCGCTATCAACCGTTACCGCAGCGCATTACAGGACATTTCCGGTCTGGCCGACGTGTTAGCGGAAAACGGCCAGGCCGCACTGGTATTCTCGGAACGCAACGAAGCCGCCCGCTTGCTAAATTCGCTGCAAGAGCACTCGGAAATCGCCGCCGCCTGGATGGTCGCCGCCGACGGTTCGGTACTGGCCGCCTGGAATCGCAGCGGTTCGCCGACCGCGCCGCCGCGCGATTCCCGCTCTCCGGCGCGGGAACTGCGCACCGATTTCTGGCGCCGTAGCGCCGAGCTGTATACGCCGGTGATCCGCAACACCGAATACATCGGCTATGTCCTGATGCAAGCCGATTTTACCGGCCACTGGAACAGCCAGCTCGCCGATCTCGGCACCGGCCTGGGTGCGGCGGCCCTGGCCTTGGTGGTGGTATCCCTGCTGGCCCTGCGCTTGCAGCGCATCATCTCCGGCCCGGTCGAAGAGTTGGCGGCCACCGCACGTCTGATTGCCCACGAACAGAACTACACGCTGCGCGTACCGCAACCCCACCGCGACGAAATCGGCGAATTGGTCAAGGCCTTCAACACCATGCTGGAAGAAATTCAACGCCGCGACCAAACCCTGACCGGACACCGCGACCGCCTGGAACACGAAGTGGCGCAACGCACCGCCGAGCTGCTGCAAGCCAAGGAACAAGCGGAGGCGGCTTCCCGCTCCAAAGGCCTGTTCCTGGCCAACATGAGCCATGAAATCCGCACGCCGATGAACGCAATCATCGGCTTGTCGGATTTGGCCTTGAACAGCAACCCGCCGAGCAAGCTGCGCGATTATTTGCGCAAAATCCACACCTCCTCCCTGGCACTGCTGGCACTGACCAACGACATCCTGGACTACTCGAAAATCGAAGCCGGCCGCATGGAATTGGTGGTCGAAACCTTCAACTTGGAAGAAGCGCTGGAAAACGTGCTGAATTTGTTCATCGTCCGCGCCGAAGAAAAACAACTGGAAGTGGTGCTGGAAATCGACCCGACAATCCCGCTGATGCTGGACGGCGACTCCTTGCGCCTGAGCCAAATCCTGAACAATCTGGTGGGCAACGCCGTCAAGTTCACCCAGCGCGGCGAAATCCACATCAAAGTCGTCCTGCTCGCCAAACAAAACGGTATCGCCCATCTGCTGTTTTCGGTGCGGGACACCGGTATCGGCATGACCGCGGCGCAAGTCGCCAATCTGTTCCAGGCCTTCACCCAAGCCGACGGCTCGATCACCCGCCGCTTCGGCGGCACCGGCCTGGGCCTGACCATCAGCAAGCGCCTGCTGGAAATGATGGGCGGCGACTTGCGCGTCGAAAGCGAAATCGGCAAGGGCAGCCTGTTCGAATTCCGCTTGCGCTTGCCGTTCTCGGCCGAGAAGCAAAGCCGGCAACAACAGGAACAATTGGCAGGCATGCGGGTACTGGTGGTCGACGATCTGGATATCTCCCGCCAAATGCTGCGCGACATTCTGCAAAACTGGGGCTTCGAAGTCACCGAAGCCGCCAACGGCAGCGAGGCCCTGGCGCAGCTCGGTCAGGCCAACCAATCCGGCAAGGACTTCGAACTGGTATTGCTGGACTGGAAAATGCCGGGGCTGGACGGCATACAAGTCACCCGGGCGATCAGAGACATGGTGCGGCAATCGAAAATCCGCCACGCGCCGGTGGTAATCATGGTCACCGCCTTCAGCCGCGAGGGCCTGCTGCACGCGGCCGGCGATACCCCGCCCGACGATGTGCTGCTGAAACCGGTATTGCCGTCGATGCTGCTGGATTCGGTCACCCGCTTGCAGGGCGGCAAAACCGCCGCCGAACCGAACCGGCCGCAACTGGCGGAAATGGCGGCATCGATTCGCGGCGCGCGCATCCTGTTGGTGGAAGATAACGAGATCAACCAGATGGTAACCTGCGAATACCTGACCAACGCCGGCCTCAACGTCACCGTCGCCAACAACGGCCGCGAAGGCCTCGACGCGATGCGCCGCGAACGCTTCGACGCCGTATTGATGGATCTGCAAATGCCGGAAATGAGCGGCATCGAAGCGACGCGGCTGATCCGCGCCGAAAAGACCCGCGACGAATTGCCCATAATCGCCATGACCGCCGCAGTGCAAGAGCCCGAGCGCAGCGATTGTTACGCCGCCGGCATGAACGACCATGTCGGCAAACCGGTACTGCCGCAAACGCTGATCGCGGCCTTGCTGCGCTGCATCCGGCCACAGGCCTTGCTGCCGCAAGGCGGTTCGACCGCAGGCTTCGCCTTGACCACCCAGCGCACTGATTTGCCGGGTTTCGATTGGGACTACATCGCTGCCGCCATCGCCGACAGCCAAAAACTGAAATCGCTGCTGCAGCGTTTTGCCGAAAAATTCACCGACGCCGACGCCAAATTGCGCCGCCATCTGTTGGCCGGCGAATTGTTGCCCGGCGCCCAATGGCTGCATTACCTGAAAGGAGCCGCCGGTGCGGTCGGCGCCACGGAATTGAGCAGCATCGCCGGCCGGCTGGAATCGGACTTGCAACAAGGCATTTGGTCGCCGGCGGATTTGGAAGCATTGAGCCAAAAGCTGGCGAAAACCTTACATACCATCGCCGCTTACACGAATCCGGCGACCGAACACGGCGAAGACGGCCGGGCCGATTGGCAGGCTGCCGGCCGGTTGGCCGCGCAGTTGGCGACACTGTTGGACGGTAACGACTATATTCCGCGAGAGACAACCGAACAGTTGCGCGAAACCGTGGCCGGAGCAGAGGCCTTGAGGCTGGTGCAATTGATCGAAAAAAACATCGGCGACATCAACTACAGCCAGGCGCGGGAGATCCTGCGCGAGCTGGAGACCACCATCAAACGTTACCTGCCGGAAGCCGCCCATGAATAACGACCGCCTGAAACCGCTGATATTGATCGTCGACGACACCCCCACCAACATTCAAGTGCTGGCGGAAAACCTGATCAAGGACTACCGGATAAAAGTCGCCGCCAGCGGTGCCGCCGCACTGGCGGCGATCGCCGCGCAAGGCGCGCCGGATTTGATCCTGCTGGACGTGATGATGCCGGAAATGGACGGCTACGAAGTCTGCCGCCACTTGAAAGCCAATCCGCAAACCAGCTCGATTCCGGTCATCTTCGTTACCGCGCTGAACGACGTCAGCGACGAAGAACGCGGCCTGAATCTAGGCGCATTGGATTACATCACCAAACCGTTCTACCTGCCGGTGGTCAAGGCTCGCATCCGCAACCACATCCGTTTGAAACAGGCTACCGACATGCTGGAAGCGATGGCCTGGATCGACGCCTTAACCGGGATTCCCAACCGGCGCCGCTTCGACCAAACCCTGGACAACGAGTGGAAGCGCGCGCAGCGCAACCAAACCCCGCTGGCGGCGATATTGATCGACATCGATTATTTCAAAGCTTACAACGACCACCACGGCCACGGCGCCGGCGACGACTGTCTGAAACAAGTTGCCGGCCATTTGGCGGCGGCGGTAAGCCGGCCCGGCGATTTGGTCGCCCGTTACGGCGGCGAGGAGTTCGTCATCCTGCTGCCCGAAACCGACACCGCAGGCGCCCTGCAAATCGCCGAAGAGCTGCGCATCCATCTCGCGGACCAACGCATCCCGCACCGAAATTCCCCGGTCTCGGACTCGATCACGGTCAGCCTCGGGGCTGCAGCCGTTATCCCGCAACCGGGCCAAGCGCCGACGTTGCTGGTCGACGCCGCCGACCAGCGCCTATACCAAGCCAAAGACGCCGGCCGCAACTGCGCCCGCTAAGCCTTCCCCGCCGCGACGGAATTTGCATTGGCATTTCCGCTGTGGTAGAAAATTTTTCGCAAACGGTTAAGTACCGGCTTGCGTTTAAGGTTCGAGCGGTCGAAATTCCGATAACCGAGCGAACCCATCTCAGCGTCAATAACTACTACAACACCGAGGAGACCGAGAATGAAAAAATCCCTATTAACCTTCACCGCTGCCATTACCGTGGCTCTGCTGCCATCCCTGTCGTCCGCCGGCGAAGCCGATACCTGCAAAGGCTGCCATAACGGCTCGGTAGCCCCCAGCGTCGACACCCTTAAAGGCAAATTCAAAACCGTCGACGAGTTGGTGGCCGGCGCCAAAGCCTCCAAAAACGACATGATGAAACCGATGCAGGCCGACACGGCCAAATTAAAAGCGGCCGCCGCCGAAATTCTGAAATAAGCGAAAGCCGCCAATCCACGGATCCGCAAACCAGTAGACGGGGTTGCGGATTCTCCCCGCCGCCGCAAAAACCCACTGCGGCGGCGTTCCGACCCCCTACAAGCCCCTCACTGCCGGCATCTAGCCTGGTTCAGACCGCCCGTACACCATTCACTCCCGGTCTTTAGTGCCCTCAAAAACAAGGCCATCGTAACGCTCCACCCGGCTTAATCGCGCCGACCGATTCCACCCAAACGGCATCCGGCGACCGCTTTCCGGTGCCGCGCCTGTCTCGCCAGCACCCCGCCTCCCCTCCGTGCGGAGGGCGAAACCGAACCGGGGATCCGGTATGTTTTTCGGCGTGCCGACATTGCCCCGGTAACGGGCTTGCGGCGCCAACAATGCGTATTACTCCACAATCAAAACGAGCACATACTATGAAAAACATCTCGCTAACCCAATGGCTGGGCTTCGCCGCCGCAGCCTCGATGCTGGCATTCGCCTCCCTGCCGGCGCAATCCGACGAAACCTGCGCCTCGCCGTATATGGCGAAAATCACTGGCCAGGAGGATTTCGTTTATGTTTGGACTTTGGGCGCCGAAGGCATCGGCGACGAACAGGACAAGCTGGTCACCGTCGACGTCAATCCAAAATCCAAGCACTACGGCAAAGTGGTAGCCAGCGTCTCGGTCGGCGGCCGCAACGAAGCCCATCATTCCGACTTTACCGACGACCGCCGCTACCTATGGGCCGGAGGCTTGGATACCAACAAGATTTTCATCTTCGACGTCGCCAGCAATCCCGCCAAACCCAAACTGGTCAAAGTCATCAGAAACTTTGTCGCCAAAAGCGGCGGTGTGGTCGGACCGCACAGCTTTTACGCCGTACCGGGCCGCATGCTGGTGACCGGCCTGTCGAACAACAAGGACCACGGCGGCCGCACCGCGGTGGTGGAATACAGCAATGCCGGGCGCTATATCACCACCCACTGGATGCCGACCGACGGCAACCTGCGCGGCGCCGTCAAAACCGGCCAGTACGCGGACGGCTACAACTACGACTTGCGCGCCCTGCCCCGCAAAAATCTGATGCTGACATCCTCGTTCACCGGCTGGTCGAATTACATGATGGATTTCGGCAAGATGCTGGCCGACCCGGAAGCGATGAAGCGCTTCGGCAATACCGTCGTGCAATGGGATCTGCATAGCCGGAAACCGAAGAAAATATTCGACGTCCCCGGCGCCCCGTTGGAAATCCGTTGCGCCTGGCGCCCGGACCACGACTACTGCTTCACCGCCTCGGCGCTGACATCCAAGCTGTGGCTGATCCATGCCGACGCCAACGACGAATGGCAAGCCAAAGACGTCGCCGATATCGGCCAGCCGGCAGAGGTCCCGTTGCCGGTCGACATTTCCATTTCCAGCGACGACAAATACCTGTGGGCCACCACATTCATGGACGGGAAGGTCCGCCTGTTCGACATCGGCGACGCCCACAACCCGAAACAGGTCTTCGAACAAACCATAGGCTCTCAGGTGAACATGGTGTCGTCCAGCTGGGACGGCAAGCGCTTGTATTTCACCTCGTCGCTACTGGCAAACTGGGACAAGAAAGGGCCGGACAACGAGCAATATTTCAAAGCTTACGCCTGGGACGGCAAACAATTGACCGAGCGCTTTGCGATCGATTTCTATCAGGAAAAACTGGGGCGCGCCCACCAAATGCGCTTCGGCGCTTACGCCTTGTACGGCAAGTGGCCGAAGTAGCCGGTTCCGCCAAACCGAGTCGAGCGGACTGGCTAACAGTCGTTTCCGGTTCGAAAATGTTAATTAGAAATTCCTAATTTTCTCCGCTGCGCGGTAAGATGTTCGCCCGAATCAGTCCGGGCGAACCTGCCGCCGCCCCCCGTTATTTTCGGTTTCGGCGCCGATGCGCCCCCTACTTCCGCGAGCCCGTGCCATGAGACTTTTCTGCTTTTTTCTGTTGTGGTCGATTCTGGCCAGCCCGGCTATCGCCGCCAACGACACCGCGCCGTTGGCACCGGGACACTCCGCCTTGCCTTACCGCCCGGCCGCAGCGGGCAGTTACCGCTTACCGCCGATCGGCCCGGCCGCGGACGGCGAAGTCTTGTCCACTGCCGAAAAAGCACTGCGCCTGCACGATTTGATGGGCGACAAGCTGGTCGTGCTCAGCTTCGTCTATGCCGCCTGCAGCGACGTCAACGGCTGTCCGCTGGCGACCCAGGTTCTGCACAAGATCGGCCGGCAACTGCAAAAGCAACCGGAGCTGGCCAAAAACCTGCGGCTGCTGACGCTCAGCTTCAATCCGCTGGACACGCCGGAGACGATGCGCCATTACGGCGCGGCATTCCATGCCGGCGAGTTCGATTGGCAATTTCTGACCACTCGCGACGACGCGGCGTTGCAGCCGATCCTGGACGGTTACCAGCAGAGCGTACAAAAAATTTACGACGACCAGGGCCGCTTCACCGGCACCTTTTCCCATTTGCTGCGGGTTTACCTGATCGACCGCAATAAAAACATCCGCAATATCTACAGCGTCGATTTTCTGCATGCCGACACCCTGATCAACGACATCAAAACCCTGCTGGCCGGCGACAGTGAAGCGGCCGAGCCGCCATCGGCCAGCGACGCGCAGTTGCTCCGCCCCGGCGACGACAAACAAGGCTACCAACAAACCGATTACCGCACCCGCTCCCTGGCCTTGACGCAACGCAAAGGCCAAGCAGCCCGGTTGATCGAATTTGCGCGCAAGCCGCCGCTGGGTCTGCCCAAACTGCCGCAGCCGGCGGACAATCCGCTGACACCGGCCAAAATCGCCTTGGGCCGCAAACTGTTCTACGACCGCAGGCTGTCGCTGAACGATACCTTTTCCTGCGCCATGTGCCACATCCCGGAACAAGGGTTCAGCAACAACGAAATGGCGACCGCCGTCGGGATAGAAGGTCGCAGCGTGCGTCGTAACAGCCCGACTCTGTATAACGTGGCCTATGCCGGATTGTTGTTCCACGACGGCCGCGAAAACAGCCTGGAACAGCAGGCCTGGGGCCCGCTGCTGGCGCATAATGAAATGGCGAATCCGTCCATCGGCTACGTCATCGATAAAATCAAAACAGACGCCACCTACCGCACCCTGTTCGCCAAAGCCTTCGGCAAGGGCCCGACCATGGAAACGGTGGGCCAGGCGCTGGCCAGCTATCAACGCACCTTAAACGCCGCCGACTCGCCGTTCGACCGCTGGTATTTCGGCAAACAGGCCAAGGCCATGCCGAGCGAGGCCAAACGCGGCTTCGAGCTGTTCACCGGTAAAGCCGGTTGCAGCGCCTGCCATCGCATCACCCCCGACTACGCGCTGTTTACCGACCAACGCCGCCATAACACCGGGATCGGCTACGCCGAAGCGATGCAAAAAACCCCGGAGAAACAACGCATCCAAGTCGCTCCCGGCACCTTCGTCGACGTCGCCAGCGCCAACCTGCAGGGCGTCACCGGCGAGAAAGCCAGCGACCTGGGCTATTACGAAATCAGCCAGAATCCGGCCGACCGTTGGTCTTACAAAACGCCGACCCTGCGCAACGTCGCGCTGAGCGCGCCCTATATGCACAACGGCGCGCTGGCAAGCTTGGCGGACGTGGTCCGTTTCTACAACAACGGCGGCACGCCGAACGAGAATCTGTCGCCGCTGATCAAGCCGCTCGGCCTGACGGAGGCGGAAATCGCCGATTTGGTTGCGTTTTTACAGGCGTTAACCGGCAGCAACGTCGAAACCCTGGTGTCCGACGCCTTTGCCGCGCCGGTGGGAGACCAACAATAGCCGGCCGGCTGCTAAACTTACAATCTCGGATATTGCCGTCGAACTCCGGCATAGAGCGCACATCCTGGGTTTCAGCCAATTTTCAAGATTAAAGGAGCTTTTGCAAAGTGATGTTGGAATGAAGGCAGGTGGCTCTGAGATTGAGCCCAATCAAATGGCTGGAGCTGGGTACCCGGACAATCCATAGTTTGGTTGCGAGCGTGATTGACTTGTTTCGACCCATAAGCGACAGTTGGTTGAGATTTCCAATGACCGCTGATGGATCATAAGCTGAATCTGAGTTTGTGGACGTAGGCTGGGTTGAATGATAATGAAACCCAGCTTATAACGGAAACGCTGATGCGTAGATACATTCGTAGTCATTTAAAAGGCGGCGCATATTTCTTTACCGTCAATCTTGCGCAAAGACACCAAAATGATTTACTGATTAGGTATATCGACGAATTACGCAATGCGTGTCGCTATACCAAGCAGCGTCATCCCATGGTTATTGAAGCTATGGTGGTACTGCCGGAACATTTACATTGCATTTGGCGCTTACCCGAAGGTGACGACGATTATCCGATGCGTTGGCGCTTGCTTAAATCACATTTTTCCAGACAGATTCAAAAGAACGAATTCGTTTCCGACAGTCGATTACGGAAAAACGAACGTGGGGTATGGCAACGGCGATATTGGGAGCACCAAATCCGGGATGAAACGGATTATCAGCGACATTTGGATTATATTCATTACAATCCGGTGAAACATGGTTATGTCGATAAAGCAGTGGGTTGGCGTTATTCTTCCATCCACCGCTGGATTAAATTAGGGGTTTACACCGAAAATTGGGCTGCTCTGCCGGACTTAATCGAACAAAACGGGGAATGATCGCTGGGTTTCACGTTGTTCAACCCAGCCTACGGCCCTGACTTAGCTTAGCTATTTTTTAGATATTTGACTATAATTCTCAGTCATGTTAAGAAGCATCTGATTAATTCATAATTAAGAATTTGAGCACCAACTAAATCAATAAATTATAAGCCAAATTATCTCGAAAAACACGATTAATCAGAGACTCCTTAATTCGGTGTAATAACATCCATCAAAATATATACAATGATCTTAGAAAAATTTGAACAATTATTGAATCTCAATGAAGATTATTATATCGATTTTAAATGTGAAATGTATTTTACGAATTCTAATAAGGATAAAAGCAGGTCGAGAGCAGAATTTGTCAAAGATATTGTTAGCATGTGGAATACACCTCGAGAAACAGAATCTTATATTGTAATAGGTGTAAAAAACCATAATAATAAAAATGAATTAATTGGGATAGAAACAAATAATATTCCAGATGATGCCAATTTAAGAAATCAATTTGAAAGTTTAGTGAGCTATGTACCTAAATTTAGTTATGACACTATAAGTTTTAATGAAAAAAACTTTATCGTTATTACAATTCCAGTTGCAACGTGTATCTGTATCATAACTAAGAAATTTCAAAGCTCCATGCTAGAAAAAGATGCTTTATATTATAGGGAAGGCTCGTCAAATAAAGAGGCATTAAAAGGCTCTGAAAAAGAAAGAGAAATATATGCTTGGTTTAGGAATAAAGAAATTATGATTGGTTCTGAGTTAAGCTCGTATACCCCCAATGAAAGACTCATATCTGAAATGGAATCTTTTGATTCAGATAAATATTTTTATTTTTTAATAACATCTCCTTTAAATATAACAAATTCAAATTTAAAAAGTTTTGGCTTTGTTAATTGGACTTTTGTAATGGATTTTGATCCAGATAGTCAAAGTTCTGGATTACTTTCTTGTTGTAAAGAGACCTTAGAAAATTATCGAAGTTTGCATCTCGTTGTTAAAGGTGAATCACCATCTATACACAGTGCATTCGGAACTTATTGGTATTTTTCCTTTGGACTATCAGGGCGAAGTGAAACTTTGTTAATTGATAAAAACAAGAAAACGTGGATAAAAAATTATAGTAATGATTTTAGAAAACAAATAGAAAAATTATCAAAGGCTTTGGGAAATGAAAAGCCTGTAAAAATTTTAATACTTACAGAAAATAATTATATATCAGAATATTTAAATATAATTTACACTTCTTTACTTGAAATTTTTCAAGAAAACGCATCATTCTTACTGGTATCACCTGAAAAATACAGTTCACTAGAAACTTTTTCGGAAGAGAATGATATTGATATTTTACAAATGCCTTTGTCCCATCTTTGTCAAATATTTGAAAATTGTCAGAGCAATCTAAATAGCCAAAAAGACGCTTATTCTATTCCTTCTTCATCAGGCACAAAAATATCAATAGATGATAAAAAAATTCCCTGGCTAAAAGAAGAACTTGAGATAGCTCATTTAGGAATTGGAACAATAATGCCAATAGAGGATATTAACAATAGGGATTTTTTAAGGGGTCATGAAATATCCTGGGAAAATTTGAAATATAAACATGATGCTGAAAGAGATGAAACTAGAAAATTGGAAAATTTAGTTTTAGAAGGGCTTAAAAATAGAAAACACTTGCGAATAAATCTATACCATATTCCAGGTGCAGGAGGAACAACAGTAGCTCGCAGAATACTATGGAATCAACATAAGGATTATCCTTGTGTTGTATTGCAAAGCATGAAAAACCCTTTAGAAACAATGGAACGATTAAGTTATCTTGCTGGACTTTCTGAAAAATCGATATTACTGCTAATAGATGGTGGATTGATTTCAGACAGACAAGCTGAAGCTTTATATGAAAAAATAGCATCTTCTCATTTGCCTGTCATTATGTTGCAAGTATTGAGAAAGTTTGATTTACCATCAATCAAAGAATCACAAAAGAATACAAGAACATTAAGTGATCAGCTTTCTGATGATGAAAAACATAATTTTTATCATCTGTTATCTAAAGAAACGTCAAAAGAAAAAGCCAATGAATTGTTAAAAGAATTAAACAATAACTGCACGCCGTTTTCTTTGGGATTTATTACATTTGAAAATGAATACAAAGGAATTTTTAATTATATAAAATATAGACTTGAAAATATAAGCGATGCACATAAAAAAATAGTTATATTTCTTTCGATTGCTTATTACTATGGCCAAAGAAGTATATCCCCACAATGGTTTTTTGCTCTTCTTGATATTCCAGCTACACGCCATATCGAACTAGAGAAAGTATTTAATCACTCAAGAATAGTTGATTTAATTATTTACGATGACGTAAAAAAATGGCGAATTAATCATGTTATTTTTGCAGAAAAATGTCTATCTTATTTATTAGCTCCAGAAGAATTTGGAAATAATAGAGAGCATATTTGGAAACAAAATTTATCAGATACTGCAAAAGAGTTTATAAGTTTTTGTCGTGGAAACGTAAATATTTTACCTTCTGACGAAAGCTTAGAAATCATATGCAGGGTTTTTTATCTTCGTGATAATTCAGAGCTTTTAGGAACTGAAAAGGCTTCATTTTCAAAATTTATTGAGGATATAAATGATGAAGATGGAAAACTAAAGGTATTTCGATATTTAACAGAAACTTTTCCCGATGAAGCCCAATTTTGGGCGCATCTAGGTCGTTTTTATAGCTTAATTAAACGTGATGCCGATAAAGCTTTAGATGCCATAGAACACGCGCTAAGTCTGAAAGACAATGATAATTTGATCTATCATATGAAAGGTATGGCAATAAGACAAAAAATATCAAATTTAATTAGAACAGATAAAATAAATGATAAGGGTATTTTAAATGAAATAGTTTTAGAAGCAGAAAAGGCATCGGATTGTTTTACAAAATGCAGGGAAATTAATCCAATTGATGAGCATGGATATATTAGTGACGTGCAGATGATTATTAGAGTTTTAAATCATGCTGGAAAACACTATAACAACAATCCAATTGACGCCATAACATCTATAAATTGTCCGAAATGGCTGAGAGAATCACTTGAACATGCCTCTTATTTACTTGCACAAGTAAGAAGAATTAGACAAGAGACTCAAAGAAATAAACTGGAAATAGAGTGTCAGGCAAATTTAGATGTAATTAACCAAGATATAGAAGGGGCTTTACAAAAATGGAATAGTTTGCTTGAAAATAGAAATATTTCACCGCTTGATAAAGCCTCTATTAGACGCTCTATTGTTTATACAAGATTAAAGCAAGTGAAACATAAATGGAGTTCATTAAAAAGCAAGGATATTAAAAGGATTGTTGAGTTATTAGAATACAATCTAAAGCAAGGAAAAAATGACAGAGATTTAAGGCTTTGGCTTAATGCAATTAGGGTATTTTCCAATCCACCACACTTAGAAGAAATTACCGAAAAAATATCTTACTGGAAAAACAATATTAACTCACTTGATGCGGTATATTATTTGTATATTTTACAGGTATTACAAGTGTTATCTGGCTCGCTAACTGATTTTGGTAAAGCCGAAGCTAATATAAAAGAATGTCATGAAAGGTCAAGATATATAAGGAAAAATGATGTTAGTTTTGAGTGGTTAGGAAATGGGCAAGGGATAACGCAGCTTATTCATCAAGAAAATCTTGGAGAATGGGATAGAAATAATGGCTTTTGGAACAAAACTAATTCGTTAAAGCGTATAAATGGAATTATTAGCTCTATTGAAGGCCCTGCAAAAGGATATATTGAAATTGAAGGAACAGGTTTAAAAGCTTTTTTTGTACCTGGTCAACATTATAAAAAAGGCTCATTTGAAAATAGAAAAATTACATGTTATTTAGGATTTAGCTATAGCGGCCTTAGAGCCTGGGAAGTGAACGAGGTTTACACATAATTCAGGACACCCTCCGAGATTTAAACTTTTTATGCCAATAAGCCTTACGCCAGACTCTACTGGACTGACTTTGATACTAGTATTTTTCTTACAGCACCCTGTCCAACTGGTGAATTTGGCTTTATAAGACTGCTTTCAGATTTAAAGCCGCCACTTTTTGAACTTCTTGAATGTCAGAAAATGGCCGATAACGAGCATAAACTCGACCAATTTTGTACCCAGCAAGCCATTGAGCTTCTCGCCGCTCTGACTCTATCTTCCATGAAACGGTACGTTTCAAAAATCAGCGCAGTTTCAATTTCCCCCTAGAAAACAAAGCCGGATTAAAATCGTTCGGCTCGGCCATACTCGGGAGCGTAAGCTTTTTTTCGAGTGTCTTCGCGCCTGTCGTGTGAACGAAGCTTTCAAATTGTTCCATGCCCCAAACGAGATCTGGCATTGGAACTATTCACCGCCAAAGCCGCCTGGAGCGGGAAGGTTTAACCAACGGAGGACCCCAGTGAATTTATGCCCCTGCTGTTCCGGCCTGGATTTTCAGGCCTGCTGCGGCCCGATCATCGCCGGCGCGCCGGCCGCGACGGCCGAGGCACTGATGCGCTCGCGCTACAGCGCGTTTGCGACGCGGCAATTGGATTACATCGCCCAGACCCAAAGCCCGGAAATTAGCGCCAAATTCGGCCGCGCCGATATCGAACGGATGGCCGACGAATGCGAATGGACCGGCTTGCAGATCGTCGACCGGTCCGAACGCGGCGACTCTGCGGAGGTGGAATTCGTCGCCCGCTTCCGCCAGCACAATCGGGAGATGCTGCACGCCGAGCGATCCGAATTTCGCCGCGAAAACGGGCGTTGGCTATACGTCGGCGGCCATGCCGAATTACGCGATGCGCAACGCGTCTCCGCTAAAGTGGGGCGCAACGAGCCGTGCCCGTGCGGTTCCGGTAAAAAAGCCAAGAAATGCTGCGGTACCGGCGCGGCCTAACACCTGCAGCCTGCAAAAAACGCCTGCTCAAAAAGAAAACCGTACGCCGGCATTAAAGGTATGCCGGCTTTCGTGCTGTAAGCTGAGCACGGTTTCGTATTGGATAAATGCCGAGCCGCCGTTAGGTAACGTGGCCGACACCGAACTGCGTAGATTCAGATAGTCGCGGTCCGGCCCACCGGTCCGTACCGAAAAGGTATTGCCGGAACGGTCGTCGACGAAACTGGCCAGAATCCGCCGCGCATCCTTTTGATATTCGTGCTCCCATTCCAGATTGACTTGCGGCGTGAATACGCCGAACGGCGTGCTGGCGGCGTAGTTGACGATAAAGCCCAAGCCGCTGGTCGCCGACACGATCTCTTGCCCGGCAATGGCCAGATTCAACCCGGCGGCGCCGTGTTCGCGGTAGGCGCCGATCACCAGCTTGCTGTATTCGCCGCGCCCGCGCAAACCGAAGGTCCAGGCGCCCCAGGGATAGTCGTAGCCCAGCGTCGAACTGTAACGCTGCTGCGCGCCGTCGACGTCGGCCTTGGCTTGTTCGTTGACCGGGCCGAAAGCGTCGACGTAAGCGATATTGCGGACGTTTTTGTAAGCATTAAACGTGCCGTTGGCGATGAAATCGACGAACATGTTGTCGCTAATCGAGTACGAACCGAAACCGGACACGGTGTAGGCGTCGATATCCAATTGGCTGGCGTTGGCGCTGAGTTTGGAATCGGTGTAACCGTAGCCGGCAGAAACGCCGAGCAAGAGCTTGCGGGTCAGCCAATAGTCGGCGCCGATACTGACGCCGTAGGTTCTGGAACGGTAGCCGGGGTCGAGCCGGGTCTCACTGCGATCGCCGGTTTCGAACTGGCCGTTGGCAAACAAACCCAGCCGCTCGAACAACTCGCCGTCACCGGCCGCGCCGCCTTTGGCCCGATACGGCGCCAAACCGGCCAAGGTCGAACCCGGCAAACTTTGCCCGTCCACGTTCAACGACAGCCCCTTCAGGCTGATGCCGGTCGCGCCGCCGCGCAGCTCGATCAGGCGTTGGTTGATGTTATTGACTTGAATCCGCGACAAGCGGCTGCCGCTCAGGGCCTGGGATACGGTTTCCTCGGGCGCCAGGTTTTGCAAAGCCTCAGTGACTTTCTCCACGCCGCCCGGTTGATTCAGCAGCAAGGCGATGCCCTCGGCCCGCTCCAGCAGGGCCGGCGACGCGCCGCCGCTGGAAACGATATTCTCGACCACTTCGATCAGGGTTTTGTCTTCCGGATCGGGGCCGGCATCGCTTAAAACGCCGTCGGCCACAGTCACAGTCACGGTCGCGCTGGCCTGGACGTTATTGGTATTGCTGACGGTATAACTGAAACTGTCGGTACCGACGAAGCCCGGCGCCGGGGTATAGACCATGCCGTTCCGGCCGTTGCCGATGCTGCCGTGGGCCGGACTGCCGATGCTAACGAGTTGCGCCGCATTGAGGTCGTTCGCCAGCGGATTGATGGCCACCGGCAGATCCTTGGTCGTGGCGTAGCTGTCGTTGTTGGCCTGCGGGTCCGGTTCCGTTATCGTCAACGCCGTGGAATAGCTGGGAAACTGGCCGTTAAAACTGCCGCCGGAAGCGACGACCTGGCCGCCGATCAGGATCGACATATTGCTGAATTCGCGGCCATTGATGCTGATATTCAACGGCGTAGCGTACGGCAACAGGAAATTCTCGGAAAAAGTGCCTGCCGTCGTAAAGTTACCGTAATCGCCGTAGGTCCGGGAAAAAATAGTTTGCGAGGTATTGGCGTTGACGACGCTGAGAAAACCGAAAGCGGCAGCATCGAAGGTGTGGTCGTAAATATGCACCCCGGCCCGCTGGCCGCCGGCTTCGAAACCAAGCCCGTAGAGTTGCAGGGAATAAAATTCGCTGGATACCGGAGCCGAGTCCGGCAATGCTGCCGCGCCAGTCAAAGACCAGCTTAAGCCCAGCGCTGCGACTCCGACGCCATAGCGCCGCCGAGCCAGCGCGTGCTGTTGCCGGGATAATTCGGTGATCAGGTCGAGCATACAATCCTTGGTGCTGCCAAATTCGGATGCGCCCCCGGTTAAGACTGACCGAGGGCGCCAAAATAAAATTTACCAGCCTGGAATTATAGATGCTCTCGCCGATTTATCGGGCCGCCGGCCGCGGCCCGGAGGCGAGCGACGTTAACAACAGCCGCCGGCCGCTAGTGGATGTGCACTTCGCGGGACTTGGCCTTGTCGCTACGGCTCAGGGTGTAATCGTCCTGATCGCCCGCCAACGGCTGGCCGTCTTTATTCAAATGCACCAAGGTGCCTTGGTCCTTGATCGCAAACAGGCGTTTTTCCTCGGATTTATTGGATACCAAAGTCAGAATCCGGCTGTTATCGTCCCAAGCGTATTTACCCTTGTCGTAATACTCGCGGGAGGACGCCTGCGCATATTGAGTAACCAGCAAGTAATTATTCTTTTGCTTTAAGGACAAGGTCATTTTAAAACCGTCGCAACCTTCCTTTTCGCAAGGCAGATAACCATAGAACACACCGCGAAAGCCGCCGGTCGGATCGGCTTCCTCCATCTCGGCATGCTTGGAGTGGTCCATGTTCTGCATTTCCCGCGCCTTCAGCGCTTTTTCCTGCAATTTCATGTCCGACTCCGCCCAGGCAGCGTGACCAAGCGGCAGTAATGCGCCGAAAACAATCATCGTCGCAGTCTTTGTTATTGTTTTAGTTAATGTTTGCATACCAGATTTTTCCGTTTTCAAGCGTGGTTAAAGACGAATTCGAATAGTGCCGCAACCAAGAATACCAGTTTATCGGCCGAGATCAATTTGGCGGCTATCGCTCGATTCGGCGTTAATTTCCCAACCAATTCTGCGGTTTTAGATACTTTTCGTATAACTCGGCTTCGGCACTGCCCGGCTCGGGCTGCCAATTATATTGCCAGCGGGCCAGCGGCGGCATCGACATCAAAATCGATTCGGTGCGGCCGCCGGTCTGTAAACCGAACAAGGTGCCGCGGTCGTATACCAGATTGAATTCCACGTAGCGGCCGCGGCGATATAACTGAAAATCGCGCTCCCGCTCGCCGTAGGGGGTATGGCGCCGTTTTTGCACGATCGGCAAATAGGCCGGTATGTAATGATCGCCGACGCTTTGCATAAAGGCGAAGGCCTGGGCGAAATCCGGTTCGTTCAAATCGTCGAAGAACAGGCCGCCGACGCCGCGGGTTTCGTTGCGGTGTTTCAAATAGAAATATTCGTCGCACCACTTTTTATATTTGGGGTAAACCTCATCGCCGAACGGTTGGCAGGCGGCGCGGGCGGTGCGATGCCAATGCTCGACGTCTTCCAAAAACGGGTAAAACGGCGTCAAATCGAAGCCGCCGCCAAACCACCAGATCGACGGCTCGCCGTCTTTTTTGGCGATGAAAAAGCGGACGTTGGCATGCGAGGTCGGCACGTACGGGTTGCGCGGGTGGATCACCAGCGACACCCCCATCGCCTCGAACCGCCGGTTGGCCAGCTCCGGCCGTTTCGCGGTCGCCGACGGCGGCAGGCTGTCGCCGAACACGTGGGAGAAATTGACGCCGCCCTGTTCGAATACCTGGCCGCCGGCTAACACCCGGCTGCGGCCGCCACCGCCCTCGGCCCGCTGCCAGGCGTCTTCGGTGAAGTGCGCATCCGCCTCTTCCGCCTCCAGCGCGGCGCAAATCCGGTCTTGCAAATCGAGTAAATACTGCTTTACCGCAGCTATTTCGGGGTCGTGGCTCATGCGGCAGGCTCCTGTGGTAACGAAACGAGCCGGCAAAATTAACACAAATTCGGCGCGGCGAAAGCAGGCAAACCGCTGCCGACCGCACGATTTTTCCGGCAGCCGCTAGCGGCTAGCGAGTTACGGCATATTGTACTGCTTACGAAATATCGTATCGAAATCGGCCATCATCTCAACGCCAGCAGTCGGCAAAATTCAAAATAATCCTTTTTTATCAAACATATAAAAAATATCGCCCAATCCGGCACGGGCTTTGCGATGTAGTTAGCGACCGAAGCAATCGGCATTAACCCAACAAATTTCCGCCAAAAAGAGGACGCTACTATGAACATCAAATCCATTTTGACCGCCTGCACATTCGCCGCCGCGATCGCCTTCGACGCCGGTGCCGCCACCGCCATCGACCACGCCGCCTATTCCCACGACAGTTACAACGGCGCCGTCAATCCCAAATGGCTGACTGCGCTGCCGGATACGCTGAGATTGAGCCAATTGTCGCTACCAGGAACTCACGATTCGATGGCTTTGTACGGCGGCGACATTCCCCAAACCCAGTCCATGGACCTGGAAACCCAATTGAACGCCGGCATCCGGGTGCTGGATATCCGTTGCTGGCATATCGCCAACAATTTCCAAATCGCCCACGGCATCGTGTTGCAAAACGCGACCTTCAGCGACGTGTTGGATACTGTCGACGCCTTTTTGGCGGCGAATCCGGGCGAAACCGTGGTGATGCGGGTCAAGGAGGAAAATACCGGCAAGAACAATACCCGCAGCTTTGCCGACACCTTCAACGCCATCGCCAGTAAATATCCCGGCCTGTTCTGGACACCGAACGGCACCAGTAATCCGACACTGGGTTCAGTCCGCGGCAAGGTGGTAATGCTGCAAAACTTCGCCGGCGTGTTACAGGGCATCTCGTACTCGTCGCTGGAAAACCAGGGCACGGTGCAGGACAACTATGAACTGAAAACCAACTGGGACTTGTACGGCAAATGGCAGCAGGTCAAAAGCCAAATCATGTCGGCATCAACCGGCGACAGCAATAAAATCTATCTGAATTACCTGAGCGGTGCGACCGGCGCCTTCCCGTATTTCGTCGCCAGCGGCCACAGTTCCCACGAGACCGGCGCGCCGCAATTGATGACCGGCCTGACCACGCTGACCAACCCGAATACCTATCCGGATTTCCCAAGGGTCAGTTGCCTGGGCAGCCTGTGCTCGATCGCCTTCCTGGGAACCAACCAGCTCAGCAGTAAATTCATCGCCGATCTGCGCCTGAATTACGCCACTTTGAACGAATTGTACAAACGCTTGAATCTGAACATCCGCCTGACCAAACGGGTGGGCATCATCATGGCCGACTTTCCCGGCATCAGCCTGATCAACAACGTGATTGCGATGAACAGGTAAACCGAATGCCAGTAGGTTAAGCCGTCATACCGGCAGGGATTGCCGGTATCCAGTCCACAGGGATGTGGCAGCCGGCATTCACTGCCGGGATGAGAGTTTTTCCAAACTGAACGGCATTGGTCCGAATCTCCGCCGGACTACCCGCCAACCCGCCGTTCAAAGCCCCGGAATCCCCACCTGTTGGATATGCACGGCGTTATCGCCCTCCTCATAAGCCAATAACTTGCCGTCGTGCCGCCACAACTTGAACGCCAAGGCATAGGACAACACCCGGATCGGGTAATCCCGCGGCAGGGTTTGCAGATACGGCTGCATCGTCGCGAAATCGCTGGCGCCGTATTGCTGCATGATGAAACGCAAACCGCCGTTGCGCGGGCCGATGTTATAAGCCAGCAAGCCCAGGAACAGATCATCGTTCATTTCTTCCAGGTAGTGCTTGAAAGTCGCCGCGGCGAGATAGGCGTTGTGGCGAGGGTCGGCGACCGAGGGCTCGGCCACGCCGAGTTCGCGGGCGGCTTCGCGGGTGATGGATTTGGGTACCGCGGTAATTTGAAACAAGCCCTTGCCGCCGTCGCGGCTGTCGCGCGGCATGAACGACGATTCGGTGGCGGCGATACCGTGCAGCAAATCGGCATCGACATCGAACGCCTTTGCCGCATCGGTAATCGGCGGATCGAACGCCGCCGCCCGCGCCAGCATTTTTTGCAGGCCGCCGGTGTCGTGCCGGCGATACGCGGCATAGACTTGGTGCGCCAGCGTCACCCGCTCGGCCTCCTGCTTGCCGCCGACCAGGGTCCGGAAATGGGTGAATACCGGCGTGTAACCGTCGTGCAGCACGAACCAAACCCAGCTAAGCGCCAACGCGACAGCCGTCGCGGCCGGCAAATAGCGCAAACGCTCGCTGAGCCAGCGCCGCGCCTGCCACCAGACAATCAACAATAATGCCGCGGCCAACACCAGCAAGACGACACCGCCGGCGAAGGGCAACAAATTGGCAAAAAAACCGGGGCCGGACAACCAGCTGGCCGAATAGCCCAGCAGAAACATGGTCGCCAACACCGCGGCGACCGCCAGCGCCGCAATTTCCAGACTGAGCAGCCAGCCGTTCCATTCCGCCCGAAACGGCGGTTTGCGTTTGGCTTTACGCGGCGGTTTGGCGCGGCCGGCGCGAGCCGGTGGCCGCGGCTTTGCCTGAGCTTTTTTTATCGGTACAGGCCGGGACATCGAACCATCGGAAATTCAGCGAAGGAAATAGGGGGAGCGGATTTAGCTGCCGAAACCGCACCGGCTGGCATTTGCCGCGAGCGGCGGTATATTCTGCGGCTGGTATTCATACTCGGCTCAACTATAAAGCAGGCGCCAACCATGCACAACGCTTTCCGCCCGGCCTGGTGGCTGAACGGCCCCCATCTGCAAACCATTTATCCGGCCTTGCTGCGGCGGACCGCGCCACCGGCCGCCATTCGCCGCGAACGGCTGGAAACGCCGGACGGCGATTTTCTGGATATCGACTGGGGCGAAGACGAGACCAAACCGCTGGTGATTTTGCTGCATGGCCTGGCCGGCAGCAGCCGCTCGGGTTATATCGCCGGTCTGCAACACAGCTTGCCAAGCCAGGGCTTTGCCAGCGTGGCCCTGAATTTTCGCGGCTGCAGCGGCGAAATGAACCGCTTGGCCCGCTGCTACCACTCCGGCGAAACCGAGGACATCGGCTTTTTGCACCGGGAACTGCGCCGGCGTTTTCCGCGCCGGCCGCTGGCGGCGATCGGCTTTTCGCTGGGCGGCAACGTATTGCTGAAGTGGTTGGGCGAGCAAGGCACCGATGCCGACCTGTTCGCCGCCGCCGCAGTATCGGTACCGCTGGTGCTGAGCGAATGCGCCGACAAACTGGACCGGGGTTTTTCCAGAATCTACCGCGACTACCTGTTGCGGGAATTGAAGCAATACATGCGGATCAAGCAACGCCATCTGCTGGCTATCGGCCGCGACGACCAGGCCGAACGGATCCGCCAACTCGGCGATTTGCGGCCGATTCGCTCCTTCTGGCAATACGATGATCGGGTGGTAGCGCGGCTGCACGGTTTCGCCGACGCCGCCGACTATTACCGCCGCAGCAGCTCGCGCCAGTTTTTGCCGCTGATCCGGGTGCCGACCTTGTTGCTGCAAGCCAAGGACGATCCGTTCATGACCGAACGCGTGTTGCCGAGTCCGGCGGAACTGTCGGCCGCAGTGCATTTGGAAATCAGCAAAGGCGGCGGCCATGTCGGCTTCGTCGGCGGATCGGGGTTCCGGCCCGCTTACTGGCTGGAAGCGAAAATCGGCGGATTTTTAAAGGCGCAGTTGCAGGCCTGATTGGGCAGACTTGAAAACGGCCCGGCGGCGTTGTCTAATGCCGGGCACCGTTAAACGCTGGCCTACTGGCAGGGCAGACCTTCGCATGCATGATCAAGTCTTGTTTCTTTGCACCGGCAATTACTACCGCAGCCGTTTCGCCGAGTACCTTTTTAACCACCACGCGCCGGCTTACCGCTTGCCATGGCGCGCCGATTCGCGCGGTTTGGCGATCGAATTGCTGGAACCCGATGCCGGGCCGATTTCGCCGCACACCCTGCGTGGCCTGGCTTTGCGCCGAATCCCGGCCGAACCGGTAAGGCCGCCGCTCGCGGTCGGGGAACCCGATTTGCAGCGCGCCCGCCTGATCGTGGCCTTGAAACGCAGCGAGCATCAGCCGATGTTGCTGCAACGATTTCCGGAGTGGGTCGAGCGTGTCGAATACTGGCAAGTCGACGACATCGGCGACAGCCATCCGGATCAGGCCCTGCCGCAAATCGAAACCGCGGTACTCGGGTTGTTGCAACGTTTGGCCGACGCCGGCCGCTAACCACCGAATCCGGAACTGCTCAGGAAACGCGCAATCTGAGCTTGAGCCGTTCTTACACTGGGCGGCAGCGTGTTACTATTTGTTTCCTTTCGTTTTCATTGTTCTGTAATGGCACCGAATAAACCGTTGCAACTGATAGACCGCTTCGGCCGAGTGGTCAATTATCTGCGGGTCTCGATCACCGACCGCTGCGATTTCCGTTGCGTTTACTGCATGGCCGAAGACATGGAATTCCTGCCGCGCAGCCAAATCCTCAGCCTGGAGGAAATTCGCACGATCTGTCAGGCCTTTGTCGAACTCGGCGTGACAAAGATTCGGGTTACCGGTGGCGAGCCGTTGGTGCGAAAGGGCGCGCTCGGTCTGCTGCGCGAAATCGGCAGTATGCCCGGCTTGAACGAACTGGTACTGACCAGCAACGGCTCGCAACTGGTCGAAATGGCCGACGATTTGCGCGCCGCCGGCGTCAAACGCCTGAATATCAGCCTGGATACCCTGCATCCGGACAAATTCCGGGAACTGACCCGCACCGGCAATTTACAACGGGTGTTGGACGGGCTCGCCGCCGCCCGCGCCGCCGGTTTCGAGCGCATCAAACTGAATGCGGTGATCATGAAACACCGCAACCACGACGAGGTCGTCGATCTGGTGCAGTTTGCGCTGGACCATGGCCTGGACATCAGCTTCATCGAAGAAATGCCGCTCGGCGTGGTAGACCGCCACCACCGCGGCGAGAGTTTTTATCCCAGCGACGAAATCCGCCGCGACTTGAGCTGTCGTTTCAACTTACAAGCGATCGCCGACAACACCGGCGGTCCGTCGGCTTACTACCGCGTCGACGGTAGCGCCAGCCGGGTCGGTTTTATCTCGCCGCACAGCGCCAATTTCTGCGGCAGCTGCAACCGGGTCAGGCTGACAGCGGAAGGCCGCTTGCTGCTGTGTCTGGGTAACGAGCACTCGGTGGACCTGAAACGCGTGGTCAGGGAGCAGCCGGGCGATATGGCCGCGCTGAAACAAGCCATCGTCGCGGCGATGCAGATCAAACCCGAGAAACACGAATTCAATATTCACGAACAGCCGATGATTTTGCGGCACATGAACGCGACCGGCGGTTGAGAAACGGAGGACACCATGTCGGATAACAAAGCCTACCATATCGTTGCCGAAGCCCGGCGCTACAAAGAAGAGCGGGAAAAAGGCTACCGGGAACAGGCCTTGAAACTGTATCCGTGGATCTGCGGACGCTGCGCCAGAGAGTTCGACCATAAGAATCTACGCGAGCTGACGGTACACCATATCAACCACGACCACGACCACAATCCGCCCGACGGCAGCAATTGGGAGCTGCTGTGTTTGTACTGCCACGATAACGAGCACCAGCGCTACGAAGAACAGGTGCGCTACGGCGGCAAAAGCAGCACGGACGGCAAATCGCCAACGGCGACTTTCAACCCGTTCGCCGATCTGAAAAAAATGATGAACAAAGACTGATGACGGCCAAATGCGTCTGGGCGCTGGCCAGCGCCAACGAGGAGCGCTACCACGACAGCGAGTGGGGCGAACCGCTCCACGACGACCGCGGCCTGTTCGAATTTCTGGTGCTGGAAGGCGCCCAGGCCGGCCTGAGTTGGCGCACGATCCTGGACAAACGCCCGGCCTACCGTAGCGCTTTCGATGGTTTCGACCCGCGGGCCGTCGCCGAGTACGGTCCGGCCAAACTCGAACAGTTATTAGCAAACCCCGGCATCGTCAGAAACCGCTTGAAAATCCAGTCCGCTGTCGCCAACGCCAGAGCATTTCTGGCGGTACAACAGCAGTTCGGCAGCTTCGACAGTTACATTTGGGGCTTTGTCGACGGCCGCACGCTACAGAACCGCTGGCAAACCCATGCCGAAATACCCGCCTATTCGCTCGAATCCGAACGCATGAGCAAGGATCTGCAAAAACGCGGCTTCAAGTTCGTCGGCCGCACCATCTGCTACGCCTATATGCAGGCGGTGGGGATGGTCAACGACCACACCGTCGATTGCTTCCGCCACGCGGAATTGGCCCGGCCGTAAAGCGATGCAAGCCGCCGCTCCGGAAGCCGATTGTCTGCGCCTGATCGCCGCGAGCGACGCCGCGACGATCGCCAGTTGCGCGGCCGACGGGGATGCCGAAGCCAGCTATGCGACGGTGTTGCAGCATGACGGCGTGTTTTACGTATATGTCAGCGGCCTGGCCCAGCATACCGGCAACATGTTGCTGCGCCGGCAGGGTTCGTTACTGTTTTTAGGCGAGGCGGCCGGCAATCCGTTTGCCAGACCCAGAGCCAGCGTAAACTGCACGGTCGCCGAAATCGAGCCGGACCATCCGCATTACGTCGAATTACTTGATAGCCTAGAAGCCCGTTTCGGCAACGTCGTCGGTCTGCTGCGCACCTTGCCCGATTTCCGCTTGCTGGCCTTGACGCCGACTCGCTACCACTATGTTGCCGGCTTCGGCAAAGCCTATAACTTTAGCGCCAACCCACGCGACCCGGCCCAGTCAGGGTAAACTATTCCGGATCAGCACGCTCGACCGACCATGGAGCCCGCTTAACCGTCATGCCTGTTTTTCTTAAACCGCTACTGAGCAACAGTTTTTTCGCGTTGGCGTATTTCATCGGCGGCTTTCTGGGGCATTTGCTGGCTATTCCGCCCAGCGAAGCCAGTGCAATTTGGCCGCCGGCCGGTATCGCCCTGGCCGGCATGTTACATTCCGGTCGAAAAATCCTGCCGGGTCTGGCAATCGGTGCTATCGCCGCCCAAACCTATGCGTTCTACGGGCTTACCGACGGCCAGTCGCCGGCGTTAGCCTATTGGGTGGGTTCCGCTGTCGCCATTGCCGCCTGCGGCCAAGCCTGGCTCGGCGCATTTTTAATCAACCGCTGGATCGGGCCGCACAACCCGTTGCTGGAAGACCGCCACATCCTCCACTTCTATGTCTTGGCCATCGTCAGTTGCCTGCTGACACCGACGCTGGGCACCAGCTTGCTTTACTTGCTCGGATGCATCGAATTCTCCGGGATCGGCCTTAACTGGAGTACTTGGTGGGTAGGCGACTCGATCGGCACGGTGATCTTCACGCCCATCCTGCTGGCTTTCATCGGCGCCCCGCGCCACACTTGGCGCCAACGCCAACAGTTCGTGGTATATCCGCTGGCGGCAACCCTGTTACTGGTTGTGGTCGCCGTAGCCTACAGCAGCAATCTGGAGAACCGCCGTATCCGCGAATTATTCGAGAGCCAGACCAATTTGCTGCACCAGAGCATTCAGCAGCATTTCGACAACGACGTATTGAACAACCAGTTGTTGAAGGCCTTGTTCGACAGCTCCGACAGCGTCGACCGCAACGAATTTCGCTTATTCGCCCACACCATATTCAGCCGCCATCCGGAACTGGAAGTTCTGGAATGGTTACCGAAAGTCGGACGCGCCCAGCGCCGCGAATTCGAAAACCGGGAAGGGATGCCAATTCTGGAACGCAATGCTCAAGGCGCCAATACCGCGGCGGCGGAGCGCGACTTTTATCTGCCGATAACTTACTGGTTCGGTAATGAACAAAACCTGGGCCTCGATGCACTGACTCAACCCGAACTGCGCGACGCCATGGAACAAGCCATCACCTCCGGCAAAACCAGTGCCACCGGCCCGTTGACGTTTAGCGACGGTGAATTCGGCTTTGCCGTATTTTCCCCGGTCTACGCCAAGGGCAAACCGCTGGGTTCGGTTGCGCAGAGCGAAGCACATTTGCTTGGCTTGGTGGCCAACGTCTTCCGCCTCGGCAGCGAAGTCGGGGAAATCGTCACCCGCCTCGAAGCCGACGAGTTGTCGTTGAGCATATACGACGGCGACCGGATGCTGTTTGGCGAAACCGCAGCGGAGTCTGCTGTCAGCCTGATGCAATTGCAGCGGCAATTGGAATTAAAAATAGCCGACCGCATCTGGAATGTTCGTTACCGGCCGTCGGCCAAGTTCTACAGCGACCAACATTCCTGGACGGCATGGCGGTTATTGGCGGGCAGTTTTCTATTGTGCGGCCTGACCAGTTTCGGCCTGATGCTGATGACCGGCCGTACTGCCCGCATCGAAGACTTGGTGGCGCTGCGCACCCGCGACTTACTGCGCAGCAACCAAGCCCTGAACAGCGAAATCGAACGCCGCAAGCGGCAAGAAAACGAATTGCGGATTGCCGCCGCGACGTTTCAGTCGCACGAGGCGATCATGGTGACCGACGCCAAAGGTACGGTTCTGCGCGTCAACGAAGCCTTTAGCCGCATTACCGGCTATAGCCCGGAAGACGTGATCGGCCGGCGGCCGGATCTGTTGACCAAAGTCCGCCAAACGCCGGGCTTGCTACACGGGCTGTTCCGCGCCTTGCTGCGCGACAACCAGTGGCGCGGCGAGATCTGGAACCGGCGCAAAAACGGCGACGTGTTCCCGGAGCGGCTGACAGTGACCGGCGTCCGCGACGAGAGCGGCAAGCAACTGAACTATGTCGCGATTTTTTCCGACATCAGCGACCAAAAGGCCGCCGAGCGCGAGATCCACGAGCTGGCGTTTTACGATCCTCTAACCGGCTTGCCGAACCGGCGCCTGCTGTTGGACCGCTTGAAACAGGAAATTGCCGCCGCCAAGCGCCAACATTGCTACGGTGCGCTGTTTTTCCTGGATCTGGACCATTTCAAAACCCTAAACGATTCCCGCGGCCACCAGGTCGGCGACGAGTTGCTGACCCAGGTGGCTCAGCGTTTGCGCGCCATCATTCGGGAGGAGGATACCGCCTGCCGCCTGGGCGGCGACGAATTCATCGTCATGATACCGGGTCGTTACAACGAATTGGCCCGAGCCACGCACCACGCGGTGATGCTGGCCGAGAAGATTCTGCACACCATCAACCAGCCATTCACTGTACAAGGCAGCGAACACCATTTTTCCACCAGCATCGGCGTCACACTGTTCCCGGAGGCCGCCGAACAGCCGGAAGCGGTGATCCAGCAAGCCGACACGGCGATGTACCGTGCCAAGGAAGGCGGCCGCAACGGCATCAGCTTCTACCGGCCGTCGATGCAGGAAACCGCCGACCGCAGGCTGACGCTGGAAAAGGAAATTCGCGAGGCATTAAAGCAATGCCAATTCGTGTTGCATTACCAACCTCAGGTCGACGAAAGCGGCCGGGTGGTGAGCGCCGAGGCTTTGATTCGCTGGCAGCATCCGCAACGCGGCATGATTTCTCCGGCCGAGTTCATCCCGATCGCCGAAGACACCCGCCTGATTTTGCCGCTCGGCGAATGGGTGATCCGCGAGACCTGCCGCCAGATCCGTGCCTGGGACCGCGAGAACCGGCCAATCGGCCACGTTGCCGTCAACGTCAGCTCCCGCCAATTCCGCCAGCCGGACTTCGTCGAACAAATCGAACGCATTCTGGCCGACGCCGGCCTGTCTGCCGATCGTCTGGTGATCGAATTGACCGAAGGTTCCGTGATCAGCAACATCGACGACACCGTCAGAAAAATGCGCGATTTACAGCGTTTGGGCGTCAAAACCTCGATCGACGATTTCGGCATCGGTTACTCGTCCCTGTCCTACCTGAAAACCTTACCGATCAGCCAGCTCAAAATCGACCAAAGCTTTGTCAGAGACCTACCTGAAGACCAAAACGACGCTGTTATCGTCGAGACGATTATCAACATGGCGAAAAGCCTGCGCCTGCATGTAATTGCGGAAGGCGTGGAAACCGAGGAACAAATCCTGTTTTTGCGGGAAAAAGGCTGTTTGTCCTACCAGGGCTACCACATTGGCCGGCCGGTTCCGGCCGCTCAGTTCCACAGTTGACCGCGGGTTTGGAAACGGCTGGGAGAAACGTTCTTACAATCGCCGCGGCTGCGTTAAAATCGCCAGCTCGACATTCAGCCAGGGATAATAAAGATGAACTTGAAAATCGGCCTGTTTACTGCGGCGGCACTGTTCGCTGCCATCGGCGACGCCGCCGAGAAAACCGCGATCAGAGTCGGCGCCATGGCCTCCGGCACATTGAGCTGGGAATTGGCGGCGATGCGAAACCAGGGCTTGTTGGATCAGGCCGGCTTCGCCGTGGAAAACGTCGCCGTCGCCAACCAGCAGGCCGGTAAAGTTGCGCTGCAAGCCGGCGCGGTCGATCTGATCGTCTCCGACTGGATCTGGACCTCGAGCATGCGCGGCGAAGGCATCAAGTTGAGTTTTTACCCGTTTTCCGATACTTCCGGTGCCTTGCTGGTCGCAAACGATAGCCCGATCAAAACGCTGGCCGATCTGAAAGGCAAAAAACTGGGGATCGCCGGCGGCGAACTGGATAAAAACTGGCTGTTGCTGCAAGCCTTGGGCCGGCAGCAGCAATTGGACCTGAATGCCGGCGTCGAAAAAATCTACGGCGCACCGCCCTTGCTCAGCCAGCAATTGCTGGATAAGCGCGTCGATGCGCTATTGACCTACTGGCAATTCGCCGTTCGCCTGGAAGCCAGGGGTTACCGCACCTTGCTCAGCGGCGAAGACATCGTCCGCCAATTAGGCGTCGTGGAGACCGTGCCCAGCATCGGCTATGTTTTCAAACAGGAGTGGGCCGATCAGCATAAAGCCGCACTGAAGCAATTCTTCGAATTGAGCAGACAAGCCCGCGACAGCTTGTGCAGCGACGATGCGGAATGGACGAAAATCCTGCCGCTGACCGAAGCCGGCAACCCCACCGAGCAAGAAAAACTCCGCGCCGGTTACTGCAAAGGCCGTATCGAGCAATGGGCGCCAGCCCAACAAACCGCTGCCGAAAAGATTTACCGGATGCTGCATCAGGTCGATAGCAAACTGACCGGCGCTTCCGACCGGATACAGCCCGGCACATTCTGGTCTGGCGATTGATGGTCTTCGGTATCACCGGACAACGTAACGGCGTCGTTACGCTGTTATCGCTATTACTGTTGTTAGGCATCTGGCAAGCGGCGGCGATGTCGCTCAACGATCCCAGTCTGCCGCTGCCGGCAAAGGTGGCCGGAGTGTTCTGGCGCGCAACCGCTTCCGGCGAACTACCGCGCCACCTGGGTGCCACGCTGTATCGGTTGGCAGTCAGTTTTTCGATTGCGATGCTGCTCGGTTGCGCGATCGGCCTGTTGTTAGGCAAAAACAAAAGCCTGGACGCGTTCTTCGACAATTGGCTGGTGATTTTTCTGAACATCCCGGCTTTGGTCACGATCATCCTGTGTTACATCTGGTTCGGCCTGGACGAATCGGCAGCAATTCTGGCGGTCGTGGTCAACAAATTGCCCAACGTGGTGGTCACGATCCGCGAGGGCGCGCGGGCGCTGGACAAGGATTTGCTGGAAATGGCACAGAGTTACCGTTTCGGCCGCAAAAAAACGCTCAGGCACGTGATTTGGCCGCAATTGCACCCGTTCGTGATGGCCGCCACCCGCTCCGGACTGGCCCTGATTTGGAAGATCATTTTGCTGGTGGAATTGCTGGGCCGTAGCGACGGCATGGGTTACCAATTGCATTTGTTTTTCCAATTGTTCGACGTTGCCAGCCTATTGGCTTATACCTTTGCTTTCGTCGCGGTGATCCAGGCCATCGAATGGCTGGTGTTGCGCCCCATGGACCGGGCGGCGTTAAGGTGGCGGCGATGAACGCAATCAGTATCAGCATTCAAGACAAAACCTACCGCGACGGCCATGGCGGAAGTCAGCATAGGACGATCGCCGACTTGCAGTTCGAGGTCGAACCCAACGAATTCGTCTGTTTGCTGGGCCCATCGGGCTGCGGCAAAACCACACTGCTTAACATGGTGGCCGGCCTGGACAGCCACTACCAAGGCCAAATTCGGATTGGCGGCCAGGCCGCCGCCGCTAAAATCGGTTATGTGTTCCAAAGTCCGCGGCTGCTGCCGTGGCGGACCGTTCGCCAGAACATCGAATTAGTCTTCGCCGGCCCGCCGCCGGCCGCACTGATCGACGAACTACTGGCCGGCATGCAGCTCGATGCGGTGCAACACAGTTATCCCGAGCGCTTGTCGCTGGGCATGCAGCGCCGGGTGGCAATTATCCGCGCCTTTGCCGTGAATCCCGATATCCTGCTGATGGACGAGCCCTTCGTGTCGCTGGACGCGCCCAGTGCCCGGCAGGTGCGGACGCTGCTGTATGCGCTGTGGCAACAACGGCCGCATACGGTCTTGTTCGTCAGCCACGATTTGCGCGAGGCAATCGCGCTGGCCGACCGCCTGATCTTCTTGTCGCCGCCGCCGATGCGTATCGTCAGCGATATTACCGTCGATATACCGCGCGACGGCCGCCACGACGAAGCCCAAATCGAAGCCTTCCGCGAATATTTGTTGAGTCAGCATCCGGCTATCAACGGACTGTTGTAACGTGAAAATCGTCGTCGCGGCCTGCCAGGTCGAAGAAATCATCAAGAAATCCCGTTTCATCGGCATCATCAGTCCCTGCCGTTCCGAAGCCGAGGCGCTTGGGTTTTTAAACGACCTGCACCGACGGTATCCGGATGCCAGCCATATCGTTTACGCCTACCGGATCCAGTCGGCCGACGGACTGATCTGCCGCTTTCACGATGCCGGCGAACCCAGCGGCACCGCCGGCAAACCGATATTTCAACATTTGGAAGGGAAGCAACTGATCAATCTGCTGGTCGCCGTCGTGCGTTATTTCGGCGGCGTCAAACTCGGTGCCGGCGGCTTGACCCGGGCTTACGGCAATGTCGCCAAAGCGGTGATCGAAGCGGCGGACATTGTCGACTACATCGAATTTGCCGAAGTCAGCCTGACCTTGGACTATAACCAATTGCAGCCGCTGGAATACCAGTTAAAAAAATTGGACGGCTGCATTCTGGCGCAGGATTTCAGCGACAACGTGCGCCTGACGGTAAAACTGCCCAAGCACCATCTGGCTTCTCTCAACGCCTTTCTGGCATAAAGCCGGCTCATAGCAGCCCAATGTGACAGCTTTATTGCAGAATTGTTTCCCAATCAGAAACAAGATGTACACAATAGCCGGTATTGTAAATAAAAGAACTAGCTCATATAGTAGAACCGTCTTCATTGAATTGACTGTCATCAGTCAGGGAGAAAACATGAGCAAATCTAACAATCTTTACCGAGACATACTCACTGGTCTGTTTTTTACCTCCGGCGTGTTTGGCTTCATGTCGGGTGAGTTCATTATCTCCACCATGCTGTTCGGAGCCGCCACTATTTCCAGCAATCTGGACTTTAACGGCTCGTTCCGCGCTTAACCTGTTTGTTGTACCTCCTCACGCGATCAAGCAGTAGCTCTGTTTAGCTTAGCCCGCTCACCTGTCCCCAGGTGACGCGGGCATTTTTTTAAAAGCCCCGGCTTTCTTTGATCGTTTCGTAAGCTTTCCTGATCTGCTGCGTTTTCTGTTTGGCCAGCGCCATCATTTCTTCCGGCAAACCTTTAGCCACCAACTTATCCGGATGATGCTGGCTCATCAGCCGGCGGTAAGCTTTTTTGATTTCTGCCTCGCTGGCTGCCGACGACACCCCCAGCGCGGCATAAGCATCCGTCAATTGCGGCGCGGCCGGATCCGAGGTTGATGACCTGCCGCTCTGCTGGCGAAAACGCTGCTGCGCAGCAACCTGGCCCTTGATCAGCCGATATTCGAATTCCGACAAGCCGAGCTGCCGGCAAATATCCGCCAGCAAGGCTTCCTCGCTGGCATCGAACACGCCGTCGGCAAACGCCGCCTGCAATTGGATTTCGACGAACATCCGCAACAAATGCGTACGTCGGTGGCACTCGTTGCGAAATTGCTGCAGCACTTCCGCCAACGGAAAGCCGGTTTGCTTACCCTGGCGAAATAAGTGGATCGCCGCGTCGCGCAATTCCGGCGTCAGCTCCATATTGTCCATGACCCGGTTGGCCAAGCCGATTTCCTCGCTCGACACCCGGCCGTCGACCTTCGCCACATGCCCCATCACGGCAAAGGTCGCGGTAAAAAACGCGGTCTGTACCCGATGCTGCTGGCCCGGATGCAAGGTCTGATCCGCCATGCCTTGCATCCCGGCATCGAACTGGTGTCCGACCGCGGCACCGAAAATGGCGCCCAGCGGCCCGCCCATCAGGAAGCCGAAAGCGCCGCCAACCAATTTACCCAACCAACTCATGCGTTAACTATCCCTCTTTCGATTAATGATAAAATTTCGACCAATATCCACTGACTATCCGCCCCCGATATGAACGTCCCCGCCGCACTATACGAATCCTCTCTGCCGCATCTGAAACTGCTCGGCCGCGGCAAAGTCCGCGACATGTACGAAATCGACGACAGCCATCTGCTGATCGTCACCACCGACCGGATGTCGGCGTTCGACGTGATCATGCCCGATCCGATTCCGGGCAAAGGCCGGGTATTGACCAGCGTCTCCAACTTCTGGTTCGAAAAAATGCGCGACATCATTCCGAACCACTTGAGCGACGATTTAACGCTGGCCGACGTGATTCCCGATCCGGAGCTCAGAGCCCAGGTCGAAGGCCGTGCCATCATCGTCAAACGCCTGAAACCGTTGCCGGTGGAAGCCATCGTCCGCGGTTACCTGATCGGTTCCGGCTGGAAGGACTACCAGCGTTGCGGCGCGGTCTGCGGCATCGAACTGCCGGCAGGCCTGCAACAGGCGCAGCAACTGCCGCAACCGATCTATACGCCGTCCAGCAAAGCCGAAGTCGGCGTGCACGACGAGAACATCAGCTTTGCCGACACCGTGGCGTTGATGGGCGAGGAAATCGCCGGCAAAGTTCGCGACGCCAGCTTGCAACTGTATACCACCGCTGCCGAATACGCCCGCCAGCGCGGCATCATTATCGCCGATACCAAGTTCGAATTCGGCCTGGACGCCGCCGGCACCCTATTCCTGATCGACGAGGCGCTGACGCCGGACTCGTCGCGCTTCTGGCCGGTCGAACAATACCAAGTCGGCATCAGCCCGCCCAGCTTCGACAAGCAGTATTTGCGCGACTACCTGGAAACCTTGGATTGGAACAAAACCGCTCCCGGCCCGAAATTGCCGGAAGAAGTCAGCCGAAAGTGCGCCGAGAAATATCGCGAGGCGGAATTGAAGCTGTTGGGCTGAGCGCTGCCGAATTCAGCCGCATTCGCCTTTATCGGGCTGACGCCGAAACCGCTCAGCCCAGATCCGCATCCCGTTCGCCGGTACTGATCCGCCCGCCCGCCACCGCATCGACGATGTAGACCTTCCCGTCGCCATGGTGGCCGCTACGCGCCACCTGCATGATGGTCTGAAAAATGGTCTCCACCAGATGCTCCGGCGCGAAGATCTCGATCCGCTTTTTGGCCAGAAACGGTTTGTAGTCTTGCACGTGTTCGGTGCGTTCGCGGCCGAAACCTTCGCAATCCATGATCGACATCCCCGGAAAATCCGGAATTTCCATCAAGGCCATCGTCAATTGGTTGAGTTTATGCGGCTGTATATAAGCGCGGATTTCTTTCATGACCATCCTTTAAAGCTCGTCGGCTTCGGCAAAGTAACGGTATAGCGCCGGCAGCAGGGTCAAGGTTAGCAAGGTCGCGCTAATCAGGCCACCAATAATGACCACGGCAAACGGCTTGGCGGTCTCGGAGCCGACGCTGGTAGACAATGCCGCCGGGAACAAGCCCAGCATCGCCATCAACGCCGTCATCACCACCGGCCTGAGCCGGCTGACCGAGCCGTTGACGATCGCGTCGTGCAAGGATTGACCCTCGCGGCGCAGTTTGTTCAACTGCGACACCAGAATCACGCCGTTCTGCACCGCAATCCCGAACAAGGCGATGAATCCTACCGCGGCGGAAACGCTGAGATTGATGTCGGTTGCCAGCAGGATCAATAAACCGCCGATCAACGCAAACGGCACGTTCATCACGATCAGCAAGGCATTTTTAACCGACATGAAAGTCCAGAACAACAACACGAAGATCAAACCCAGACTGATCGGCACGATAATCGCCAAGCGCTTCATCGCTCGCTGTTGGTTTTCGAACTGGCCGCTCCAGACGATGCGATAACCGGGCGGCAACGCCACTTGCGCCGCCACCTTGGCTTGGGCTTCGGCGACGAAGCTGCCCTGGTCGCGGTCGATCAGATTGCATTTGATCGCAATCCGGCGCATGTTTTCTTCGCGGCTGATGCGGGATGCGCCTTGGTTGACCTTGATCGTCGCCAATTCGGACAACGGTATCAATTGCCCCGCCGGGGTTTGCACGGTCAGACTTTCCAGGCCGGATATCGAATCGCGGGCGTTTTCGGCATAACGCAGCGCGATATCGAAGCGGCGTTCGCCTTCCAGAAACTGGGATGCCGCTTTGCCGCCCATGCCGATTTCCAATACCTGTTCCACATCGGCCACGTTGATGCCGTAGCGGGATATCTTGGCCCGATCGATGTCGACGATGACTTGGGCCAGACCGGCTTGCTGTTCAGCGGCGACGTCGCTGGCACCGCGAATGCCGGCCAGGATGTGGGTAATCTGGTCCGCCTTGTCCTGCAGGGTTTGCAGATCGCTACCGAATACTTTGATTGCGATCTCGCCCTTAACCCCGGATATGGCTTCTTCGACGTTATCCTGAATCACTTGGGAAAAGTTGGTCTGAATCCCCGGAAAAATCGCTAGCGCCTTATCCATGGCCTGGACCAGCTCGTCTTTTTTGGCGTAACGCCAGGTTTCCTTCGGCTTCAGGTCTATCAACACCTCCAGATTGTTGAAGCCTTTGGGGTCGGTGCCGTCTTCGGGGCGGCCCAGTTGGGTCAGGATGGTTTTGGCCTCGGCGAAGGTTTCCAAGCGGTCGCGAACCTTGCGTTCGATATCTTTGGCGGTGGTCAACGATACCGGCGTCGGCAGCGTGATGGTCAGCCAGATATTGCCCTCGTCCAGTTTGGGCATGAATTCGGTGCCGATCAAGCGCACCGACAGCACGCTCAATGCCAAGGTGCCGACCGCCGCGAAAAACACCAATCGGGCATGTTTCAACACCCATTCCAGAATGTTGCGGTAATGGTGCTCCATCGCATGTACCAGCGGATTATGGCGTTCGGCCAGCTTGGGCCCGAGTAAATAGGTCAGCATCGACGGGATAAAGGTCAGGCTGAACAGCATCGAAGCCACCAACGCAAAGCTCAGCGTATAAGCCATCGGCGAGAAAATTTTGGCCTCGACCCGCTGGAAGGTAAAAATCGGCAGAAAGGCGATGATGATGATGATTTTGGAAAACAAAATCGGCCGCCCCATTTCGGTCGCGGTATTCAACAAGGATTGCCGCAAAACGCGGATGTCGCCGGTGCGCTGCATATCCAACGTTACCTGCACCATGACCGCTTCCACCAGCACCACGGTGCTGTCGACGATGATGCCGAAATCGATCGCGCCGAGCGAAATCAGATTGGCGGAAATGCCGCCCAAATCGACCAAAATGAAGGCAAACAGCAACGACAACGGGATGATCAGCGTGACCAGAAACGCGGCCATGAAGCGTTGCAGAAACACCAGCAGAATGATCAGAATCAATACCGCACCTTCGATCATGTTGTGTTCTACGGTATGCACGGTGTGTCCGACCAATTCGGTACGGTCGTAAATCGGCGTGATTTTCACGCCCGGCGGCAATCCGAACGCATTCAATTCTTCGATTTTCTGCTTGACGCCGTCGAGTACGCCGACCGCGTCGCGGCCTTTGATCAGCAGCACGATGCCTTCGACGATATCGTCGCGCTGGTTTAGCGAGACGATTCCGGTCCGAGGTTGCGGGCCGACCCGAATGTCGGCGACGTCTTTGACCCGGATCGGCACACCGTCGTTACTGGTGACGACGATTTCGCCGATCTCATCGGCCGATTTCAGTAAACCGATGCCTCTGACTACCAAGGCCTCATCGCCATCCTCGATATAGCCGCCGCCGGTATTGGTGTTGTTGGCCGCAATGGCGCTATAAACCTGATTCAGATCCAGCCGGTAGTTTTTCAGACTATCCGGCCGGACTACAACTTTGTACTCCTTGACGCCGCCGCCATAAGACACCACGTCCGCCACCCCTTGCACCGTACGCAAGCGCGGCTCGATTACCCAATCCTGCAAGGCCCGTTGCTCGGTCAACGGCAGGTGTTTGGCGTCGATTACGTAACGGTAAATCTCGCCAACGCCGGTCGACAGCGGCCCGATTTGGGGTTTAACGTCGCCGGGTAGGTCGGCGCCGCGCAAACGTTCCAGGACTTGCTGGCGGGAGAAATAGTCTTCGGCGCTATCATCGAAGGTCAGCGTAACAACCGATAGGCCGAAAATCGATACCGAGCGCATGTTGATCAGATGCGGCAAGCCGTTCATCTCCCGTTCGATCGGTAACGAAATGATCTTTTCCACTTCCTCCGGCGCTTGGCCGGGAAATTGCGTCACCACCTGCACGAACACGTTTTGCACGTCCGGAAACGCCTGTACCGGCAGATTCTCGAAGGCAACGATGCCGGAAACGGCGATAGCTAAGGTGGCGCCGATCACCATCAGGCGCTGTTGTAAACAAAAAGCGATAACGCGGGCAATCATCTCGGCAATCCTGGGCTAAGAGTTGGCATCGTTAACATCTTCCTCGGCGCGCAACACCAAGGCCCCCTCGGTCACCAACTGCTCTCCGGCTTGCAAGCCCTCGGTAACCACCGCGCGATCCTTCAACCGCAAGCCGATTTTTACCGGCCGCTGCCGATAATGGTTTTCGTCGACGGCGACAAACACGTAGTCGGAGTCGTCTTCGGTGAATACCGCGGTTAAAGGCACGACGATGGCTTGGGCATCCGGCGGGCTCTCGACATCGATGGTGGCGTACATGCCGGGCAGCAAGCGGCCGTCCGGATTCGGTAACGCACAGCGCACTTGTACGCTGCGGGTGGTTTCGTTCAGGACTTGACCGACGTACTCTACCGTCGCCGGAAAGGCTTCGCCCGGATAGGCCGGCACCGAGATTTTCAGTTGCTGACCGGGTTTGATCTTGGCCAGATTGACTTCGAATACGTCCATGACCACGGTCAGCCGTTGAATATCGGAAATGACGAACAGCGGCTTGTCCAAGCCAGGACTAACCTCCTGCCCCGGATTGACGTTACGCTCCACCACGACGCCGTTTATCGGCGAACGCAATGCAAAGCGGGCATCATTCTGGCCCAATCCCAGTTTCAGATTTTTCAAGCGATTTTGCGCACGTTGCACTTCGCTCCGGGCCTGACTCAGATCGTCCTCGGCCTGTTCCAGCTCTTTGCGCGAGACAACCTTGCCTTGATATAGCTCTTGCTGGCGCCGGAATGAACGATCGGCCAAGGTCAATTGCGCTTGCGCCTTGGCGTAGTCGGCTTGGGCATCCGCTACCTCCGGGCTATGCAATTCCAGTAACGTGGTTCCGGCTTGTACTTTACTGCCTAGCGGCAACGGATTGCTCAGCACTCGGCCGGTTACCGGAGAACTGATTCGGGAGGTCGCACTGTCGTTATAGGCGATTTTGCCGGCCAGCGGTTCGAGCAACGGCGGCCGGGTCAGGGTCAACGCGCTGGTTTTGACGTAGGCTTTTTTCGGCGAATCGGGGGTCAGGTAAACTTCGCCGACTGGCGCATGCGCAACCGACTGAGGCTGATTTTTATCGGCGGAGTCGGAACAGGCATTCAGCACTAACAATGCCAGCAACCCAAACAGTGTGGAGTAACGACGTAAACCGAAAATCGCTTGCTTATTCATGAAGTAGGGTATGTACATATGAAGTTACCGGCATTTACCGCGAGCCCACGCTTGCGGCAGCATTTTCAACACTGGGTTCGACGCCCAACGCTTTGCTTAAATCGAAGTAGGCATTCGTGCGATTGATCATGGCCGCGTAGTAGTCGCGCATCACGCTTTTATAGCTGCGTTGTGCTTCGACAAAATCCAGCACGCCGGTCGCGCCTTTTCTGAAAGCCAGTTCCGCGCTGTCGCGTACGCTACGGGCATCGTCTAACAGACCGCCATCGAAGCGTTGCACGATCTTGTCGGCGCTGTTCCAGACTGCCAACGCGCTGACCACGTCGTTGCGGATACCGAGTTCGGTTTGTTCGACCGCCAGCTGCGACTGGTTCAGACTGACGGTAGCCTTGTCCGCTTCGCCCTGATACTGGTAAAACAAGGGCAGTGGCACGCTGAAACCGACGAAAGCCGAATTTAATGCGTTGTTACTCGGGTCGCGGGCGTAGCCGGCGTTGACAGTGACATCCGGGTATTTCAAGCGCCGCGCCAGCTCCAGTTCCTTTTTCGCTTGTTCGGCGCGTTGTTTGTCGGCTTGCAGGTCGGGGCGCTGTTGCAAGGCCCGGTCGATCAATTCGTTCTTGTCGCGGGTTTGGCCTATATCGGCTAACGCTGGCCAGGCGTCCTTCGCTTCGATACGTAAACTCTGTTCGGGCCAGCGCAGCAGCACTGCCAGCGCCGCTTGCGCCTGCTCCACAACGGCTTGGGCACTATCCAGATCGGATTGGGCGCGCAAACTTTCCATTTTCACCCGCAAATAATCGGCCTCTGCAATATCGCCGCTTTTCAGCCGCAAATCGTTAGCCTGACCTATCTGTTGGTAATGATTGGCAATTTCCTGCGCCAGCCACCGGTTTTTTTGTGCCTGTAACAAATCGAAGTACGCATCGCGCACCATATTGCTGAAGATGCGCACGGCATCGCGCAAATCACTCTCTGCCGCCTGTGTCGCAAAACCGCTGCTTTGCATCCGCAGCCCGCGTTTACCGGCAACTTCGATTAATTGGCTGAAGGAGAAATATTCGGCCGGTCCGCACGATACGCTGGGGCTATGGTTGCAGCCGGTGGCATTGGACCCCATGTTGGGATTGTTACTGATTTCGGAGACTTGGATGCCGAATACCGGATTAGGAATCGCCCCGGCCAGCACTTGCTCGGCGCGCGTCTGGTCGATGTTGTATTGCGCGGCAATCAGGTCCAAATTGCGCTGGTAAAACAGGGCGACGACCTCATCGACCGACAGTTGCGCTTCTTGAGCATTTGCCGAACCGTACCCAAGCCAGATCGGGCAGGCGACTGCAAGCAAACGGAGGTAGAAATTTTTCATTAGCAGTAAGCGTCTTCGATTAAGCGGTGTTAACCCCGGAAAGCAACCTTTAGGCCACAAAAATTGATCTGCCGCTACTCGTCTTGGAGCGCACGCAAAACCCAACGATTGTACCAAATTAATATCGAGGCGCTATTAATATACGTCTGACGCTGTGTTTCTGAATGGTCTGCAGGAAATTTTGGCTGGAGGCCGGTTCAAATCAACCGAATCAGACCGGTTGAAATAACACGCAACCTTTTTCTCCAACAGTTACGCCAAAAAAAAGCCGGCGCTAAGCCGGCTTCTCGCTGTATTTGATGGGTGCTTGGTTAACTTAACCGGCCGCGGCAGCGGCAGCGGCAAGATGTTGATCGTAGTAAGCGCTACTGATTCTGTAGCCGCGCGATTTTAATTCTTTCGCCAACCCCGGGCTCATCTTTTCCGGGCTTATATGCGAAATGACTTTACCGAATTTTTTGATGTTATAGCGCATAGCAATCATCTCCAACCTCCAGTGATATCGACCTAAACCGAACGTTTTCGAACGCCGCTACGACAGGCTACCACGCGCAAAATTCCCTGCTTCCACCAATTAGCAAATTTTTACCGGCAATACTTCGGCATTCGCTCCTTGAGCCCCGTCTTCCGCAACCCACGAACGATTTGACGAAAGGCATAAAAAAGCCGCTGTTTAAAGCGGCTTTCGATACCCCGGTTGAACCTATTCGCTATGCGTTATTGCTCCGTTTCGGCCGGCTCCGCAGGCATAATGTCTTCAGCAGTAACGTCCTCGGCGGCTTCAGGCTTTACCGAATCGCATTTGCCCTCGAGCAGATCGTAAGATCCAGCCCAGCAGCGGGCGGCGACGTAGTACTTGGCATAATCGATAAAGGCGACGCCGGAACAATCTTCGTATTTTATTGCGGGAGCCGCGCTGGCATCCTTATCGTCGAAAGTTCGCAAAACCTTGCAATAGTTGACTTCCCTGGCTTGAACCACGCTGCTAACCAGACCGAGCAGCAGGACTCCACAAATTTTGTTGACCGAACTCATTTTTAGCATCCCCGAAAATTGAAACTGTTGCGCATGTCCAAACAGAGTGACGAATTTCGGCAAATTCGTCAACCGTAAACGGCACAATTCGATGCCAGCCAAATAATCGGTCAATGCGTTTCTGCGCTATGCCAGGCTTCAGCCATCAAATCTATAAATTCTTTGCCGACCACGCGTATCAATTGCAACGCCGCAATAACGACCAAACCACCGATTACCAAACCGGACAACATGACGACGACCATCTTCATACCCACCCCCGAAACTAACCGCAAAAATAAACTAGGGAGGGCGAGTATTCACACAAAACCGGCAAAAAGCAACTAGATTAAAGTTCAGTTAAAGCATTGATTATTCAGGACTTAAACATGTCAACCGCTTACATCTCAATGTTAATGTAAATTCGCAGATCAAGCGTTACCGTCTCAGCCCCGAGCTAAGGCTCAAACACAAATCTGTGAACCGACTCACGAAACCAGCTATCGCTCGATTTATTGAAGCAATCCGCGCCGTCAAATACCGGTAAGACGTTATGCACTCCGGCCCGGATTTCTCGATCGTTCGCGGCGGGCCTTGAAGAAGTCGCCGAGCAAGTCGGCGCAAACCGTTTGCAATACCCCGCCGGTCCATTCCACCTTGTGATTTAAAAATTCCGCATCACTGAGTTGCAGCGCATGGCAGACCGCCCCGCGCTTCGGATCGTAAGCGCCGAACACCAGGCGCCTGACCCGGGCGTGGGCAATGGCACCCATACACATCACGCAGGGTTCCAACGTCACATACAGCGTGGTATCGATCAAACGGTAGTTGTCGAGGACTTGGCCGGCTTTGCGCAACGCGACGATCTCCGCGTGAGCGGTCGGGTCGTTGGTTTGGATCGGTTGGTTCAAGCCTTCGGCGATACAACGGTTACCGAGCACCAGCACCGCGCCTACCGGCACCTCGCCTTGGTCTTCGGCGCGCTGCGCCAGCCGGATGGCATGGCGCATCCATTCGTCGTCGTTCATTTCAGACCGTGGCTTTGTTCAGGCGGTCGTTAACCGCGGCCCAGGCTTCGTTATCGGGCGGTTGCTCGATCAGAATCGTATCAAGTTGCAGATTGTCCAGAGCCCGAAGCGAGCTGTAGAGGGCCGGTTCGTATAGTTCGGCATCGGCCGGCAGCCGGAGAATATGCAGACAGGGAATTTCAGCAATCTCGGCGCTGAATGCCAGAATGCCAATGTGTTGGCCTTTGGCGCAGAGGTCGTCGGCCATCGCAATCAAGGTATCGGCCGGACAGAGCAAGGCCATCGTGTTGGGCGCATAGTGCACGGCCATCATGCCCGGCGCCCGAATCTTGGTTTGCGAGGAGAGTCGAATGTCGGCATGCAATACGGCTTTGAGTTGGCTACGGGTAATGCGGCCGGGGCGGAGGATGGTCGGGACCTGGTCGCTGAGGTCGATGATCGTCGATTCCACTCCCACCGCGCAGGGGCCGCCGTCCAGAATACAAGCCACACTGGCGTCCAATTCTTCGGCCACGTGCTGGGCTTCGGTCGGACTGATGCGGCCGAAACGATTGGCCGATGGCGCGGCGACGCCGCCGCCAAACGCCTGCAGCAAGCGCAACGCCACCGGATTGGCGGGCACCCGCAACCCCACGGTATCCTGGCCGCCGGTCACCGCCAGCGGCACCGACTCGCGTTTTTTTAAAATCATCGTCAGCGGACCCGGCCAGAATTGTTCAGCCAGCCGCCAGGCAGCCTCCGGTACCTGGTCGGCCCAATCAGCCATTCGCTCGGCACCGGCAATATGCACGATCAACGGATGGTCCGCCGGCCGGCCCTTGGCCGCAAAAATTTTCGCCACCGCCTCCGGATTGGACGCGTCAGCGCCCAGGCCGTAAACAGTTTCAGTCGGAAACGCGACTAGCTGACCATGGCGCAGTAAGTCGGCGGCGTGCTGGATGGATGCTTCGGTGACGGGGGTTGGTTTCACGGTAGAGCCGGACGAAAGGTCGAATACAAAAACAGCGGACGGGCCAATCGCTTCATGGCCGGCGCGCTGCACACCTTGGCGGTAAAGTTTAGGCGATTAAGCAAAGCGCGCTATTTTACCTTTCGTCTTGCTGCTTTTCTCTCAATTTATTTCCACCAATACCTCGTTGGGGTTAACCGCGTCGCCTTTAGCCACATAAATGGCTTTGACGCTGCCGGCAATCGGCGCGGTGATCTCGGTTTCCATCTTCATGGCTTCGGTGACCAGCAAGGCTTGGCCGGCGTTGACTTTCTGGCCTTCCTTGACCAATACGTCGATGATGTTGCAAGGCATGCTGGTCACGACATCGCCCGGCTCGCTGGGCCGACGCCGCTTGCTGGCGATCGCGCTTTGCACTGCACCTTGGGCGCCGCCGTCCAGCACGATTTCGTCCAGCGTCTCAATGACGATCTCTTCCGGCATGCCATCGACGGTGAAGTAAAAATGCCGCAAACTTTGATTTTTGGGGCCGGCACCGGTGACTTTAACGTGGTATTGCTCGCCGTGCAGCGCCACATTAAATTCGGTCGGGGCTTTTTTAACTTCGCCCGGCTTAGCCGCTTCTTCCAATTCCAATGGCTCCGGCACCAGATTGTCGGTGGAGCGCAATTCCAAAAATTGTTTACCGATTTCCGGAAACATCGCGTAACTCAGCACATCTTCATCGTTCAAAGCCAGATGAGCAATTTCGTTGCGCAGATGCTCGAATTCCGGTTTCAATAAATCCGCCGGCCGACATTCGATGATTTCCTCTTTACCCACCGCCTTCGCCAGCAATTGCGGATTGACCGGCGCCGGTGCCTTGCCGTAGCCGCCGTGCAGATAACGTTTGACCTCGTTGCTGATGGTCTCGTAGCGCTTGCCGATCAACACGTTCAGCACCGCCTGGGTGCCGACGATTTGCGAGGTCGGCGTCACCAGCGGCGGATAGCCCAAGTCTTTGCGCACTTCCGGGATTTCTTTATACACCTCGTCGATCCGGTCCAGTGCGTTGCGTTCTTTCAATTGGTTGGCCAGGTTTGAGATCATGCCGCCCGGGACTTGGAAGATGTGGACGCGGGTGTCGATGCCGGTAAATTCGCTTTCGAAGCGGCGGTATTTTTTGCGGACTTCGGCGAAATAGTCGTTCACCGCTTGCAGCTTATCCAAATCCAGCCCAGTGTCGTAATCGGTACCGCGCAGCGCGGTGACCAACGATTCGGTGGGCGGGTGGCTGGTGCCGCCGGCCCAGGAGGATAAGGCCGTATCGACATGTTCGCAGCCGGCTTCGATGGCCTTGAGCTGACACATTTCCGCCAAGCCGGCCGTGGCATGGCAATGCAGGTGCAGCGGCAAATCGACGGCATCTTTCAAAGCTTTGATCAATTCGCCGGCAATATAGGGGGTCAGTAAACCGGCCATGTCTTTGATGGCAATCGAGTCGCAGCCCAAATTGACCAAGCCTTTACCCAGTTTGATAAAGCTGGCGATGTCGTGTACCGGGCTGGTCGTGTAGCAGATGGTGCCCTGGGCGTGCTTGCCGGCGGCTTTGGTGGCTTCGATCGCCGTTTCCAGGTTGCGGATGTCATTCAGCGCGTCGAAGATTCGAAACACGTCCATGCCATTGCGGGCGGCAGTCTCGACGAATTTACGCACCACGTCGTCGGAATAATGCCGATAGCCCAGCAGGTTTTGGCCGCGCAACAGCATTTGCAGGCGGGTATTGGGTAAAGCGGCTTTCAGTTTGCTCAGTCTTTCCCATGGGTCTTCCTTTAAGAAACGCAGACAGGCGTCGAAAGTCGCGCCTCCCCAGCATTCCAGAGACCAATAGCCGATATCGTCCAGCATGGCGCAGGCCGGTAGCATATCTTCGGTGCGCATCCGCGTGGCGATCAGGGATTGGTGGGCGTCGCGGAGGATAACGTCGGTTACATAAACTTTGCTCATCTTGGTGTCCTTGGCTTACAGGCCGGTATGGGAAGCGACAACCGCCGCCAGCACGCTCGCCAGAATTTCCGGTCGCGGCTTGTTGGAATAGTTGATGAGGTCAGGATTAGCTTCGACAAAGCCGGTGTTGAACCGACCACGGCGAAAATCCGGATGACCGAGAATTTTTAGATAATAGGGAATGGTGGTTTTGATGCCGAACAAGCCCATGTCTTTCAAGGCGCGTTCGCCGCGATTGATCGCATCTTCCCAAGTCATCGAGCTGACGATGACCTTGGCCAGCATCGAATCGTAAAACGGCGGCACTTCATAGCCGGTATAGATGGCGGTGTCGGTGCGCACACCGGGACCGCCGGGGGCATAGTAGCGGGTAATGTGGCCGAAGCTGGGCAGGAAATTATTTTTCGGGTCTTCGGCGTTGACCCGAAATTGAATGGCATAGCCGCGGCGCACGATTTCTTCCTGCTTGAAGCGCAGCGGTAAACCGGCAGCAACCCGAATTTGTTCTTCGACGATATCGACGCCGGTGATGGTCTCGGTGATGGTGTGCTCGACTTGCACCCGGGTATTCATTTCCATGAAATAGAAGCGACCGTTGGCATCGAGCAGAAACTCCACGGTGCCGGCGTTGGTATAGCCGACCGCTTTGGCCGCCATTACCGCCAAGCCGCCCAGGTACTGGCGTTGCGCTTCATCCAATTGTGGCGACGGCGCAATTTCGATCAATTTTTGGTTGCGGCGCTGCACCGAGCAATCGCGCTCGTAAAGATGGATGGTGTTGCCGAAGTGGTCGGCCAGCACTTGCACTTCGATGTGAATCGGGTTGACCACGCATTTTTCCAAAAACACGTCGGCGCTACCGAAGGCCTTGGTCGCTTCGGAAATCACCCGCTGGAAGTTTTGGCGGAGTTCGTCGGGATTGTCGCAACGGCGGATGCCGCGGCCGCCGCCGCCCGAGGTGGCTTTCAGCATGATCGGGTAACCGATCTGTTCGGCGACTTGCAAGGCATGATCGACACTGTCCAAATTGCCGTCCGAACCCGGCGTAACCGGCAGGCCGGCGGCCTTCATTGCCGCCCTAGCCTCAGTCTTGTCGCCCATCCGGTGAATCACGTCGGCCGACGGGCCAATGAACACCAGACCGCGCTCCTGGCAGGCTTTGGCAAACTGGGCGTTTTCGGACAAAAAGCCGTAACCGGGATGGACTGCGTCGCAACCGGTGCGCAAGGCCAAATCGACCAGACCGTAAATATTCAGGTAACCGGCCAGCGGGTCGCTACCGATATAGTGCGACTCGTCCGCCTTTTTGACGTGTAGGGCAAACCGGTCTGCCTCGGAGTAAATCGCCGCCGAACGGATGCCCATCTCGGCGCAGGCGCGAATAATGCGGACGGCGATCTCGCCGCGATTGGCGATCAGGATTTTGCGTAGCATGATTTTTCCATTGCGGTTCGGGGACGCTTACTACTCTAACAAGTTATCGATATCTTTCAACCTTAAAACCGGTGGGTATCCAGCTTGGCGGCACTCCGGCAGGCAAGCCGAAAGCTGCCGGAAAATGTCGCTCTGTAATGCCTCTGAAACCGGCATCACCGATCGGACAACTTGCTGCGTTAGCCACAATTTGTGGGTTTCCCATGTCGCAATCCGCACACAGTCCCCGGGTAAGTCCCCACAATCCCTGCTAACCAGCCCTATTGAAATTGGCACATATGATGCTATCCTGATAATGCACAGGAAGCCTGGGCCTAGGCTCAGGGTTGTCACCTCCAAAGTAATCAATGATTTTCGAGGTTCATTATGGAAAAAAACAAAGCTCTACTTCTGGTTTTACTGTTGTTCTGCCTACCACTCGCGGCTGCCCTGGTACCAATAACGGCAAGGGCTGTTCCAGACTGGTCACAGGCAGTGTTCCTCAATCCGCCCCAACAATTCGCCACAGCTTTATCTTGGAGCGACACCGCACTCAGCTTTGCCGAACAAGCAGAGCGCGACGCTAGCTCAGCAGTCCGCGAAACTGTAACCGATCTGCAACACTGGCTGGATTTCGGTATGCAAGCCGCATTTTTCGGCTGGCTCGGTACACCCTCGTTGCTTGAAGCGTTACCGCTGCAAAATCTGAAAGCCGCCCTCCCTGGTACGGTTTGGTTTCTGCTCGGCAGCCTTTTGGCTATTTTAAGCCGTAAAAAACGCAGTATCGTATCCTGACGCCTGCCGGCTTGCGTGACCGGACCGGCGCCGCTCCGGTCACGTCTGTTTTGATTGCTTCCAAAGCACATCTAACATCACAAGTGCGGCGACCAGCCGCGCGACAACTTCGCTGCTCTGTCATTAGCGGCGGCTTATTTGGCAGCGGCCGAGATTTGGCTAATAATTGCCGCAGGCTATTGCAGCCGGTTGGTACTTTGAACAGCTTGTTAGCCATGAACTTTAGGAATCGCCGATGCCTCACTCCGTACCCGATACGGCAGACCAATTTCAGTTCCGTACACTTCAGCCGGAAGATATCGGCGCATGTATTCGGATTGCGATAGCTAATTTCGACGAATTCCGCCACCATCCGGAATACATACACCGATGGTTCGAGCAACGGATCACGCATAACCCCTGGCAAAACGCACTGCCGGGCCCCGGCGTTGGCGTTTGGCTAGACTCGCGTCTGGTAGGCTTCAGGGCCATGTTTGCTCAACCTTGGTGGTTGAACGGGCAGTCTAGGATAATCGCCTTCGGCGCAAATACATGCATCGACTCGGAATTCAGAGGCCAGGGCCTGGCGACCCGGCTGATTCGATTCAGCTGTGGCTTGTCCGACATCAACGGCAGCGTCACGGCCGGCATTATCACGCAGAAATCCTTCGGAGCTTGCGGCTTCCTCAAAATCGGCGGCGAATCCAACGATTTTTTTCGGCTAAGGATCGGTTACCGCGGTTCTTGGGAGAAGCGGGTCGGCAACCGATTAGGGCAAATTCTGGGCAGCTTTTGCGACCTCAGTTTACGTTGGCGCGACAGAAAATTGTCCCATCCCGACTTCACTATGGCGGAAATCAGCCATTGCGGCTCCGAGTTCGATTCACTGTGGGAGCGCGCCAAAACGGCCTACCCGTCGTGCGCGGAACGCAGCAGCCGCTATTTGAATTGGCGCTTGTTCGAATTCCCGACCTGCCCGTTGCAAATGCTGGCGTTGCGCGACCGCTCGGGGGAATTGCGCGCGTACGCCATCTGGCACCGGCAACAGCTCGCCGAGTCGATCGATATGGCCGTACTGCGCGACGTGTTCTACCCGCCGCAGGACGAACCGGCTATACGCGGTTTGCTGTACCACTTATTCGCTTACTGGCGGAAACTCGGTATCAGTTGGGGCAACCTCGAAGTGGCTTCACCACGATTGACTGCCTTATTCCGGGAACTGGGGTACGAGGCCTTGAGCTCGCACGGCAACCGCTACCAGATCTACAGCAACCCGGCGCTAGCGGAGAATGTTTTAACCGATTGGTACCGGAGCGGCATCGACGGCGATTATTTCGACCATCCGCTCTGACAAATAGCCAATATCAGCCAATGTATATTAAGCTTTTGCAATAACTAGACTTGCTCGCGCCTGTGACCATGCCCAATCAAACCGTAGCTATCATTTCCACCGTACTTAACGAGCGCGAAAGCATCAGACAGTTGCTGGACGCGTTTTTCCGCCAAACCCGCCAAGCGGACGAAATCGTTATCGTCGATGGCGGTTCCACGGACGGGACACTGGAAGTGTTGCAGGATTACGCCGCCCAGAACCCCAAATTGAAATTTTTGGTCGAGAACGGCGTGAATATTGCCGCCGGCCGCAACATTGCCATCGCCCACGCGAACTCCAGCATCATAGCCGTCACCGACGGCGGCTGCCGCCCGGAAGACAACTGGCTGGCGGAACTGGTCGCCCCCTTGTTGGCTGATCCTAGCTACGGCGCAGTTACCGGCGTACGCAATGTCGAGCATAAAAACGATTTCGAATTTTTCGCCGGCAAATTGTCAACCTCCGGCAATGCCGCCAACGAAGCCGACCGCGTATTTCACGGCCGTAATTCGGCATTCCGCAAAAGCGTCTGGCTGGATGTGGGCGGTTATCCGGAATGGCTGTATACCGCCGAAGATACCTTGTTTGCGCAACGGGCCAAAGCGCTCGGCTGCCGGGTTGCGGTGGCGCCGAACGCAATCGTATCCTGGCGGCCACGGCCGAATCTGAAAAAACTCGCGAAGCAATATTATCTGTACGGCAAGGGGACCGGCCGGATTGGTCAAGCCGATTTAAAAGCGGTGCTTTACCATCTGCGAAACCATGCGGTGTGGATGGCATCACTGTTGTTCGGGTTTTGGCTCAACGGGTTTTGGCTGATTACGTTGACCGTGCTCGGCTTCCTGTACTTCACGTTGGTGAATCCGGTAATCGCCAACCTGACAGCCAACCAAAATTTGAGGCCGGGATATTGGCTTTATGTGCCGACGATTATTCTGGTCCGCAGCTTTTACAACAATCTAGGCCAACTCTACGGCTACTGGGAGTGTCGGGAAGGCAGCCCGTTTCGGGAAAATCTGGCCCGCTACCGGTCCGGCTCCTGGAAATCCCCGGCCATCCGAGCATGACAAAGCCGGAGTCCGATCACTTCAACTGAAACTGCAAGTGCTTCCAGATTTTGTCGGCCAGGATCTGCTGCGCCAGGGCATTGGGGTGGATGCCGTCTTGTTGCATCAACTCCGGCCGCAACACGATGTCTTCCAGAATAAACGGTACGTAAGATATCTTGAACTCCTGCGCCAGCTCCGGGTAAATATCGTAAAACATCTCCACATAGCGCTTACCGTAGTTGGGTGGAATTTTCATCGCCAGCAAGGTCACTTTCGCCCCGGCTTGTAACGACCGGCCTATGATCGCGGCCAAATTGGCCTCCATTTCCTCCGGCGACAACCCGCGCAAACCGTCGTTGGCGCCCAACTCCAAAAACAGAATATCCGGTTTGTGTTTGGCCAAAATCGTCGGTAGCCGGGCCAAACCGCCGGCAGTAGTATCGCCGCTGATACTTTCGTTATAGACCGTATAGTCGAAACCGCGCGCGGTAATTTTTTTTTGCAACAAAGCCACCCAGCCCTGCTGAACTTCGATACCGTAACCGGCACTAATACTGTCTCCAAGCACGACAATCGATTTGGCGGACGCGCAAACAGGCAAAATACTCAATACTAAGGCAAGGACCACGCTATACATGACAAACACTCGTTCCGATCACTCCGCTTCCACCATCATCAGCGCCCATAAACTTGGCAAAGCGGTTCCAACATCCGAAGGCACCCTGCATATCTTGGCATCGGTCGATCTAATCATCAAGCGCGGCGAAAGTGTCGCCATCGTCGGCGAGTCCGGTTCAGGCAAATCGACCCTGCTCAGCCTGCTGGCCGGCCTTGACACTCCGAGCAGCGGCTCGGTCGAAATCGACGGCCGCGACTTGGCCAGTTTGAACGAAGACGGGCGGGCATTGCTGCGCAACGAATTGGTCGGCTTCGTATTCCAGTCGTTTCAACTACTGCCCGGTTTAACAGCGCTGGAGAACGTGATGCTGCCGCTGGAACTGAGCGGCGCGGCCGACGCCGAGCAATCGGCGCGGGCCCTGTTAGAACGCGTCGGCCTGGCTCAACGCCTAAAGCACACGCCGCGGCAACTTTCCGGCGGCGAACAACAGCGCGTAGCCCTGGCCCGCGCCTTCGTTACCCGGCCCGCAATATTGTTCGCCGACGAACCGACCGGCAACCTGGACCGAATTACCGGTGCCAAAGTCGTCGAGCTGTTGTTCGAATTGAACCAGGAACAACACACCACACTGATTCTGGTGACCCACGACATGTCTTTGGCGACCCGCTGCCAACGCACCATCCATCTGGAAGCCGGGAGCATCGTATGACGCGCTTTCGCCTGGCCTTAAAGCTGCTGTGGCGCGACGCCCGCTCCGGCGAACTGACGCTACTGGCCCTGGCATTGTTAATTGCAGTAGGCGGCACTACGTCGATTTCTTTGTTCGCCGACCGGCTGCAACGCACAATGAATTTGCAAGCCGCCGAATTCCTGGCCGGCGATTTGGTGTTGGCCGGACCGGCCCCGGCCAGTCCGAAATGGCTGGCAAAGGCTGACGAACTGGCGCTGAGCGGATCGCAAACGGTCGAGTTTCCCAGCATGTTGCTGGAGAACGGCGAAATGCAGCTGGCATCGGTCAAAGCGGTCAGCGCCAGCTATCCGTTGCGCGGCCGCCTGAAGACTCGCGACGCCGATCTACAAGACGAATCCGTCGCCGATCACGGCCCGGCAGCCGGCGAGGCCTGGATCGACAAACGCTTGCTGCCCGCCCTGAAATTGCAGCTGAACGATACACTGACCGTCGGCGAAAAAGCGCTGAAAGTGACCAGACTGATCAGTTACGAGCCGGACAAACGCGGCGATTTTTACAGCTTCTCGCCGCGCGTGATGATGCATCTGGACGATTTGGCCGCCACCGGCGCGGTCCAGCCCGGCAGTAGAGTCCATTACGCTCACCAGTTCATCGGCAGCGAACAGACTTTGGCCGAATTCAAGGCCTGGTTGCAACCGAACTTGAATCCTTCGCAAAAAATCTTGGATATTCGCCGGGACCGGCCCGAGCTGGGCTCTGCGTTGCAGCGCGCCGAGCGCTATCTGGGCTTGTCCAGCGTTGTCGTGACCTTGATCTCCGGCGTTGCGATCGCGATGACCACCCGTCGCTACAGCGAACGCCATTTCAACACCACGGCCTTACTACGTTGCCTAGGCTGCACGCAAGCGGAAATCTTAAGACTCTACGCCGTCCAATTCTTGGTATTAGGCTTGGCCACCAGCTTAGCCGGTTGCGCTTTGGGTTGGCTGGCCCAGTACGGCTTGTTTCAATTGCTGAAAAATCTGTTGCCGGAAACACTGGCCGATCCCGGGGAATTGGCGATCGTCTACGGCATTGCCACCGGCTTGATCATCTTATGGGGTTTTGCCTTGCCGCCGTTGTTGCGCTTACAAGCAGTCCCGCCGCTACGCGTGCTAAGGCGGGAGCTGGAACCTTTACCCGGCAGCGGCTGGCTGGTCTACGGCTTGGCTGCCAGCGTCGTGGCCGGTTTGATCTGGCGTTATACGGGCGATCCGAAACTCACTTTCGCGATTATCGGCACCGGTTTTGCCGTTTTGCTGATCTTGGGGCTGGCGATTCAGGGCATCTTGCATTTATCGCGACGGCTGCTGCCGCGGCTGGGCTTGGTTTGGCGCTTCGGTTTACGCGGATTGTTGCGCGACGGCCGGGCCAGCATCGGCCAGATTTTGGCATTCGGCATCACGCTGACCGCAATGGCTTTAAGTTTCAGCGTGCGCAGCCACCTTTTGGACGATTGGCGCCGGCAACTTCCCGATCAGGCTCCCAACCATTTTGCGATCAACATCCTGCCGTCGTCTCTGGCCGATTTTCAGGACGACCTGCATCGCAATCAGGTTCCGGACAGCCATTTTTATCCGGTGGTCCGCGGTCGTTTGGTGACCATTAACGGCGAAGCCGTGCAAGGTCGAGTCAGCAAAGACAGCCAAGGCGAAGCTGCCACGCAGCGCGAACTGAGCCTGACCTGGGCCGACCGGTTTCCGGAGGATAATCAAATCACCGACGGCGCAGCTTGGCAGGCGGACCGCCCCGGCCAGGTATCGGTGGAGAAAAAACTGGCGGACAATTTGGGTATCCGCCCCGGCGACCAGCTCGGTTTTACAGTGGGAGACGCCCAACTCACCGCCACGGTGGCAAATCTGCGCAGCGTACAATGGGACACCATGCGCCCCAATTTTTACATGATTTTTTCGCCGGGCACTCTGACCGGTTTTCCGGCGACCTACATGACCAGTTTTCATCTGACCGAAGCGCAAAAAAATCTGCTGCCGCCACTGTTAAAAAAATATCCGGCGGTGACGGTTCTGGAGGTGGAGCAGATTCTGCAGCAATTCAGAACCATACTGGCCCAATTAACCCAAGCGATTAATCTGATTTTATATTTTGCGCTGGCAGCAGGATTTAGCGTGTTGTTCGCCGCAGTCTATTCCACCTTGGACCAACGGATTTACGAAGGGGCGTTGCTACGTACGTTGGGGGCGCGGCGCAGCTTTTTAAGGAGCAGTCATTTGATCGAATTTTGCGTTTTGGGGCTGTCCGCAGGATTGCTGGCAACGCTGGCGACCGAGTCGATACTGTATATGCTGTATACCCGCGTCATGCAAATCCAGTTCCAGGCCCATGTTTATCTGTGGCTGGCCTTGCCGGCCGTCGGCGTTACCGGAGTGACCCTGGCCGGGTATTGGGGAGTACGCCACGTAGTCAGACAAGCACCGTTACGGGTATTGCGGCGTTAAGAGCTACCTGTTTTACAGCCGAAACCGGCTCAAAAGGAAATCAGCGACAGGTTTAAGACGATGCAAACCACATTCGATAACACACCGTAGATTGCCAGAGAACTATTGAACTTGGTATTGACCAGCGCAAATGCTGCCACGCCCAAGCCGCCGATATCCAAGACCAAAAACACGGTGACGAAAATCATAACCCCGTCGAACACATTGGGCCCGGGCGCCGCAGTTGCTAAGGTGGCGGGCATTAAAACCGTTAGCCAGGCCGCGCAACTCGACGCCGAGGTAATCAATGACGCCCGCGTAAATCCCTGGCTGCGGTAGCGGCTTTTGCGGCGGTCGCCGCCCGACCATGACGATGCTTCCTGATTCAATCCGAACTCCCCGTGTCAGAAAATGTGCCGACCTGTCCCGACAAGATTCCCGCCGCCGTTCGCTTTGCCGGGTACAAATGCTGGCGAGCCCGGCGGAAAAGATTTATATCTCCCGGAACCGATAACCGCCAGCGGTTTGCCAAGACAAATAAATACGGTCGCCATCGCTCAGTAAAAAAGCATCGTCTGCCGCATCCGGCGTTGCTTCCGCGATCTCGGGCTGAGTCCAGCGGTTGCCGCCGTCGTCGGACTTGATCAATTTGACCAAATTTTTACTGCCGTCAAACTCCGACCAGACTACCACCAGCCGCTGGCCCAACGCCAATACTTGAGGGTGTTTGGCGCCCGGATTGCCGAGCCGGTAGGGCTGGGAGAACTCGGCCGCACCCTTTAGCGAATGTGCGTAAAACAAGCCCTGATTGTCGGGGGCCCCGCTAAACCAAACGGCGTGTATCGTGCCATCGTCGGTAATCGACAACCCTGGACCATGGTGCGGACAGGCATCGATTTTCCAGTTCTCGTGGCTGACCCGCTGCACCGGCCCCGGCGTATGCCAATCGCTGAACTTGGACAAGACATGGTCGCGGATATTGCCGTCATAGACATGCCGCCACAGTACTAGCGGGCGGTTGTCGGGAGCGATTTCCACGCCCAAACGGCAACATTCGCAGCTATGCGGCGCGACAATTTTATTCGGGTAAAAGCTTGCTCCGCCATTGTCGGACCAAGCGTAATAGACCGCGGTACCGTTGAATTCCTGCTGGGCAGCTTTAGCCTTTTCCTTGTCCCGAGCGTCTAGCCAAGCGATAAACACTTCGCCGTTTTTGCCCAGCGCCAACGCATCGAAACGATGACTGATAACGTCAAGATTGTCGTTGACCGTTACCGGCTTGGAAAAGGTTCTACCGCCGTCGGTAGAGCGGCTGAAACGGATATGGCCGGTGTGGCGTTTTTCCAGACTCTGAGTCCACGTCAAATAAACGTTGCCTTCGGGGCCAATTTTGATTTTCGGCCGATATTCGCCGTGCGCGGCAATCGCCTCGGCGTCGGCATTAACCCGAACCGGTTTGGAAAAACTACGGCCGCCGTCATCCGAGGTTTGCAGATAAATATGCTGCTGCTGCACCCACGCGATCCAGAGTGTACCGTTTGAGTCGAAGCTGGCCGTCACGGTATCGGAACACCCACGCTGCGGCAATGCTTGCGCTTTGGTGCAGTCGGCTTGGTTTACCGCACCTTGCTGCGCGGCAGCCGGATTTTGATCGACGGGTACGGCATCGGTCGCACAAGCCGAAACCACAAACGGTGTGATTAAGGCTAGGAATAGTTTGGATATTTTCATATGTCATTCGGCGTGTTGAAACGTTGCAGCCGGGTTGCCGCAACAAATTGATTATATTTTTCGCAGATTATCGCCGTCCCGGCAGCCGCGCGCCACTCCGCTTGCATGATGCCGAAAAATCCGGCTCACCAACGCCGATTTTAACCTTGCGCAGCTTCGCAAAAAAAAGCCCCGGCCGTTACCGGCCGAGGCTGGGTGTCCCGTAAGCTAAACCCCGCTATTCGGTATCCAATTCGTCGGCCGACAGTTTTTTACCCGGAAAATAATTCGGCGCGACACTGATCAGAATCGTAATAAAAGTGGCGATATACGGTACCGATTGCACCGCCAGGACCGCGACCCATAACCGGCCGCTCAAGTTGTCGAAATGCTCGACGGAGCGCATCGCCACAATGCCGGCGACCAACAGCAGTAGCAGTAACAGCTCTTGCCAGATGATCAACAGACCGGCGACCAGAGGCCCCTGCTGTTCGTATTTAGGCGTACGCATGAAGGGCTTGCCTGAGGTGAACAAACCCTGCAAGGTGCCGCGCGCCACAGTGTGCGTCAACGACAGGCCGGCCAGCGCCGCACCCAAGGCCTGCAACATCGAACACGCCACCCGCGCCTTGTACAACCATAAACCGCGCACGATCTTGAAGGCAAACAAGCCTATCGTCGGCAACAGGAAGGCATTTACCGGCAATTCGCTGTGCTTGGGATCGGCGACGATCAGCGCCGTCAAAATCAAACTGGTGCCGGTAAACAGCAAGGCCAACGCATCGGAAAACCACGGCAACCAGCCGGCGACAAAGTAATAGCGTTGCGCCGACGTCAGCGAAGACTTCTTGTTGGGCAGGAAATGCCGCCAATGCTTTTTGATGATTTGCATCGCACCGTACACCCAACGGAAGCGTTGCGTCATATAGCCGGAGAAGGTATCCGGCATCAAGCCGCGGCCGAACGATTCTTTGCAATACACCGAATCGTAACCGGCCTCGTACAAACGCAAACCCAGTTCGCTGTCTTCGCAAATACACCATTCACCCCAGGAGCCAACTTTTTCGAACGCCGATTTGCGCACCATCGTCATCGTGCCGTGCTGGATGATGGCGTTGTATTCGTTACGCTGTACCATGCCGATGTTGAAGAAACCGGCATATTCCCAGTAACACATGTTTTTGAATGAACCTTGGTGGGCGTCGCGGTAGTCTTGGGGCGACTGGACGAAACCGACATTTTCCTGGTCGAAGTACGGCACCATGGCGTTCAACCAATCAGGCGACAAAATGTAATCGCTATCGATCACCGCGATAATTTCGGCATCGTCTGCGGTATTTTCCAGCGCATAGTTGATCGCGCCGGCTTTATAACCAGGCCAGTTGTCCAAATGGAAGAAGCGGAATTTCTCGCCCAAACGGTCGCAATCGTCGCGCACCGGTTGCCATACTGTCGGATCCTTGGTGTTGTTATCCATCACCAACACTTCGTAATTCGGATAATCGACCTTGGCCAGAGCATTCAAAGTCTTGCGTACCATTTCCGGCGGCTCGTTATGAATCGGCAGATGGATCGAGACTTTCGGGTAACGGAAACCGGCCGGCGGCGTCAGTGGCTGGAAGGTACGACGGCCTTTTCGATGCCAAATCACTTCCGCTATTTCCAAGCTTTCGGTCAACAGCACCAGGATTGCCATGGCCTGCATCATCAATAGAATCGCCCAAAACACGACCGAGAAACCGGTTTGGTATTGGGCTGCCGCTATCGAAGCCGACCAGAACAACACCGATGCCGCCAAGTTGGCGACGATGCCGAAGAAGAATTTACCGGGCAGTTTCAAGCTTTTCCGGGTAAACAAGAAGGCCGCCATCAGGATGATACTGAGTATTGCCGCACCGCTGGCCCAATTACGCCAGGTCGGATTGGCCAATACGTCGCCCTCCATCGGGAATTTGGGCTGGCGATCGGCATTGAACAGGCCCCAGTACGCGCCGGCGGTACCTTCCAGCTTGATTTTCCACGGCTGGTCGAAGGCCTCGACCACGTAGTAAATCACGTTCTCGGCGGTGGCGCGGTTCAGGAATTCGCGTAAAAACTTGGCCTGATTCGCCAACGAAGCCGTAGCGGCTTTTTGCGGCGGACCATCGGAAGGCCAACCCACCTCGGTAATGACGATGGTTTTATCCGGGTAAAGCTTTTGCAGTTCATAGTAGCGCTTGAACACGTATTCGACGGCATTATCGCCTTCCGCGCCTTGGGGCAATTCGACCGGAATGCCCTCCCAATACGGCAGGATATGCACCGCGATGTAATCGACTTCGGCCGCCAATTCCGGATGGTCGACCCATATATCCCAGGTCTCGGCGGTACTGACCGGCTTCCAGGTGCGTTTTTTGACTTCGCGGATATATTCGATCAGTTCATTGGCTTTGTTGGTAACTTCAAGATTGATCTCGGCTTTGATTTTATCCTGCAGTTCCTGCTCCGCCATCTGACCGCCAAACTCGTCGCGCACGCGCTTTGCGACCGGTTCGCTGACCTTGTTTCTGACCCGCAACAGCGATTCGTTTCCAACCAGCGTCCGAATGATCGTTTTCGGATATTGATTGGCTAGGTTGATTAAACTCTCGACTTCGCGCTGGTTCTTGTCCAACCGTTTTTGCCGGTTCTCCTCGCTTTCTTCGTCCTCGACCAAATCCACCCAGCAGCCCATCGCCAGATTCAACGCGCTTTTCGCGGTCAATTCCGGCACGACCTCCATACCCTCCAATGCGGTATAGGTCCTGATTGAATGCGCCTTGCCCGACAATAGCTCGACATCGGCCTGGATTTGTTCGCGGGTCGGAAAGATACCATCCTGCGGATTGAAATCGCGCTGCTTGGGGTTAAAAGTTACCCCCATCATCGTGTCGCTCCAAGACGGAAGCTGTAACGGGTTATTGATGTAGGACCAGATACCGATGTTGATCAAAACCAACAGGACTAGGGTGAGAAATGTGGCTATTTTGGCTTTCATTCGACAGAAAGACTCCGCATTATTGGAAAATTTGTTAAACGGTATTTTTGTAATTCTTACGGCGCTACCCGCGCCAATCCGTCGGCGGATCAATCAGACTTAGGCAAGATCTTTTCGACGTAATGCCGAACGCCAGCCATATGCGGGCCGCAATTCCAGTCAGGCAACAGGCTACCTAAAAACCTCGCGGCATTGAGAATACCCGCCTCAGACCGAAAAGCTCGACAAACTGATCACCGGACACATTGCCAGTATTGAAAGCTGCCTCGCTTAGCCCTGTCTTAAGCGGGTATGCGGAAAACTGTTACTTCAACGAAAGGGTCTCGACGCGTCCTTTCATCTCGATATTCAGCTTGTCTTCTTTAGCCAACCAGCCGATGGCCCGTTGCACTTCGTTTTTGCCCAAGCCGGTTTCGGTGGTGATCTTATTCACGCTGGCTTCGCCATTCGCGTTCAGAAATTGCCAGACTGCACCAGCTGCTTCGCCAATTGTATCTACCATTTCAACTCCTCATCATTTGCACAACAAAAAAATCGGCTGCTTGATCCAGCACAACACCGGAATAAGCCTTGTCAAACAAGCAAACGCAACTAACGCTCGTCAGGTAACACGATATTCAGTTCGAGTGTTTCCTGATTGCCATCCTGTTCGAAATTAACGGTGATAGCATCCTGCCCGACATTTACATATTTACGAATTACTGCCAATAGTTCTTTTTGTAGTTCTGGCAAATAAGAAGGCTGGTTGCGCGAGGCCCGTTCGTGCGCCACCAGAATTTGCAGCCGCTCCTTGGCTAAAGACGCCGTATTGGTCTTCGACGATCTGAAGTAATCTAAGAGACTCATCACTTGCTCCCGAACAGCTTGCTAAACAAGCCCTTCTTCTCTTCCTCGATAAAACGGTGTGGTCTGTTTTCGCCTAAATAACGGGCAACGATATCAGCATACGCCTGACCGGCATCGCTTTGCTCGTCCAAGATAACCGGGGTGCCGGAGTTCGAAGCGTTCAATACCGACTTCGATTCCGGAATCACGCCCAACAGGTGGAGGGATAAAATTTCCTGGACGTCTTCGACACTCAACATTTCGCCCAACTTAACCCTATCCGGTGCGTAACGGGTCAACAGCAGGTATTCCTTGATCGGCTCTTCGCCTTTTTCCGCCCGCCGCGACTTGCTGGCAAGAATGCCCAACATACGATCCGAATCCCTAACCGACGATACTTCCGGATTGGTCACGACGAAAGCGTCATCGGCAAAGTACATGGCAAGTGTAGCACCGCGCTCGATTCCCGCCGGCGAGTCGCAAACGATGTATTTAAAGTCCTTGGACAACTCTTCCAAAATCTTGCCGACGCCTTCGGTCGTCAACGCATCTTTGTCGCGGGTTTGCGAGGCGGGCAGTATGTACAGTTGCTCGCAGCGCTTGTCCTTGATCAAGGCTTGATTCAGAGTCGCTTCATTGTTGATCACGTTAACCAAATCGTAAACCACGCGGCGTTCGCACCCCATGATCAAATCGAGGTTGCGCAGCCCCACATCGAAATCGATCACGGCAGTCTTGTGCCCCCGCTTCGCCAAACCCATCGCGATCGCGGCACTGGTCGTGGTTTTGCCCACACCACCTTTTCCCGATGTTACTACGATTATTCTGGCCAAAATTATTCCTCCAAGAAAAGCTTAAAACTCTTTAATAATCAGGGCTTGATTATCCAGACTGATCTGTAACGGCTTATGCGCCGGATATTTGCTCAAATCTTCGCTCAGCTGGTAAATCCCGGCGATTGAAATCAATTCGGCTTGCAGGTCCGAGCAGAAAATACGGGCAGCAGTATCGCCCAACACGCCAGCCAAAGCTCTGCCGCGGAGCGAACCGTAGATGTGAATATTGCCCTCGGCCATGATTTCGGCGCCGGCGCTCACCGTTGCGGTAACGATCAAATCCCCTTTCGCATAGACCCGTTGCCCGGAACGGACCGGTTGCACGACCAGCTTGTTTTCCACAAGCTGAGTTTGCTGCTTCGGCTCTTCAGCAACTGGCGGCGGCAATGTTTTTGCGGCAGGTTTGTTGGCAGCGAGCGGCGCATTGGCGCCATGCAGGGAATAATGCGGCAAATTAGTTGCCAGAGCATCGTCGGTTTGTTTTTGGTTGCCACCGCGAATACCGATCGGCATAAACCCGTGTTTGCGGACCAAAGCGACGATTTCGGTAAAATCCAGTTCGAGATTTTGAGCGTTAAGCTTTTGCAAATCGATCAAGAGCGGCGAATTTTTAAAAAACTCGGGCGCTTGCGCGACTTTTTCCTGCAATTGTTGATCGATCAGGACCACGTCATTACCGGCTAGCAGCAATACCGGCACTGTCAGCGACGTGCTTTTGAACTCCAAAGCTGTTTTTTGCGTAATTGGTGCGCCGGTAGACATTTATTTTGGAAAATAAGCTGCTGTACGTCCGGAATACTACCATTTTCCGTAACAAAAAGCACAAACCCTTAAAGGAGAAACAAGGTCGCCAAACCCAAAAAGGCTGTAAAACCAACCACATCGGTGACTGTGGTCAATAACACTCCGCCGGCCAGGGCCGGATCAATCCCCATCTTGTTCAGCAAAACCGGTATCGCCACACCGGACAAAGCGGCACAGACCAGATTGATCAACATCGCCACACCCAGCAATATTCCGACATCCGGGCGGTGAAACCACATACCGGCCACCAGGGCTACCACACAGGCCCACACCAAACCGTTCAACAAGCCGACCGAAATCTCCTTAAACAATAAGCGTCCGGCATTGCTACCAGTGACTTGGCGTAAGGCCAGACCTCTGACCACCAAGGTTAAAGTCTGACTGCCGGCAATACCGCCCATGCTGGCCACAATCGGCATCAGCACGGCCAGCGCCACAATCTGTTGGATAGCGTCTTCGAACAAATCGATCACCGAGGCCGCCAGAAAAGCCGTCAGCAGATTTACGCCTAGCCAGAGAGCCCGACGCTTGGCGCTGCTGACCACCGGTGCAAACATGTCCTGCTCTTCGCTCAAACCGGCCATGCTCATCAGCGAATGGTCCGCTTCGTCCCTGATTAAACCGATAACGTCGTCGACTGCTATCCGCCCGACCACTCTGCCGTCATCCGCCAACACCGGAACAGACAGCAACTTGCGCCGCTCAAATACTCCGGCAACGTCACGACTTGGCATCCGGTAAGAAATGCCGGCAATTCGGGTATCCATCACAGCGGCAACCTTGGTATGCGGGTCATGGCTCAGTAACTGGCTGAGCGGCAATACCCCCTGAAAGTGTTCCTTACGATCGACAACGATCAGACTATCGGTATTGGCTGGAATGTTGCCGCGCAAGCGCAAGTATCGCGAAACAACATCCAATGTGACGTCGCCGCGTATCGTCAGCACGTCATCGGACATAATGCCGCCAGCAGTATGCTCCCCGTAACTCAAAGCCTTTTCGATCCGGTTACGGTTATGCACTCCAATCGATTCCATGATTTGCGACAACAACGGCTCAGGCAGCACATGCAATAGATCAACCATGCCGTCGGCACCCATCGACTCGGTCGCGGCAATCAGGTCTTTGCGGTCGGTGATTTTCAGCAGACCGGCACCGACTTCGACGTTAACCTCCACCAGGATTTCGCCAATCACTCCGGGTGGAATCAACGCCCAGAGTTTTGCGCGCTGTTCGGGATCCAAGGCTTCGAGAATATGCGCCGCTTCCGCCGGATAAAGGGACCGCACCAAGTTTCTGATTTCGATTTGCGAGCCGTTGGCCAAAACTTCCAGCGTCCGATCCAATAGAGATTCCGCGTTTTCGAGCTTCACTGCTGATGTCATAGGTACAAAACCAAAAAGAGGGCCGGCGGCCCGGGGTTACCGCAACTCCCGATGCCTGACGATGACGTTGGCGGTAATCGTTTGAAAATGTTTGCTTAAGGCTTCGACCAGATAAACCGAACGGTGTTGGCCGCCGGTACAACCGATCGCAATAGTCAAATAACTGCGGTTATCCGATTCGAACCGCGGCGCCCAACGGCCGATGAAGTAACCGATATCGTGTAGAAACTCCTTTACCGCCGGATCGTTCTGCAAAAAATCGGCAACCGCGGGGTTTTTGCCGGTTAAGCCCCTTAGCTCAGGCGCCCAATAAGGGTTGGGCAGACTACGGGCATCGAACACAAAGTCGGCATCCAAAGGTATCCCGTATTTGAAACCGAACGACTGGAACAGAATCGACAACGAGTTTTGGCCTTTCTCACCCAGCCGGTTTTTCAATAAATCCCGTAATTGATGGTAATGGGTATAGCTGGTGTCGATGACGATATCGGCTCTCAAGGCCAGCGGACGCAACATCTCCCGCTCGATTTCCAAGGCTTCGCGCAAAGGCCGGCTCTCGGTGCTGAGCGGGTGGCGGCGACGGGTTTCGCTGTAGCGCTTCAGGATGATGTTCTCATCCGCTTCCATGTACACCAGTTCGCAGTCGATACCCTTGTTACGAATTGAAGTCAGACTGTCCGGAAACTCGGCCAAATTGTCGGACCGATTGCGAGCATCGATGCCGATCGCGGTTTTGCTGTAAGTGGCTTGGTTTTTCAGCATCACGTGATCGACAAAGTCGGCCAGCAATGCGACCGGCAGGTTATCGATGCAGTAATAGCCGCAATCTTCCAGAGTATCCAACGCGATACTCTTGCCCGACCCCGATAAACCGCTGACGATAACAAGCTTCATGGTTGACTGGACACGAGACGAAAGCCGTTTTCATCCCGTGTCGCCGAATATCCGATTAACGATGGTTTTGAGATTTTTCTTTGTGCTTGACGATTTGGCGGTCGAGCTTGTCGACCATATTGTCGATCGCTGCATACATGTCTTCTTGCACGTCTTCCGCATAAAGCTTGGCACCGCTGACCTGTACTGCCGCTTCGGCTTTTTGCTCCAGTTTTTCAACGGTCAAAATGACATGGACATCAACGACGTTGTCGAAATGGCGTTTGATTTTGCCGATTTTTTCTTCGACATAAGCTTTCAACGCCTCGGTAACTTCTACGTGATGGCCTGTGATACTAACTTGCATGGAATACTCCTGTTTTTAAAAATTGTGCTTCCCGATCGATTAAATGTGCCTTTTCCGCTGGCTGGTTGAAGGGATGGACATCGCTTCCCGGTATTTGGCGATGGTGCGGCGCGCGACGTTAATGCCCTTCTCGTTCAATAAATCCGATATTTTACTATCACTTAATGGCTTGGCCGGATTTTCGTTGCCGACCAACTCTTTTATCAGCGCCCGGATTGCCGTCGCCGAGCACTCGCCTCCGCCATCGGTACTGACATGACTGGAGAAAAAGTATTTGAATTCGATCACGCCGTGCGGGGTGTGCATGTATTTCTGCGTGGTCACCCGCGAGATCGTCGACTCGTGCAACTCCAATTCCTCGGCGATGTCCCGCAAGACCATCGGCTTCATCGCAATCGCGCCGTGTTCGAAAAAATCGCCCTGTTTTTCGACGATACTTTTCGCGACCCGCAGCAAGGTGTCGTTGCGACTATGTAAACTTTTGATAAACCAACGCGCTTCCTGCAAGTGGTTCTTCATGCTGACGTTGTCCGTACTATTGTCGGCGCGCTTGATCATGCCGGAATAGAACGGATTGATGCGCAATTTCGGCGCGATATCGGGATTCAAACTGACCAGCCACTGGCCGTTTACTTTGGCCACGAACACGTCGGGCACGACGTACTCGACGTCCACTTCCTGCAAGCTGGCTCCCGGCTTGGGGTCCAAGGTCCGAATCAAGGCCAATATACCTTTCAATTCGTCTTCGCTGAGCCCGACCCGTTTCATCAAGCGGACCTGATCGCAACTGGTCAGCAAATCCAGATGCCGGTGCACAAAATCCAAGGCTTCAGCCTTGTAGCGGGTGTTATCCGGCAATTGCTGCAATTGCAACCGCAGGCAGTCGGCCAAATCCAGCGCCGCGACACCGACCGGATCGAAATTCTGAATCCGATGCAGCACGGCCTGAACCTCGTCGAATTCCAAGCCTTCCAACTGCTCCAGCAAACCTTGAAAAATGTCCTGCAGATCGCTGGCGACATAACCGTCGTCGTTGATTGCGTCGATAATCGCTACCGCAATTGCATAATCGCGATCCGAGATTGGAATCAGATCCAATTGCCACAGTAAGTGGTCGTGCAAAGTTTCGGATTTACCGCGAAAGGTTTCGAACTCGGGCGTGTCGCCGTCATCGCCGCTGCTGGGCAACGAACTTTCGTAAACATCGTCCCAACTGACATCGACCGGCAACTCGTCCGGCATATCGGTTTGGGAGCCTTCGCTGGTGACTTGGTCGGTGTTGTCGAGCTTTTTATCGCGAAACTCCAAAGCCGGCAGCTCTTCTTCGTCCAATTCCAGCATCATATTGGATTCCAGCGCCTGCTGAATTTCCTGCTGCAAATCCAAAGTCGACATTTGCAACAGTTTTATTGCCTGCTGCAACTGCGGCGTCATGGTCAAACTTTGACCGATGCGGAGCTGTAAGGATTGCTTCATGACTACTCGGATTTTATAAACTGAATTTTTCGCCCAGATACACTCTGCGCACCTCGTCGTTCTCGACAAGTTGGCGGGATTGCCCTTCGGCGATAACCTTGCCTTCGTTCAAGATGTAGGCGCGATCGCATATTTCCAATGTTTCCCTAACTTTATGCTCGGTGATCAGGATACCGATACCGCGCTGCTTCAGATGCGCGATAATTTTTTGCAATTCCAAAACCGAGATCGGATCGACGCCGGCAAACGGTTCGTCCAACAAAATAAACTGTGGTTCGCTGGCCAAAGCCCGGGCAATCTCGACCCGCCGCCGCTCGCCGCCCGACAGCCCCAATGCCAACTGGTTGCGCAAGTGGCCGATACCGAACTCCCCCAACAATTCGTCGATGACCAGTTCGATCTGGCCATCGGTCAAATCGTCACGAATCTGCAGTACCGCGCGCAAGTTGTCGGCGACACTGAGCTTACGAAATACCGATGCTTCCTGGGCTAGATAGCCTATCCCCAATCTTGCCCGCCGATGCATCGGATGCAGCGTAATCCGTTGGTCGTCGAGAAAAATATCGCCTCTGTCCGCCTTCACCAGCCCCACCATCATGTAGAAGCTAGTGGTTTTACCGGCGCCGTTAGGGCCGAGCAAGCCCACCACCTCGCCGGTATCGACCTGCAAACTGACGCCATCGACGACGTTGCGTGAGCTGTACCGCTTGTACAACTCGGTTGCTACCAAGCGCGCCACTATTGGGCCTTCTTGGTTTTGGGCTGAATCACCGAATGCACCCGCTTGCCATCGGAATTGGACTCACCGGCTTTCAACAACGAGTTTTTGGTATCGTACTCTATGTACTCGCTGGATTGTTTGGCATCACCCTGCCAAACCGAAGCATTTTTCATAAAGATCAACAAATTCTTATCCGGATAAAACTCGTTGATCAAACCCTCGCCGTGCATTTCTTCCTTACCCACGGCCGGCAATTGTTTGAAACGGGACGGCTTACCCGTCGCCACCAGTTTGGTGATGGCGCCGTCTTTCAGATGCACCACCAACTGGTCGGCGTCGATTCTGATACTGCCCTGGGTCGCCACCACATTACCGGTGTAGGTACTGATCTGGCTTTTTTCATCGTAAACGGCGTTATTGGAATCGATATAAACAGGCTGCTCGGAATCCGACTCCAAACCGAACGCAAGCCGCGCCGACAAAAACAGGCCTACCCCCACTATTCTACTTAATTTCATAGCGACCTTTCACTTTGGACAACAATTTCAGGTGAATCGGACTGACGAAAGTCGCCTCCATTCCTATCCCTTCCGTTCTATTGGGGGGACTGATGATTTCCGCCCAAGCTTGGGTCTCTGCAAAATGACTGGCGAGTTTAACTCGCAAATCCGATGTGTTAATGGTTAAAGCCGAATTGGTTTTCGATGCATCACGATTGATATAAGCTTTGCCGTTCAACTGCAAACTATCACCGTCCGCCGCCATGATTCCGGTTTCGGATTTGATCGACCATGGCTTTTGATTGGGATTGAACAGCGTCATGACCGGCTGCTGCAGATGCGTGCTGCCGTCGGCCTTGTAATGCTCCATTCTGTCAGCCGACAATTCGCTTTTCGGCAAGCCGTCCAAATCCATCTCTTTTTTGTAATAACCCACGCTGAAAAAATCCGGGCTATTTTCGGCAATTTTTATTTCGGCGTCACGCTGTTCGTTAAGCTGCACCAGCCACCACGACAACAAAGCGGCCAAGCCGACGTAGACAAAAATCTGAAAATTCCGCTGCGATGTCATAAATAGTTGTGCAACACCGCATCCAGCGTCCCTTGAGCATGCATGATCAAATCGCACACCTCGCGCACGGCACCCAAGCCGCCGGGGACTTTGGTTTGCCAATGCGCATGTGCCAACACCGCAAAATTGGCATCCTGCACCGCCACGGCAAACCCGACCTGGCGCATGACCGGCAAATCCAAAACGTCGTCGCCGACATAAGCCACTTGCCGCGACTGCAAATTCAATCGCTGCAACACGTCGGCGAAAGCCGCTCGCTTGTTTTCATGCCCCTGATAGACATGCTCGACGCCAAGCCCCTGCATCCGCAACGTCACCGAATTGGATTTTCGGCCGGAAATGACCGCGACTTCGACACCGGTTTGACGCAACAACTTAATACCGTGGCCGTCGCGGGCGTGAAAGCATTTGTACTCTCTGCCGCTATCGTCGAAAAACAAACGGCCGTCGGTCAGCACGCCGTCAACATCCAACACCAACAATTTGAGCTCGCGGACGATGGCGAGTTGTTCAGGACTTAATTCAAACATTTCCGCTCACGCTTCAAACAATCCCGGCCCGCAACAAATCATGCATATTCAACGCGCCGAGCAACTTATTATTTTCGTCGACCACCAACAAGGCGTTAATTTTTTTGGCCTCCATGATCTGCATCGCCTCGGCCGCCAACATACGTTCGTCGACGGACTTGCAATTCCGGGTCATGACTTCCGCAATCCGGGTCAGGTGCACATCCAGGTTTTTCTCCAGCATCCGCCGCAAATCGCCGTCGGTAAACACTCCGGCCACGCGACCGTCGCCATCCACCACCGCAGTCATTCCCAGTTTTTTGCCGGTCATTTCCAGCAAAGCCTCGCCGACCAACACCGTATCGGATACCACCGGCACTTCGCCGCCACGATGCATGATATCGCCGACCTGCAACAGCAATCGCTTACCCAAACTGCCGCCCGGATGCGATAGCGCGAAATCGTCCCGAGTAAATCCGCGAGTTTCCAGTAAAGAGACGGCCAAGGCATCCCCCATCACCAATGCCGCGGTAGTGCTGGCGGTGGGCGCCAAACCCAACGGGCAAGCCTCTTGTTCAACTGCAACATCGATGTGCGCCGTTGCAAACTTTGCCAACGTCGAGCCTTGATTGCCGGTCAACGCAATCAAGGGCACGCCCAGGCGCTTAATGATAGGCAAAATCGTCAGAATTTCTCCGGTTTCGCCGGAATTAGACAGGGCCAAGACCACGTCCTGACGGGTGATCATGCCCAAGTCGCCGTGACTGGCTTCACCCGGATGCACGAAAAACGCCGGCGTGCCGGTGCTGGCCAAAGTTGCGGCGATTTTACCGGCGATATGCCCGGATTTGCCCATGCCAGTAACCACTACTCGGCCTTTGCAAGCCAGTAACAGACGGCAAGCAGCAACGAACTGGTGGTCGATACGCGCGGCCAACGCTGCCACGGCTTGCATTTCGGTTTGAATCACCGCCAACGCCAACGCCTGAATGTTCTGATCGCCGCCCACCGAAAACCGACTCCGCACACTTGAGTAAAAAGGAATCATTATTGCATGTTCTTGATCGACTTTTCACCCCAAGTCATTGACTTATTCGCGACCAGTCATAGAAAATAACCTGTTACCAAACCAGATACTCCTGTAATCACAGCAGATGGCCACTAGCGCAAGCCCGGAAAGCAACATCGTTTCAATCAGCAACTTGAGCTTTTCCAGGGGCGCCAGAAAGATATTCGACGGCATCGATCTCGAAATCCAACGCGGCAAAATCACCGCCATCATGGGCCCCAGCGGCACCGGCAAAACCACACTGCTGAAACTGATCGGCGGCCAACTGACTCCCGAACGCGGCCAAATCAATGTCGACGGTTTGAATGTTCATCGTTTGCCGACCCGCGACTTGTACAATTTACGCAAACGGATGGGCATGCTGTTCCAAAGCGGCGCCCTGCTCACCGACATGAACGTTTACGACAATGTGGCGTTTCCGCTGCGGGAGCACACCCACCTGCCGGAATCGATGATCCGCACCCTGGTGTTGATGAAACTCCATGCCGTCGGTTTGCGCGGTGCTCACCGCCTGATGCCGAACGAACTGTCCGGCGGCATGGCGCGCCGGGTCGCTCTAGCCCGGGCCATCGCGTTGGACCCGATGATGATCATGTACGACGAACCGTTTACCGGCCAGGACCCGATCTCGATGGGCGCGTTGGTGCATTTGATCAAAGCCTTGAACACCACGCTCGGCCTGACCAGCATCATCGTCTCCCACGACGTCCAGGAAACCGCGGCGATTGCCGATTACATCTACGTTCTGTCTGGCGGAAAAGTGATTGGCCAAGGGACTCCACAACAATTGGCAGCCTCCGATTCGGAGTGGGTGGAACAGTTCATGAACGGTTACGCCGACGGCCCGGTGCACTTCCACTACCCCGCTCCAGATTATCTGGACGACTTGTTGTCCGGCAAATAAGCCCTATTTGAGAACGCGATGCTCGAATTACTGCAAACTCTGGGAAAAACCACGCGCAGCGCTTTTGCCAAATTGGGGCGGGGCACTTTCTTTCTGCTGCATACTCTGACCGGCATCGGCGAAGTAATGCCGCGCCCGAATTTGCTGCTGAAGCAGATGTATTCGGTCGGCGTGCTGTCGTTTCTGATCATCACCATTTCCGGCCTGTTCGTCGGCATGGTGCTCGGTTTGCAAGGCTTCAACATCCTGTCGGACTTCGGCGCCGAAGAATCGTTGGGCGTAATGGTCGCCGCTTCGCTGGTCCGGGAACTGGGGCCGGTGGTTTCCGCCTTATTGTTCGCCGGCCGGGCGGGATCTGCGCTGACCGCCGAGATTGGCCTGATGAAAGCCACCGAACAACTGTCCGGCATGGAGATGATGGCGGTCGACCCGATCAACCGCATCATTTCCCCGCGCTTTCTGGCCGGCTTTTTGGCCATGCCGTTACTGGCCGCACTGTTCAGCGCGATCGGCATCATGGGCGGCCATCTGGTCGGCGTCGGCATGCTCGGCGTCGACGACGGCGCATTTTGGGCGCAAATGCAGGCCAGCATCGATTTTCGCGAAGACATCGTTAATGGCGTAATCAAAAGCGTCGTGTTCGGCTTCGTCGTATCCTGGATCGCCCTGTTCGAAGGCTACGACGCCATCCCAACCTCGGAAGGGGTCAGCCGAGCCACCACTCGCACCGTGGTCAACTCGGCGTTTTCGGTATTGGCACTGGATTTCATCTTAACCGCACTCATGTTTGGAGACATTTAACATGCCGCATTCCAAGACCCAGGATACTCTGGTCGGATTTTTTGTCGCCTCCGGCATTGCCGCGTTGTTCTACATGGCTTTACAAGTCAGTAACCTGGGAACCTACACCGGTGACGACAGTTACACGGTGATTGCCCATTTTCAAAACTCCGGCGGTCTGAAAGTCAAATCGCCGGTATCGATCGCCGGCGTCCGCATCGGTCGGGTATCGTCGATCCGGTTGGATCGCAACAGCCACGAATCCATCGTCGAAATGCGCATCGAATCCAAGTACGACAATATCCCGATGGATTCGGGCGCCAGCATTTATACCGCCGGCCTGTTGGGCGAGCAGTACATCAGCATCGACCCCGGCTCGTCGGAAGAATACCTGCACGATAAGAGCCAGCTCGACATCACCAGCTCGGCCATCGTTCTGGAAGAAATGATCGGCAAATTCATGCTGAACAAGGCGGAAGGCAAATAGATGCCGAAACTGAGCGTCACCGAACAGGCCCCAGGGCATTACACCGTGGAAGGAAACCTGACTTTTGCCAGCATCGACAAGCAATCGCTGAAGTCCTTCAACTTTCTGAAAGGCATGGACAGCATCTGCATCGACCTGTCGCTAGTCGGCATGACCGACAGCGCCGGTCTGGCGTTGATGATCGAATGGATCAAGCAGGCCCGCAGCAACCGCGTCAAATTGTCTTTCAAGAACGTTCCGGCCCAATTATTGGCATTGGCCAAACTCAGCGGCTTCGACGAAACCGAATATTTTGCAAACCGCGCGCCTTGAGCCGCGTTCTGCCCCACTTACCCGAGACCATTCATGGATAAATTACTGATTACCGGCGGCAAACCCTTACACGGCGAACTGCGGATTTCCGGCGCCAAAAACGCCGCCCTGCCGATTCTGGCCGCGACGCTACTGTCCGAAGTACCGGTCAGCGTCGGCAACATTCCCCACCTGCACGACATCACCACCACGATGGAATTGCTCGGCCAAATGGGCGTGGGCCTGACCGTCGACGAGAAAATGAACATCGAAGTCGACACCAGCACCATCCACAAATACGAAGCGCCTTACGAACTGGTGAAAACCATGCGCGCTTCGATCCTGGTGCTGGGGCCCTTGCTGGCCCGTTTCGGGGAAGCTTACGTGTCGCTGCCCGGCGGCTGCGCGATCGGCACCCGGCCGGTGGATATCCACATCGATTCGCTGATCAAGATGGGAGCGGACATCACCGTGGAAGCAGGTTACATCCACGCCAAGGCCACGCGTCTGAAAGGCTGCCGCTTGGTGTTGGATAAAATCACCGTGACCGGCACCGAAAACATCCTGATGGCCGCCACGCTGGCGGACGGCATCACCATCATCGAAAATGCTGCCAAAGAGCCGGAAGTCACCGATCTGGCGCATTTTCTGAACAAAATGGGCGCCAAGATCAGCGGCGTCGGCACCGATATCCTGACCGTCGAAGGCGTCGAAAAGCTCGGCGTTCCCGGTCTGCATTACGATATTCTGCCGGACCGGATCGAAACCGGTACCTATCTGGTCGCCGGCGCGATCACCCGCGGCCATGTCCGTCTGAAAAATACCGACCCGAACACGCTGGACGCCGTGCTGGCTAAATTGAAGGAAGCCGGCGCCGACATCACCTGCGGCGAAAACTGGATCGAATTGAACATGCACGGCAAACGGCCGAAAGCGGTCACGGTACGCACCGCGCCCTATCCGGCTTTCCCGACCGACATGCAGGCCCAATTTACGGCGTTGAACTCGGTCGCCGAAGGCGTCGGCCTGATTACCGAAACCGTATTCGAAAACCGCTTCATGCACGTGCAGGAATTGCAACGCATGGGCGCCCAGATCAAACTCGAATCCAACACCGCGATCTGCACCGGCAACGAAGGTCTGAAAGCGGCGCCGGTGATGGCTACCGACTTGCGCGCATCCGCCAGCTTGGTGCTGGCCGGCCTGATTGCAGAAGGCGAAACCTTGGTGGACCGGATCTACCATATCGACCGCGGTTACGACCATATCGAGGAAAAATTGTCGCAACTGGGCGCCACGATTCGCCGCGTTCCCAACTAAACCCCATCCCGAGCCATGTTAACCATCGCCGTATCCAAAGGCCGAATTTACGAAGAAGCCCTGCCGTTTTTGCAACAGGCCGGCATCACGCCGATCGACGATCCGGATAAGAGCCGGAAATTAATCCTGCAAACCACCCGCGACGACGTGCAATTGGTGATTATCCGCGCCACCGACGTACCGACCTTCGTCGAGTACGGCGCCGCCGACCTCGGCATCGCCGGCAAGGACGTATTGCTGGAGCACGGCGCGGAAAGCCTTTACGAACCGTTGGACTTGGGCATCGCCGGCTGCCGCCTGATGACGGCCGGCCCGGTCGGCGCGCCGCCGGTCAAAGGCCGCTTACGCGTCGCGACCAAATACGTCAAAACCGCGCAACGCTATTTTGCCGACCTGGGCGTGCAGGCCGAGATCATCAAGCTGTACGGTTCGATGGAACTGGCGCCGCTGGTTGGCCTGGCCGATTGCATCGTCGACTTGGTGGACACCGGCAATACGTTAAGAGCCAACGGCCTGGAGCCGCGCGAACTGATCGCCAACATCACCTCCAGGCTGGTGGTCAATAAAGCGGCGATGAAAATGAAGCACCAAGCCATTCAAGCCTTGATAGACCAATTCGAAACCACGCTGGCGCAGAGGTAAGCCCCATGGCTGCGATCAAAATGTTACGCCTGGACAGTTCGTCCGCCGATTTCGCCAAGCAATTGCAGGCGCGCCTGGACTGGGACGCCAGCGACGATTTGGAAATCCATAAACGGGTGCTGGACATCATCGCCGATGTCAAAAAACGCGGCGACCAGGCCTTGCTGGAATACACCAACCGTTTCGACCGCACCGCATTCAAGGCCGGCAAAGAACTGGAACTGAGCCAGGAGGCACTGAAGCAAGCCTGGGACACGCTACCCAGCACACAAGCGATTGCTTTGCAAACCGCCGCAGACCGGGTACGAGCTTACGCGGAACATCAAAAATTGCAGTCCTGGCATTACACCGAACTGGACGGCACCCTGCTCGGACAGAAAGTGACGCCGCTGGACAAAGCCGGCCTCTACGTGCCGGGTGGCAAGGCCGCTTACCCTTCCTCGGTGCTGATGAACGCGATTCCGGCCAAAGTCGCCGGCGTCGGCGAATTAATCATGGTGGTACCGACACCCGGCGGCGAAACCAATCCGCTGGTGCTGGCGGCAGCCTACGTCGCCGGCGTGGACCGGGTGTTCACGATCGGCGGCGCTCAAGCCGTTGCGGCGCTGGCGTACGGCACCGAAACCGTGCCGGCCGTCGATAAAATCGTCGGCCCCGGCAACATCTATGTCGCCACGGCGAAAAAACTGGTGTTCGGTCAGGTCGGCATCGATATGATCGCCGGTCCGTCTGAAATCCTGATCATCTGCGACGGCCAAACCGATCCGGACTGGATAGCAATGGATTTGTTCTCGCAAGCCGAACACGACGAAAACGCCCAGGCAATCCTGATCAGCCCGGACGCCGATTTCCTGAAAAAAGTCGAAGCCAGCATCAATAAACTGCTGCCGGAAATGGAGCGCGCCGCCATCATCAAAGCCTCATTGACCGGCCGCGGCGCCTTTATCAAAGTCGCCGACCTGGACCAAGCCGCACAAGTAGCGAACCGTATCGCGCCCGAACATCTGGAGCTGTCGGTCGCCGATCCGGAAGCCTTGGCCGAGCAAATCCGCAACGCCGGTGCCATCTTCATGGGCCGTTACACCGCCGAAGCCCTGGGCGACTACTGCGCCGGCCCCAACCACGTGCTACCCACCTCGAGTACTGCTCGTTATTCATCGCCGCTGGGCGTCTACGACTTTCAAAAACGCAGCAGCCTGATCAACTGCTCCGCAACGGGAGCACAGAATTTAGGGAAAATCGCTTCGGTGTTGGCGCGGGGCGAGAGTTTGACTGCGCACGCCCGGTCGGCGGAATTCAGAATTTAGCGGAGCAGGTTCGGTGCCGTCGATCGTGACGATGCCGAACGAGTGGAATAAACTTCTACCACAAAGCGCCGCCCCGTTTACTCCAGAGCGGAAATAAACGGGGCGGCAACTTGGCCGGTTTTACAGCAGCAGCCGGCGAATATCGGCCAGATTGGCTTTCAAGGCTTCCATGAATCGGGCGCCTTCGGCACCGTCGATGACGCGATGGTCGTAGGTAATGTCCAGCGGCAACATCAGTTTCGGCTCGAATTCCTTACCGTTCCACACCGGCTGCACTTTGGAGCGGGTCACACCCAAGATCGCGACTTCCGGCGCGTTGACGATAGGCGTGAACGCCGTGCCGCCGATGCCACCGAGGCTGGAGATGGTCATGCAACCGCCTTGCATGTCGGACGGTTTCAGTTTGCCTTGACGAGCCAATTCGCTGAGCTCAGCCAATTCTTGCGACAACTGAAAAATGCCTTTTTTATCGACATCGCGGATGACCGGCACGACTAGGCCATTTGGCGTGTCGACCGCAATACCGAGGTGGTAATACTTTTTCAGGAACAGCTTGTCGCCTTCCGGAGATAGCGAGCTGTTAAAAGATGGGAATTTCTGCAGCGCCGCGACCAGCGCTTTCATGATGAACACCAAGCCGGTAACTTTGATGCCGTCCTTGCCTTGGCCGGCGTTGACCGCCTTGCGGAACTCCTCCATCTCGTCGATCGCGACTTCGTCGTGGTAGGTTACCAACGGCAGGTTCAACCAAACCCGGGTCAAATTTTGCCCGGTCAAGCGTTTGATTTTGCTTAACGGCTTTTCTTCGATTTCGCCGAATTGAGTGAAATCGACCGCCGGGATGGCCGGAATGCCGGCGCCACCACCGCTTACCGCGGCGCCGGACGTCATAACTTGCTTGACGAATTTTTTCACGTCTTCCTGCAAGATCCGCCCTTTGCGGCCGCTGCCGGCCGGGATCTTGCTTAGCTCGACGCCCAATTCGCGGGCGAACAAGCGTACGCTCGGCGTCGCATGCGGTTTATAACCTTCGGTGCTGGCAACAACCGGCGCTACCGGGGCAGCCACGGCTTTAGCCGGTTCGGCTTTCGGCGCTTCCGCAACCGGCGCCGGAGGCGGCTCGGCGGCGGCAGGCACCGCCGCAACTTCGGCAGCCGGCTCTGCAGCGGCGGCGCCGACTTCGACCGTGACGATCAAGGTACCTTCCGCGACTTTATCGCCCGGTTTGATATGGACCGACTTAACGATACCGGCCGCACTGGACGGCAGGTCCATTGTGGCCTTGTCGGTTTCCATCACCGCCAGAGTTTGTTCGATCGCAACCACGTCGCCGGGTTGCACCAAGACTTCGACGATATCGATTTCCGGCACGTTGCCGACGTCGGGGACTTTTACTTCAACTAAAGAACTCATCTACGCATTCCGTTAATTCAGCCGTTAAACCAACCAGGGGGCGCTGGCATCGGGGTTTATGCCATATTTCGCAATCGCCACGTCAACTTTGGCAGCATCGAACTCACCAGCTCGCGCCAGAGCTTGCAGCGCAGCAACGGTAACGTGGTAACGATCCACCTCGAAGAATTTACGCAGATTGGCGCGGGTATCGGAGCGGCCGAAACCGTCGGTACCCAGAACCGTGTAGGGATTTTTTACCCAGGGCCGAATCTGTTCGGCAAAGGCGCGCATATAGTCGGTTGCAGCGATCACCGGACCTTTGGCATCGTCCAGGCAGCGTTCGACGTGGGTCACGCGCGATTTCTCGGTCGGATGCAAACGATTCCAACGCTCGCAGCTTTGGCCGTCGCGCGCCAACTCGGTAAAGCTGGGGCAACTCCACAGATCGGCGTCGACACCCCAGTCATCGTGCAGCAATTGGGCGGCGAAAATCACTTCGATGAAAATGGTGCCTGACCCCAACAACTGGACTCTGGGCTTGTTGCCCTTGTGGCCCTTTTTGAACAGATACATGCCCTTCAAAATGTCGGCTTCGGCGCCTTCGACCAATGGCGGCTGGTCGTAATTTTCATTCATCAAGGTGATGTAATAGAAGATATCCTCCTGCTCGACGTACATCCGGCGCAACCCGTCGTGGATGATTACCGCCAGCTCACAGGCAAAGGTCGGATCGTAGGAATAGCAGTTCGGGACCGTCGCCGACATCAAATGGCTATGGCCGTCTTCGTGCTGCAAGCCTTCGCCGTTCAGCGTGGTTCTACCGGCGGTGCCGCCTAACAGGAAGCCGCGGGTACGTTGGTCGGCCGCGGCCCAAATCAAGTCGGCGACGCGCTGGAAGCCGAACATCGAGTAGTAGATGAAGAACGGAATCATCGGCGTGCCGTGAGTCGAATAGGCCGTACCAGCCGCGATCCAGTCGCACAGGCCGCCGGCTTCGTTGATGCCTTCCTGCAACACCTGGCCGTGCTTGTCTTCCTTGTAAAACATTAACTGTTCAGCATCTTGCGGCGTGTACAACTGGCCAACCTGCGACCAGATTCCCAATTGGCGGAACATGCCCTCCATACCGAAGGTGCGCGATTCGTCCGGCACGATAGGTACCACGCGTTTGCCGATTTGTTTGTCCTTGACCAGGATATTCAGGATGCGGACGAAAGCCATCGTCGTCGAGATTTCATGGCCTTCGCCGGTGCCATCCAGCAAAGCCTTGAACGCGGACAGCGCGGGGATTTCCAACGAATAGGATTTTGCCCGCCGCGCCGGCAGATAACCGCCCAAGTCGGCGCGGCGCTGGCGCAGGTATTTGAGTTCTTCGGAATCTTCCGCCAAACGGATGTAAGGCAGGTTGGGCAGGTCTTCGTCGCTGATCGGCAGTTGGTAGCGGTCGCGGATACCCTTGATCGACTCCAGGCTCATTTTCTTTTGCTGATGACTGGTGTTTTGGGCCTGGCCGGAATCGCCCATGCCGTAGCCTTTGATGGTCTTGGCCAGAATGACCGTCGGCTGGCCTTGGTGGTTGGCTGCCGCGTTATAAGCGGCAAACACCTTGATCGGATCGTGGCCGCCGCGGTTCAATTCCCAGATATCGCGGTCGGTGTAATCCTTGACCAGTTCTTTCAGTTCCGGCGTATTGAAGAAGTGCTCACGCACATAAGCGCCGTCCTTGGATTTGAAGGTTTGGTAGTCGCCGTCGACGCATTCCATCATGCGTTTGACGATCAATCCGTGCTTATCACGCGCCAGAATCGCATCCCAGCGCCGGCCCCAAATCACCTTGATTACGTTCCAGTTGGCGCCGCGGAAATTGCTTTCCAGTTCTTGAATGATTTTGCCGTTGCCGCGCACCGGGCCGTCCAGGCGCTGCAGGTTGCAGTTAATGACAAAGATCAGGTTGTCCAACTTTTCGCGGCCGGCCATGCCGATCGCGCCTAGGGTTTCCGGTTCGTCGCATTCGCCGTCGCCGAGGAAGGCCCAAACTTTACGGCCCTCGGTGTTGGCCATGCCGCGGTCCTGCATATAGCGCATGAAACGGGCTTGGTAAATCGCCATGATCGGCCCCAAGCCCATCGATACGGTCGGGAATTGCCAGAAATCCGGCATCAACCACGGATGCGGGTAAGACGATAAACCGTTGCCGCCGACTTCCTGACGGAAATTATCCATTTGTTCTTCGCTCAAACGACCGAGTAAGAAGGCCTGAGCATAGGTTCCGGGAGCCGAGTGGCCTTGCGAGAAAATCAAATCGCCGCCGTGTTTGTCGGATGCGGCATTCCAGAAATGGTTTTGACCTACATCGTACAAAGTGATTGCCGACGCGAAACTGGCGATATGACCACCGACATTGGTATGCTTGTTTGCCCGCAAAACCATCATCATCGCATTCCAACGAACGTATGACCGGATGGTCCGTTCGATATCGGTATTACCCGGGAATTTGGGCTGCTTATCGACCGGAATCGAATTGATGTAGGGCGTGTTGGCGGAGAAAGGGATGTCCAGACCGGCTTGTCTGGCGGTGCTGAGCAGGGTTTCGATCAGGTAACTGGCGCGTTCGCTGCCTTCCTTTTCGATCACCGCTTGCAGGGCTTCCATCCATTCTTGAGTCTCTGCGGGATCAATATCGTATTTGGCGGCAATGTCGGTATTGTTGGTCATTACGGAACCTAGGAAACATGGAAATAGCCGGAAAAGGATACCCGAAAAGGCCGGTGTCAGCATGTTTTTTTGGCAGCTTATCCGCCGACGCGGCCTTATATTCGGTGACTTGCGCCGGTTTCGGCTTTGTTGGCAACGAGGCCGAAACGGAGTCGGTAGCATCTTGAGCGCTGCCGCACTGTTCACCAGCCCAAAAGTACAAGTGGCTTTGCAGTACGACATCGCTTAGAATTTGCGTTAGTTCTAAATTTTACAAGGAGAATCCGATGCGTAGCCGAGTTTTACTCACTTTAGCCGCACTGTTTCTGACCGCGACCAGCGCGCAAGCCAATACGGTTACATTTACTTCGCAAACGTTTCAGCAAACCGCCGACGGACAACGCTTCGAATTTATAATCGATAACGCCCCACTCGCAGCGTTGACCGAGGGCTCGCTTTGGATTCACGCCCGCGGCGACTACAGCGAGAACTCCGACCTGGAAAACATCGCGTTCAGCATTGACGGCGTCGCGTTTCCGGATAATGCGTCCCCTTATTTCGGCGGCATCGTCTCCAATCCGCACCACCAAGACGTCGTCGAATGGAGCCAAGAATTTGTACTGGATGGCGCCGATCTGGTGAACTGGACCAGCGACAACAAAATTGTCATTTGGTTGAATTTATCGAGCGACGTTGAATTTAACTTGCATGCTGGCGGCTTCACTGCCCAGTTTCCGCCGTTCGTCGAAGCAAGGCTGACCTATAACACGCCAGCCGTACCTCTGCCGGCCGCCGCTTGGCTGTTTGCCGGCGGCTTGTTGGGCGTATTCGGTACCGGCAAATATCGTAAATCCAGCTGACTTAGCTAACCACCCCACATAAAAAAACCGGCTTAAGCCGGTTTTTTTATGTGGGGTGGTTAGCCAGATTAATGAACGTGGCTATCGGCGTGTTGTAGCTCGGGCAACGTCGTCGTAATACCCGTCGCGAGTAGTGTACCGGCATTTACGCTGAAGCTGCCGCTAACACTATCCCCATCACCATCTGTGGCAGTGAAACCGAAATTCAATTGCAGCGTTTGCGAACTTGCCGCCTGATATTTCAACCCACCCAGTTCAAACTTGCCCGCAGTGATATCGATCTTCAGGGTATCGAAACCACCATTGACGTTAATGGCTGGGGTAAAGCCGCCGGAAGGCATTGTCACATTATTCCGGCTGCCAACGACGGCTCCGTCTTTGTAAGCAGTCCAACTAAACCGATCCGGACCGGCGAGATCGGCATTGATGTCATTCATTTGCACTGCATTGACCACCCCACCGAACTTAAAGGTCAAGGTTTCACCACGATCCAAAGCGTTGTCGTTGACGCCGATATGATTGGCAGGACTCAACACCAGGTTGCTCCCCTGCACTACTAGCGAGCTTCCGAAGGCGATCTGCGACGCGGAAACGCTCGTGGCGTTCTCAAAAGTCAGTGTTGTCGGCGTTGGAGCCGGTATATCCAATACATCGTACAGAACCAACTTGTAAGCCCCGTCAACTGACCCGGGCTCCGTAGGCTCAAGAGAAAACACAGCACGATCGATTGACTTTTGATCAAGATAATTGGCCTCGGTGGTAAGACCACCTTTATCAACAAAAGCGTAAATCTCCTGCAAATTATCGCCGTTGCTATCGAAAACCAAATAAGAAATACTGTCTCCGCGCGAGGTTAATGCACCGTTGTTATTCACTAAAGTTACGCCGCCGGAAGCTCCGAAACCGTCGAATCCCAAATCATAATCAATCAAGCCGGACAAGACTTGGTCGGGCTGAGCAACATTCTGTACCTGGCCATTGCTGTTGGCTACCCTTGGCCCGTCGTCGTAAACATCAACCCGGAAAACGGCATTCGCGACTTCCCCGTTCGTTCCGGTCAATACCGCGGAAATATCGTATTGGATTGGCGCCGAAGCGGCGTCTGCCGCCCCGGGATGGGACAATGCGCCCTTCAACGCAAACTCGTAGCTACCGTCGGCATTCACCGTGATCCGATAAGTACTGGCATCCAACGTTTTGCTGGCAGCGTCCCAGGTTGCTCCCGTCGCCGCCAAAGTTACCGAAACAGGGGGCTGACCGTCGATCAACAAAGATCCGGAGCCGGTCGGCTCGACTAATACAGCGCCACCTGTTTGATCCAAATTGCCGTTAGTCTCGTCGACTACCGCGTTAGTCGCCACCACGGTTGGAATATAGTCGACGGTGACGGTGGCCGGGTTCGAGACCAGCCCCAGGTTGTCGGCCACGGTGTAGCTGATCGGGGTCGGGTCGCCAGTGAAGCCGACGTCCGGGGTAAAGGTGATGGCGCCGGTCGCCGAGTTAACCGTCCAGGTGCCTTGGCCCGCTACGACCAGCGGTTGGCCGGGGCCGCCGCTGCCGACGATCGTTACACTGGCCGGGTTTAACGTGCCGTCCGGGTCGTTGTCGTTGCCCAGCACGTCAAGTGTGACCGGGGTGCCGGCGGCGATGCCGCTGGCGCTGTCATTCGCGGCCACCGGCGGCCGGTTGTAGTCGACCGTCACCGTGGCCGGGTTCGAGACCAGGCCCAGGTTGTCGGCCACGGTGTAGCTGATCGGGGTCGGGTCGCCGGTGAAGCCGGCGTCCGGGGTGAAGGTGATGGCGCCGGTCGCCGAGTTAACCGTCCAGGTGCCTTGGCCGGCCACCACCAGCGGTTGGCCGGGGCCGCCGCTGCCGACGATCGTCACGCTAGCGGGGTTCAGGCTGCCGTCCGGGTCGTTGTCGTTGCCCAGCACGTCGAGCGTGACCGGGGTGCCGGCGGCGATGCCGCTGGCGCTGTCATTCGCGGCCACCGGCGGCCGGTTGTAGTCGACCGTCACCGTGGCCGGATTCGAGACCAGCCCCAGGTTGTCGGCTACGGTGTAGCTGATCGGGGTCGGGTCGCCAGTGAAGCCGGCGTCCGGGGTGAAGGTGATGGCGCCGGTCGCCGGGTTGACCGTCCAGGTGCCTTGGCCGGCCACCACCAGCGGTTGGCCGGGGCCGCCGCTGCCGACGATCGTCACGCTAGCGGGGTTCAGGCTGCCGTCCGGGTCGTTGTCGTTGCCCAGCACGTCGAGCGTGACCGGGGTGCCGGCGGCGATGCCGCTGGCGCTGTCATTCCCGGCCACCGGCGGCCGGTTGTAGTCGACGGTCACCGTGGCCGGGTTCGAGACCAGCCCCAGGTTGTCGGCCACGGTGTAGCTGATCGGGGTCGGATCGCCAGTGAAGCCGGCGTCCGGGGTGAAGGTGATGGCGCCGGTCGCCGGGTTGACCGTCCAGGTGCCTTGGCCGGCCACCACCAGCGGTTGGCCGGGACCGCCGCTGCCGACGATCGTCACGCTGGCGGGGTTCAGGCTGCCGTCCGGGTCATTGTCGTTGCCCAGCACGTCAAGTGTGACCGGGGTGCCGGCAGGAATGCCGCTGACGCTGTCGTTAGCCGCGACCGGCGGCAGATTTCCACCGGTAATCTGCACCCCCGGCAATGTACCGGGGTTTAGTAACAACACTTCCGGGACGATATTGTTGAATGCCACACTTGGGCCGGTGGTATCGAAACCGTTGGTCACCGGCGCCACCGGATTCAGATAGTCTACGCTGACCGGCACATGGCCTTCGTTACCGGCAACGCCGCCGCCTGCGGCGCCAGCAGCCGGAGCCCCTGCCGCAGTCGGATCGGCAATTTGGGTCGGATCGGCACCCGCTAGCAAGGCTGCTTGAATATCTTCAACAGAGGGACCGGCCGGCGGCGGATTCTGCGCAACCACCGCCTCCTCCCGTTCTTGCTCCTGCAACACCGCGCCGAGTTGCATCCGGTCATTGCCCCCCATATCCACGGTGGAGCCATCGGCCAGCTGAATCACGATGGCGCTGCCGGCAGCGGTGGCAAGTATGTCGGTATCGAACACCTTGTCGCCGGTTTGCAATACACGGGTACTGCCGTCGGCCGCCGTTGCGCTGACCGATCCGCTCACTAGTTTTACAATGCCGAGTTCTTGAGCCATGCTCTGCTCCGAGTTAGTTCAGCCAAAAAGGGTAATAGTAGGCCAGCCGGGCAACTCAGTACAGTAGCAGGGCGAAAAAATCGCCCATTCCACTGTCAAGAGCTGCAAGACAGCATTGAACAGCCCGCCCGTTGCTTCGCCCAATCCGGCCGTTTTTCGGCGAATCGCTCGCGGCCCGGCTGTTCGGCATAGGGGTTTCGCAAAACCTCTAACAATTCACCGACCAAATCGAAATCTCCCTGCTCCGCCTGGTCTATCGCCAGCTGTGCCAGATAATTCCTCAACACGTATTTCGGATTTACCGCATTCATCCGCGCCCGCCGGACATCGCGATCGCTGCCATCCTGCCGGCTACGTTCGCAGTATCGCTGGAACCACGCCACCGCCCGATTGCGCTGCTCTTCTGCGATGGCCGCATAGCTGTTGTTTTCCAACATCGTTAGAAAACCGGCAACGGCCACGGCCGGGTCGCACGGATCGAGCGCTGCCAATTGCCGATAAAACAGGGTCATATCAACTTCGGCGGCTTGTAGCAGTTGTAACAAATCGGTAACCAGTTCCTGGTCATTGTCCGTATCGAAACGGCTCAAGCCCAATTTGGCGGCCATCGTGGCGCGCCATTCCGCTTCGAAGGTTTCGCTAAACGTCAACAACCCCTGTTCCAGCGCTTCCGCACGCATCACTAACGGATAAATCGCGTTTGCCAGTTGCACCAGATTCCAGTAGGCAATCTTCGGCTGATTGCCGAAACGGTAGCGCCTCCCTTGGGCGTCGGTGGTATTCGGGGTCCAATCCGGATCGTAGTTTTCCAACCAGCCGTAAGGACCGTAGTCGATGGTCAACCCCAGAATGGACATGTTGTCGGTGTTCATCACGCCGTGCACGAAACCGACCCGCTGCCAATGCACCACCATTTCGGCGGTGAGCCGGCAGACGTCCTCGAACCAACGCAGATACACCTTAGGGCTCGGCTCGCCCAATTCCGGAAAGTCGCTGCGGATCGTGTAGTCGGCCAATTTCTTCAACGACTCCAAATCGTCGCGGGCGGTAAAAATCTGGAAATTGCCGAAGCGGGTAAAAGACGGCGCCACCCGACACACCACGGCACCCGGCTCCAATTGCGGATTGCCGTCATAGAACATGTCGCGCACCACGTTCTCGCCGGTCAGAGCCACACTCAACGCACGGGTGGTCGGCACGCCCAAATGGTGCATTGCCTCGCTGCACAGAAATTCGCGAACAGAGGAACGCAACACGGCCAAACCGTCGGCACTGCGCGAATACGGCGTCCGGCCGGCCCCTTTCAATTGCAGGGTACGGCGGCGTCCGTCGGGACAGACGGCTTCGCCGAGATTGATCGCCCGGCCATCGCCGAGCTGGCCGGCCCAATGGCCGAATTGGTGGCCGCCGTAACACATCGCGAAAGGCTGCATTCCGGCCGCCAGGCGGTTGCCGGCAAACACTTGGCAGAAGTCTTCGGACAGGCAATCCCGGTCCGAAAGACCCAATTCGGCCGCCACTTCGGCCGAATAAGCCACCAAGCGCGGGCTTTTCACCGGCGTCGGCTGCACCAATGAATAGCAGGCGCCGTAAACCTGGCGGCGAAAATTATCGGTTTCGGTGTCGCCCGGCAGTTCGCGGACGAAACGGTTATCGAATCTGAGGCAATCGAGAGAGTAACTATCGGCGTGGGTGAGCATCTGGGCATCCGGGTTTTGGCTAAAAAGTTTACGGGTGGTAATCGGAAACAGCTAAGATAAACCGTTAAACGCTAGTTTAAGACCATCAATTTTCCTGAAGGCAATGCTTATGAAAAACCATTTCATCAAACTCAATCCGCGCACTTTAACGTTAACGTCGCTATTGCTGGTTAGCGCCTTATCGACAACGCAATTGACCGGTTGTTTCACGGTCGGCCAGGAGTTTGCAGCAAATCACGTGCCGGAAATCAAAATCGGCCAAACCCGCAAGCAGGACATTACCGAAATGTTCGGTACGCCTTGGCGCACCGGCATGGAAGACGGAAAACCGACCTGGACCTACGGCATTTACAAGTACGCTTTGTTCGGCGGCACCGACTCGCAAGACTTGCTGATCCGTTTCGACCCCCAAGGCATCGTCCGTTCCTACACCTTCAGCACCACCCGCAAATAGACGCCACCTGCATAGGTAGCATCGTGCCTTGCTTCGCCGGTCTTGACGGCCGGCGAGCTCGAACTGCCGCAGCCGGTTAACAGCCCTAGCGGTCGGCAATCCGCCGCATAAACAACATCGCCAGAGACAACAGGCTAAAGCCAGCCCCCGCATAAAATGTCGTCGCCGCACCCAGCCGATCCCACAATAAACCGGCCAGCACGCTAGCCAGCAACATCGCCACTCCGCTGACCAAATTGAAGAATCCGAACCCGGTCCCGCGCAAATCCTCGGGCGCGGTGTCGGCGACCATTTTCGCCAACAAGCCCTGAGTCATCCCCATATGCAGACCCCACAAGCCCACCCCGGCCAACGTCACCTCCCATCGGGCGCTGAATGCCAAGGTCAAATCGGCGCCGATCAGTACGAGCAAGCCCCAGGCCAATAAGGTACGGTGCGACATCCGGTCCGACAATCGCCCAAACGGATATGCGGTCGCCGAATAGACCACGTTCATTGCCACCATGACCAAGGGTACCAGCGCGATCGCCATGCCACCCTGTTGCGCACGCAAAACTAAAAACGCTTCGCTGAACCTAGCCAGCGTAAACACCGCGCCAATTGCCACGACCCACCAATATTCCGGCCCCAAACGCTTTAGATTGCTGCGATGAATCGGATTGCCGCGCTTGGCGCGCTTCACATTGGCCGGCTCCTTGACGCCGAACGACAGCATAGCTACCGACAGCCCGGCGGGCACTACCGCGACCCAAAACACCGCGCGAAAATCGTCGGCCCATGCCAACATTAAACCGACCGCCAGCAGCGGCCCCAGGAAAGAGCCGACCGTATCCAGCGACTGCCTGAGCCCGAACGCCGCACCGCGAATCTCGATCGGCGTCACGTCGGCCACCAGCGCATCCCGCGGTGCGCCGCGTATCCCCTTACCGACCCGGTCCAACAAACGTGCGCTCAACACCATGTCGGCACTGGCGGCCAGCGCAAACAACGGCTTGGTCAGTGCACCGAGGCCGTAACCCAGCAAAGCCAAGCTCTTGCGCTTGCCCAGGTAGTCGCTAAGCGTACCGGAAAACACCTTGACGATCAGCGCAGTCGCCTCGGCCGCGCCTTCGATCAAACCGATACTGAGGCTGCTGGCGTGCAATACCGAAACCATGAACAGCGGCAACAGACTATGGATCATCTCCGACGAGATATCCATCAGCAGACTGACGCAGCCCAAGGCCCAAACGCTGGCCGGAATTTGCCGCCACACCGGGCGGGAACCGCTTTGTTTCATACGCTCGCCTTATAAGGTTTTTACAGGCCGACGGCGGCGACGCCATTCCCCAGCCGATTGACAATATCCGTTAGCGGTGTAACCGTAAGCCTTTTTACGCTAACAGGAGAGCTACATGATATCCCGCTTATTGTTTTTGACATTATTCTTCAGTTCCGGGTTACAGGCCGCATTGCACGAACAGAGCGTCAGCTACCAGGCCGGCGGCACCACGTTCAAAGCTTATCTGGCCTGGGACGACGCCAAGGGCGAGAAGCAACCTGGGGTAATGGTCGTACACGAATGGTGGGGCTTGAACGATTACGCCAAACAACGGGCGAAAATGTTGGCGGAACTGGGCTATACCGCGCTGGCGGTGGATATGTACGGCGACGGCAAATTCAGCGAACATGCGGCAGAGGCATCGGCATTCATGGCCAGCGTGGTCGAGCGGGCCGGCGTCTCCGAGCAACGTTTTGCCGCCGCCGAGGCGTTCCTGAAACAACAGCCTAGCGTCGATCCGGGCAAAATTGCCGCGATAGGTTACTGCTTCGGCGGCGCTACGGTATTGAACATGGCCAGACAGGGCGGCGACTTGGCCGCCGTGGTCAGTTTCCACGGCAATCTGGCGACCAAAACCCCGGCCCAGCCCGGCAAAGTCAAAGCCAAAATCCTGGTGCTGAACGGCGCCGCAGACGAGTTCGTTACTGCAGACAGCATTAGCGCGTTCCAGGCGGAAATGACTGGAGCCGGTGCCGATTACCGCTTCGTCAACTATCCCGGTGTCCGTCACGGCTTCAGCAATCCGGACGCCGACAGGCTGGGCAAGGCCAATAACCTGCCGATCGCTTACGACGCCGATGCCGACCGGCAATCCTGGGCGGCGATGCAGGAACTATTTCGAACGGTTTTCGGGAAATAAGAAACGGCGAACCGCTGGCGCGGCCCGTGTCGCCGTCAACGTGCAGTTGGCGGCCCCGGGATACGAAAGCCCGCATCCCATGCGGGGCGCAAACGCCCCGCCCACCCATCGTGTCCTAGCGGGTACCGAACACGACGATGGTTTTACCGTGAGCGGTGATCAAGCCTTTGTCCTCCAGCTCCTTCAACACCCGTCCGGCCATTTCCCGCGAGCAACCGACGATGCGGCCGATTTCCTGGCGGGTGATATGCAATTGCATGCCGTCGGGATGGGTGATCGCATCCGGCTCCTTGCACAGATCCAACAACGTCCGGGCAATGCGGCCTTCAACGTCCATAAACGCCAAATCGCGGTATTTACGACTGGTGATCAATAAGCGAGTGGAAAGCTGCTCGCCCAATACCGTCAAAATTTCCACGGCATGATCGCGCAAATCGGTGTTGAGCAGAAGTTTGAAGCGCTCGTAACCGATCTCAGCCATCTGGCATTTGGTCCTAGTCTTAACCGACACGCTGCGGGTTTCGGCGTTTTTGAACACGCCGATCTCGCCGACGAAATCGTGCTTATTCAAATAGGCCAGAATCAGTTCGCGGCCTTCTTCATCTTCGACACTTACGCTCACCGAACCGTCGACAACGAACAACAACTTATCGCCGACGTCACCCGGACGAACGATGGTTATTTTGGCCGGATAACTTCTAACGTGACAGAAACGTAGAAAGGCATCCAGGGCGGCTGGAGATATTTTGTTTTGTTTAACAAAGCTCATAAGTTGTAATAATTTTGTGAACTAGTTTGTGTACTCTACCAAGGTGCAGTAGTTTTAGAAAAAAATCAAGACATTTGACAGGTTCGTTGTAAAATCCGCGCCAATTTTCGTTTTTGGTTGGGATTATTTATGCAGGCAACGATTAAATGGGTCGACGGCCGGCTGTTTGTCGGAGAATCCGGCAGCGGTCACACCGTCGTGATGGACGGACCGCCGGACCACGGCGGCCGCAATCTCGGCGTGCGGCCGATGGAAATGTTGTTGCTGGGCGTGGGCGGCTGCTCCTCGTTCGATGTGATCGATATTCTGCAAAAAGGCCGGCACGACATTGTCGATTGTACGGCAGAACTGACCGCGGAACGGGCCGACAGCGTACCCGCGGTCTTCACCAAAATCCATCTGCATTTTAAAGTGACCGGCAGAAACCTGCCCGCTGCTGCAGTGGAACGGGCGGTGAAATTGTCGGCCGAGAAATACTGTTCCGCGTCGATCATGCTAGGCAAAGCGGGCGTGGAAATGAGTCATGATTTTGAAGTTATAGAGGGCTGACCGGTTGAGCAAGTTACAATTACACGGGTTTAACAACCTGACCAAATCGCTGAGTTTCAATATCTACGATGTGTGCTATGCACCCAAAGAGCAGGAAAAAGCCTACATCGAGTACATCGACGAAGCCTACAACGCCAAGCGCCTGACCCAGATTTTGAAGGACGTCGCCAACATCATCGGCGCCCAGATCCTGAACATTGCCCACCAGGATTACGATCCGCAGGGCGCCAGCGTGACGATGCTGATATCGGAAGGCGCAGTGATTCCGGCCGGCATGAACTCCGAATCGCCCGGCCCGTTGCCCGACACCATTTTGGCCCATCTGGACAAAAGCCACATCACCGTGCATACCTATCCGGAAAGCCATCCTGACACCGATATCTGCACTTTCCGCGCCGACATCGACGTCTCGACCTGCGGTCAGATTTCGCCGTTGAAGGCCCTGAATTACCTGATCCACAGTTTCGAGTCCGACATCGTGATCATGGACTACCGGGTGCGCGGCTTTACTCGCGATATTTCCGGCCAAAAGCATTACATCGACCACAAGATCAACTCGATCCAGAACTACATCGCCGAGAGCACCAAAGAGCTGTATCAAATGATCGACGTCAACGTCTATCAGGAGAACATCTTCCACACCAAGATGATGTTGAAGGAAACCGAGCTGGAAAATTACCTGTTCGAAAAGGAAAGCAACTTCAGCGAAGACGAAAAGCAGGAAATCCAGGAAATGTTGCAGGACGAGATGGCCGAAATCTTCTACGGCCGCAATTTCTCCTAATCTGGCTTGCACTAAAAACGGCCGCTACGGTCTTCACCGTCGCGGCCGTTTTTATTTAGCGGACCGACTTTTGCGCGTCTTCCTGCATCCGCTCTTTGTGTTGCTTGCGCAATTCGTCCATTTTCCGCATCTGCTCCGGGTTTAATACATCTTTGATTCGGCTGTGCGACTCTTCATGGATGGCCCGGAATTTCTCGTGTTGTTCCTTGAAAATCGCTTCCAGTTTGGTTTTTTGCTCCGGAGTCAGTTGCAGCAATTGCGTCAAACTTTCCAGTTTGTGGTCGACCGGTTGGCCGTAATCGTGTTCGCCGGTGTAAGCGAACACCGTCAGCGGCATGGCCAAAAATATTGGGTACAGCCATTTTGTTTGCATTGGGTTATTTCCTGTAAGTTGGATTGAAAGGACGGGGACGGTCAAAGAAAACCGCGGCAGTTGGGACGACGCTCAGTCCGCCAGCGGGTCCTGAGCCGGGCAACAGTCGATGCTGAAACGTTGCGGCGCTTCGCCCAATTGCAACGCCGTCAATTGGCCGCCCCACAGACAACCGGTATCGATCGAATAACAGTTGTGGCCTTCGTAATAGCCCAAGGTCGACCAATGGCCGAAAATGATCCGCATGTCCCGACTTTTCCGGCCCGGCACCTGGAACCAGGGCAGCAAATGTGCAGGCTGCGTCCCCGGCGCGCCCTTCTGGCCGAAATCCAACTCGCCGGCGAGCGTGCAATAACGCAAGCGGGTAAAACAGTTAACCGCAAAACGCAGTTTTTCGATCTTGGGCAAATCTTCCCGCCACAGCGCAGGCTTGTTGCCGTACATCGAGCGGAAAAACCGCTCGTAATCGGCCCCCTGCATGGCTTGTTCAGTTTCACGCGCCATCTGCTCGGTCATGGCCAGATCCCACTGCGGCGGCAGGCCGGCGTGCAGCATGCAGAAATCGCCGTCGCGGTAAAACAAACGCTGGTGGCGCAGCCAGTGAATCAGCTCGTCGCAATCCTCGGCCCGCAAAATAGCGCCCAAGGTATCTTTTTTGCCGGCCTTGCTCAGCGACACCACGGTCGCAATCAAATGCAGATCGTGGTTGCCCAGCACAGTGATCGCCGCATCGCCGAGGCCTTTAATGAAACGCAGCGTCTCCAGCGACTTGGGCCCGCGGTTGACCAGATCGCCGGCCAGCCACAACCTGTCTCGGCCCGGATCGAATGCTATCTGGTCCAGTAGCCGGCGGAATTCGTCGTAGCAGCCCTGAATATCACCAATCGCATAATCTGCCATCAGTGCAGGGTTCTGGGAATCGACAAGGTAAATTTAGGAATGGCTGCGTTGAAATTTTCGCCGGTATCGGCCTGCATCTGGTATTTGCCCTGCATCACGCCGACCGGCGTTTCGATCATCGCCGCACTGGTATAACGGAACGAATCGCCCGGATTCAGATGCGGATGCTCGCCAACCACGCCTTCACCGTTGACTTCCTGGACCTTGCCGTTGGCATCGGTGATCAGCCAGTGCCGGGTCAGCAATTTGGCCGGCGTGGAACCGACGTTGGTAATCGTGACGGTGTAAGCGAACACGTAACGGTTCTGTTCCGGCGAGGATTGCGCCTCGACGTAGTAGGGTTGCGCTTCAACTAAAACTTTGTTTTTTTCGCTCATTGATGGATCATGTAAAACGGACTTTCGGTTATTTCAACCCAACTGGTAACCAAACGCAAGCAATCCCATGAACATCCGCAGATTTTGGGGCGCGGCCCTGCTGGCCCTGCCCTTGGCGGCGTTTGCCGAAGACGCCAAAGACCTGTTCGCCGCCGCGGCCGCCGGCAAAATCGAACGGGTCGAATCATTGCTGGCACAAGGTCTGGATGCCAACGGCAAGATCGACCAAGACCGTACCGCATTGATGGCGGCCAGCTTCAACGGCAACATCAGAATCGTCAAAACCTTGCTGGCTTACGGCGCCGATGTCAATCTGGCCGATAAACTCGGCGCCACGGCGCTAACGGATGCGGTAATGTTCGGCAACCCGGATCTGGTCGGCGTATTGATCGCCGCCGGCGCCAACGTCAACGCCGCCGACGCCCAAGGCGTGAAAGTCCTCGACAAAGCCAAAAAGCTCGGCCGCGACAACATCGTCAAATTACTGGAAGCAGCCGGCGCCAAAGCCCAAGAGGCGAAAGCCGAGGAAGTCACACCGTCCGAACCTCAAGCCGAAGCCAACTCCGAAGCAAAACCCGAAGAACCGAAAAAATGACCCCACCCAAACCTGTGCATATCCATATCCTCGGCATTTGCGGCACCTTCATGGGCGGCCTGGCCCTGATCGCCCGCGAACTCGGCTACACCGTCAGCGGCTCCGACCAGAACGTCTACCCGCCGATGAGCACTCAGCTCGAACAGCAAGGCATCAAGTTGATGAACGGCTACAAGGCCGAGAATCTGGACGTCAAACCCGACTTGGTCGTGATCGGCAACGCCATGTCGCGCGGCAATCCGGAAGTCGAAGCGGTATTGAATCTGGGCCTGCCCTATATCTCCGGTCCGCAATGGCTGGCCGAACATGTGCTGCAACACAAATGGGTGTTGGCGGTCGCCGGTACCCACGGCAAAACCACCACCACCAGCATGCTGAGCTGGATTCTGGAACACAACGGTTTCAAACCCGGCTTTCTGATTGGCGGCATACCTTTGAACTTCGGCATTTCCGCCCGGCTGGGGGAATCGGATTTCTTCGTCATCGAGGCCGACGAATACGACTGCGCCTTTTTCGACAAGCGCTCGAAATTCGTGCATTACCGGCCGCGCACTGCGATTTTGAACAACCTGGAATACGACCACGCCGACATCTTCGAAAACCTGGATGCCATCAAAAAGCAGTTCCACCATTTGGTCAGAACCGTCCCCGGCCAGGGTTTGATCATCGCCCCGGACTGCGAAAAACACGTCGCCGAAGTATTGGCGATGGGCAGCTGGACCCCGGTGCAACTGACCGCGATCGATGCCCCGGCGCCGTGGCAAGCGCAATTGCTGGCCGCCGACGGCAGCCGTTTTGCGATCCATTTCGAAGGCCAAAACCAGGGCACCGTGGCATGGGCGCTGACCGGCCGTCACAACGTCTACAACGCCTTGTCCGCCATCGCTGCCGCCCGCCATGTTGGCGTCACGCCGGCTGACGCCATCGCCGCGTTGGCGCAATTCCAGAACGTCAAGCGGCGGATGGAAGTCATCGTCAAAACAGCCGGCATCACCGTTTACGACGACTTCGCCCACCACCCGACCGCGATCCAAACCACGCTGGACGGTTTGCGCAAACAAGTCGGTAACGAAAAAATCCTGGCTATCGTCGAACCGCGCTCGAATACGATGCGCCTGGGTGTGCATACCCAATCCCTGGCCGAATCGTTGAGCCAGGCCGACCGCGCCATCATCTACCAGCCCGACAATCTGGGCTGGGATTTGAGCCAATTGCTGAAATACGCCAATAACATCGAGATCTGCAACAGCCTGGACTCCATAATCAGCACGATCCAAGCCGAGGCCGGCGGCGTCTGTCACGTCCTATTGATGAGCAACGGCAGCTTCGGCGGCATCTACCAACGCCTGCGCGACAGTCTATGAGCCACCGCGTCGAAATCCGTTACTGCACCCAATGCCGCTGGCTGCTGCGCGCGGCCTGGATGGCGCAAGAGCTGTTGACGACCTTCGATAGCGAATTGAGCGAACTGGCGCTGCAACCGGGCACCGGCGGCATTTTCGAAGTGTCCGCCGACGGCGTGCTGGTCTGGTCGCGCAAGGCTGAAGGTCGCTTCCCCGAAATTACCGAATTGAAACAATTGGTCAGAGACGTGATCGCGCCGGAGCGGGATTTGGGCCATATCGACCGCAAGCCCTCGCCGCAGTCTTGAGAGGGCTCGGCTATCTTGTTGATCGGCACAAAATCGCTGGGACAAATTCCTAATCCGCGCTGATACCGACAGAGCCAACGTCCGTCAATACCAAACCCTAAACATTAGAGTTTTACAGCCAACGAGCGAAGACACTTGGAATTGGCAAAAGCTCTACCACCCACCCAACGCAAAAATTTTTCAGTTCCGCAGTGAAAATCTTCTGACTCCAAAAATACCGAGTAGCCCGGTCGCCATCAGCGGCAATGCGGGCGGTACGGGAACCGGCCGAATGTTTAAAGAGACCGTATAACCGCGTTGAATAAAACTATCGTTTTCCAATGCGAGGTAAGCTTCCCATAAAAGAGGATCGTTGCCGATTTCATCTGTAAGCTCGGGCAAGATACAGGCGGAGCAAGCCCCTCCGATGGCCATTGAATAAACGCCTTTCGGAAGGAAAATATTATCAAGTGAGACTGTCCTGCTGCCGCTGTCCACCTCGCCTGCGTGCATCAAGTATTTAACGGTACCGATATCACCATCATCGTTGGCCATGGTGACGTCTCCCAATGCATTCCAACGCCCTTCTTTGCCTTCAGGCGGCGGCAGGACTTCCGATGAGTCATGTGCTAATTCGGGTAGCAAGCCGCTATAAAGGGTGAAGGCAGGCGTTAAATCCAATTTGCCGTCTTGAGTTTTCGGCCTTACATCTTGGACCGCCTCATCCCATTCCAAAACATAGCCGGATATTCCTCCCGAGATACTGATGCTGACATATGCTCCTCCGGCACTATCGACTTCGAATTTTTCCCATGGCAAAACACTGTGGCTGTCCCCCCAATTTTCGTCAGCTGCATCCGCCCAAGCAGCGTTTCCAGCAACGGAGCCGCGAAAATTATAAGTAATTGAGCCGTCAGTTTCGGTAACCGCATTACCAAATGCGTTGTGCACAGGATCCGTCACCATTAAATTCGTGTAGCTAATATGGGCAAATGTTCGCGGTGCGAAACAAGACAATATCAGTGGGAATAACAGCACTTTAAATCGAAAAGTCATTTGAATATCCATAGCATTGTGGCTGCGCAATTGAGGGAAAGAGACGAGAAATGATCAACTATCTCAAAAAATCGATTCAGCACGGAGTATGCCAAACCGCCAACCTTATTCCGAATAATCATTTCAAACTATAACCCCCGCATGTCAAAACGGACTTTGGTGGCAGGTTTTACTAAAAACAACCAATAACACCAGACGCTTAACTAAGCACAGGCGGCATCAATAACCCCGCCGGCCCCTAGCTTAACTTCCGATCTGGGGATACTCTGACAGCCGCATTAGCAGATCAATTTTTGCGCATATCATTTAAACTGTGTTATTTAATACTGTTTAAGTGATATACCACAGAACCATGAAAAAAATTCTTGACAGGAGTTATTAGAAAATATTGCCCACCTGTTTCAAAATAACGCTGACTTTATAGAAGAGTCGTTTTGCTGAAGACATATCTTTTACCGAATTATTTTCAAATTTCGGACACCATGCCGCATCGACGCTCATTCACCTCATTTTTAAGCATATTGATAGTCGCCTCATCTGCGGCAATTGCTTGTCGTCCAAATCAAAAAGATAATCTGCCGTGCCGCTCCGATCGCGCCAAGCAAGGTCGCCCAGAAATTCGATCAGTAAACCGGGTTCTCAGAGCGAATGATGAGTCAGGCACTTCTTAAACGCAGCCTACCGGAGCCTCGATCGATAGCGCCTGGTGCCACACACCGATGCTTGGCAAAGCAACAGGAAGCAACGGGTCGAATAAATTAAACAAGTGAAGGGCCGTCTTCCGCCCGGCACAATCAACCAAGGGGGTACATCATGAATTTTCAAGGTCAAGGCCGTCCATTAAGCGGCGAAGGTATCGAGCAAGCGTGCAATACTTTGGGCGTTGCCCAGCCCGAGGTGTGGGCGGTGCTCAGCGTGGAAACGCGCGGCTTCGGTTTTTTGAAAGACCGGCGGCCGCAGATTCTGTTTGAACGGCATATTTTTCATAATCAAACCGATGGCCGGTTCGACAGCAGCGCCCCTGACATCAGCGACAGCAAAGCCGGCGGCTACATTGGCGGTGCGGCGGAATACGACCGCCTGGACAAAGCGCTCGGCCTGGACCAGGCGGCAGCGCTGAAAAGCGCCTCCTGGGGCATTGGCCAGGTGATGGGTTTTAACTTTGCAGACGCAGGGTTTACCACCGTGGACGCCATGGTGGCCGCATTGGTTGCAGACGAGAACGCCCAGTTGCTGGCGATGGCCAATTTCATCAAAGCCAATGGCTTGGCCGGTGCGATGCAAAAGGGCAAATGGGATGCGTTTGCCCGCGGCTACAACGGTCCGAGCTTCGAAAAAAACCGGTACGACACCCGGCTGGCCGCAGCCCACGCCCAATACAAGGTGATGCTGCCGGATTTGGGATTGCGCACGGCGCAAGCAGCACTGCTGTATCTCGGCTTCGACCCCGGCACAATCGACGGCGTCACCGGCAAACGCACCCGCTCGGCAATCAGCGCATATCAAGAAAAAGCCGGCCTGCCGAAAACCGGCGAACTGGACATCACAACGGAAAGCACGCTGCTGAGCCAGGCGTTTCCATCGGCGTAGGCTCGGCCGCGCATGACGCACGGAAGCCTTTATAAATTCTCGGCTTGTACTGAGCCAGGCAAAGCGTTAGCGGGTAATGCCTTGATTGATAGAGAGCTTCCGTCCGCACCGAACTTATCGCAGTGCAATTTTTAGCGGCTCCCTTATCCATTCAAACCTGCCAAATCGCGCTGAAGATGAATACGCCCCAGCCGAACCGATACCGCATTTTATGGCGGCTTTTTCTGCTAGCAACGGTACTGCCGAACCTATTGGAAATGCTGCTGATTTTCGGCGCGCCGCTACCATTCGGTTTTGTCGTTCTAGTGATGCTGTCGTTTTACTACCTACCGGTTGCAGCGATTTTCGGCGACACCCTGTTTTTGACCGAAACGGTAGTGGCTCCACACGGTATACCGGGCCTGTTAGCATCTTTTGCGGTGTACTCGGCTCCGTTTTTGGTTTGGCTGCTATTACTGTCGCGGAAACGCTAACCCGGACTGTAGGGCGTTTTCGCGATAGCAAAACGCGGGTGGTTTTAAAGTTTTGGCGGATTGTTGCTACCGCTCCGAATCCGCCTTACGGCCATCAGGATGCTCTAAACCTGACCCTGTTCTGCTTCTGTTCTACTCCATCACCTAGCGACTCCGTGCCAATACCAACAGTTGCAGGATTAACTGATACCCGCTTAGCAATCGATACGCTTTAACCAGGAAAAAACCGGTATTTCGACACCGCTCACCTGCCATTCGGCACCTGCCGCAGACATATACCGGATTTTGTTCAATGATTAACAGGTTGGTGAAAAACCATATTTGAGACGCTAATTTTGCTCAATCGAACCAACATTTAGTAGGAAAGTGGCTTCATGATCACTAAATATAGATTCATTCAAAGCCAAAAAAGAGTTTTTCACCAACCTGTTAACCCGACGTGATTCATTAGTGATCAATCCAAACACCTTGATAGTGGATGATTAATGTATTTGAAGCGTAACAATGGAGGAAGAATGGTGAATTTTTGGGGTTATCAAATTGACAGCAGATTACTGTTTTGGACGTTACTCGGTTTGACTGTTGCTATTATCATTAAAATCAGTCTAAAAAAAGCAAGACAATTGGAATACATCAAAAATTACGACTTTAATCCGAATATTAAGAGTCGGCTAAGTAAAAAATATCCAGACCTTACTTATAACCAGATAAGTCAGGTTTTACAAGGATTACAAAACTATTTCGCAATCTATCATAAAACCGGACGCAAAATTGTAGCAATACCTTCTCTGATTGCTGATGATGCTTGGTGCGAGTTTACCTTGCTCACTCGCTCTTACTGGCAATTTTGCCGAAATGCATTCGGCCGTTTTTTGCACCACACGCCTGCCAAAATCATGATCGCGACCAATCATGCGAATATTGGAATAAAAGATGCCTGGCGATTGGCTTGCAAACAAGAAAAAATTAATCCTCAAAAACCAGTTGCATTGCCATCGTTGTTTCAGCTCGACGTACAACTTGGTATTCAGGACGGCTTTGTCTACCGGCTCAGTGATCCATTGGGCAAGGGTTGCTGCAATTGTGAGAACGGCTTTATCTACAACTTGTATTGCGAATATGCAGACAAACAATACTGCATTGAAGATATAGGGCGTGCATGTAAAGGCGAATGCATTGGCTGTTAAACTAAAGTTGGGCTAAACAGGGCACAGTCAGCGAGGCGGCTTAATTAAATTGCCAGAAATGATTCCGGACTTAAAAAATTCAATTCAAGATTGTGACCATGTCTCGAATAAATCGTAGGCATTTGATTTTGCCATGCATAGTGTTTCTACCCGCTTGCACCATCAAAGGTTATCGCGGCCTGGAGTTAACCGATAATCAAGTGGCTACTATCGCACTTAAAGCACCTGCTATCTCTCGAGTGCCATTGTTTTGGATATTTCCGTTGAATATGTTGACTTGGTTTTCCGAAGATTGGTTTGCTACCTCATGGGGCCCGAATATTTCTGTTGAAAATATTAGTAGGGATAATTCGTGGTGGAATCCAACAACTGCATTCTTGGATCGCTTTACAACTATTAAGGTATTACCTGGAGAGCAGAGTCTAAAAACCACGCAGTCCGCTATTCTTCATAAAGAACAAAACGGCAACACCAGCTATTCATATGGTTACTGCTCCTGTACAGAGAAAGAGGTAGATAAAAAGAAAAAGACTGTCTGTGAACAAACGAATACTAGCACGACACCATATCGAGTGACGGCGCAAGACCGTGTATGCTGGCTGAGCTTCACCGCTTCGGCCGGTCGACAATATGAAGCTTATATCAGAGATAACCTTATAATGCTGCAAAACTCCGTAGACCAGCACATCGATAAATCGGACTGCTATTGGGGTACGCCCTATACCTACGAAACCACTGAAAGCGTTAGTAGTACTAGCAATTGTTCCAAATAAAAAAATATTCCATTTATGAAGCCAAATACGAAAGCTACACTTTCAATTCATAAGGATTTGGAGGCGACTGTCGGTAATAAATACCTCTCCGGCAAAGCCGGGGGCTTTATGAAGTGATCCCGACGAAAAGGTGTCATATATGGTCCGCCCCGTATTGCAAGAAAAAATTCACCAGTAACATAAAGAAAATATTGCGCCCATATATCCGGCCTGTAATTGAGGATTAAACGACCTCGGGCCCTGATGGACTTCGCGCATTCCGACCTCATCAGGTCTTCGGCTTCTAAAG
>NZ_JBVVNO010000040.1:0-2403 GCF_056850255.1 Methylomonas sp. Uni0011
ACCAGCTGTGTTGGATGGCATCGTGTCCGCGCATTGGGGCATCTCCAAATTTAGGTAGCCTATTTTAACCGCTACCAGCCGTTATCGGTCTCGGATTGCTTGGCTTTGGGAGTTTTTCACCAGCCTGTTAATCAAAGCCAATTTTTCCCGGCGAGTCGCCAAAGGCGAGAGAATATCGAAAAGTCGAGAAAAACGAGGCGAACGGGGTGTGTGGCAGAGACGATTCTGGGAGCATCTGATTCGCGATGAAACCGACTACCGGCAGCATATCGATTATATTCATTGGAACCCAGTCAAACATGGATGGGTTCAGGTAGTCAAAGATTGGCCTTATTCCAGCTTTCATCGTTATGTGAAATTAGGTTTGTATGCCGAGAATTGGGGGCATGAAATCGACTTATCGAAGATAGCGGCGAGAGATTGACGCGATCGATGCGGTTCACGTTGTTCACCGCATCCTACGTGCTGAATTAATCAGAGGTTCCCTAATCAAGATCAACGCCGAATTGTTTAACTCTAAGTTTATTAATCAAACTCTCTCCGGCTATCTTCTTCAACGCATTACTAGCCAAAATTGAAACCTGACTCCCTTTTTCATCAGAATCATTAAATCTAATACAGTATTTAATAATACTATTTAGCGATTCGCCTTGACACTCTTTAAAAAGCCGATAGAAGTCATCTTCAGAGGCATTTTTCAATATCTCTAGTTCATTTCGATACCATCTATTACCATTAGCCAGATTCAATACTGCCTCTTTAAATGAAATAGGATTATTCTTTTCACGGAATTTTTCATTAAATCTACTGCGCAATAATGGATCAATTTTTGGAACAAAGGATTCAAGATTTTCAATGTTAAAAAGTCCAGGATCTATCTCTCTGTGAGAAATAAAATATTCTAATAGATCATCTGCGCATTCATTTTCACCAAGCTCGCGAAGCAATATTATAGTTTGATTTAAATCGCCTGGAGATATACCTCCAATAAATAGCTTGGCGGCGTTGCAAATCGCCATCACAACATCTTGTTGAGTTCTTGTAAATGATTTGGCAAACAAACCCCATGCTGAATAAAAGTTTTTTTGCAAGTCGCTATGGATTACCAAATCGTTTTCCTTTTTCAATAGCTCAGTAAGGCCTGTTTCTTCCAAGTGTCCATTCTTTAAAACCTTGCTAATAACTTTATCAAAGTTGCTCGCATGGTAGTACCCATACTCGTCAAGAATTTTTTCCCATTTAAAATAATCGCTATCATCCTTTTCTCCGTTACGCTTTTTCATGGCACTAACAAGAGCATTCCAATTAAATAGACTATCCAAGTCAGGACTAATCTCGATCGATTCATAATAGCACCAAGCCACTAATACAAGAGATTTAATTAGCTGTTCACGCAATTCCGGGCGAAATCGTGATGAGGGCTCATTTAGCAGCTCGCTTAGCATATCGATCTTTCGCAAGATACGGATATTTGTAATCCCCAGAATCGAAGTATAATTTTTTATTTGAGTACGATTAGGATTATTCGCAGAAATGCCCAGATCGAAGGACTCTTCATTCGTTGGTGAAAATAAAATTTCTTTATCTATAACCTTCTCTCGGTATTTATTATAAGTTGCCTTGTCATCAATATGATCTTCATTAAATATAATGACAATTTTACACCGCTTTTCCTCTTTTAATTCAGAAATAAAACCGAGAATATGATCTGACTTAATTTCGATTAACCTCTCGAAGTCATCAAAACAAACTATCGTATCGCTTATAAAATAAGACGCGACGGATTCAATGCTTATAGAAAAATTTTTAAAAATAGGGGCCTCTCTTAGTTTTTGTATTCTTCCAAAAAGCATTCTAACCCCAAGACCAGAATACTTTAGATAATCTTTATTGAATGCCTCAAAATCAAACTCTTTTTCAATCAACTCAATCGGCCTTATTTTAGTAAAAACCGCAGTACGCAGCTCACTTATAGATGTAATTCCAAAAAGCGAGACATAGCAATAATTCTTAAGGCGTATATTTTTTGCATTTTCCTTAATTAGTTGGCGCCACAGATATGTTTTGCCCGTCCCCCATTGTCCTTTAATCGCCAGAACCTCTGGCGTTTCAGAGGAAAGGAATTGCTTAACAACGGATTTAACGGCTTGTATAGACATATAGGTAAAAAAATTGACTGACGAAAATCACGGTTTAGGGTGGTGTTGATATATTACTTGAAATACGTTTCTATGTTGACGATCACATTCTCGCTTACGACAAGCACCGTCCTAGGGCCGTAGGATGATGACATGGACTCCTCCCCACCCCACGCGGTGTCATACTGCGCCAGAGAATTTAAACGGAGCGACGAGGAGTCCGAAATGAATAGTAACGTGGTGGGTCTGGATACGGCAAAAAGCA
>NZ_JBVVNO010000041.1:0-2142 GCF_056850255.1 Methylomonas sp. Uni0011
ACCACTACAACGGCGACTTCAACACCATCAAAAACAACCTGAACAACTGCATCGACGCCATCAGCAACATGGTGGCGGAAGCCGCCGCCCTGGAAAAAGCCGCGATCGAAGGCCGCCTGGCCACCCGCGCCGACGCCAGCCAATACCAAGGCGACTACCGCAAAATCGTCCAGGGCGTCAACAATACCCTGGATGCGGTGATCGGGCCGTTGAACGTGGCGGCCGACTATGTCGACAAGATATCCCGCGGTGCCATCCCGGCCAAGATTACCGATAACTACAACGGCGACTTCAACGTCATCAAGAACAACCTCAACACCTGTATCGATGCCGTCAACGCGTTGGTGGCCGACGCCAACCTGCTGGCGCAGGCGGCGGTGGAAGGCAAGCTGTCGACCCGCGCCGATGCCAGCAAGCATCAGGGCGATTTCCAAAAAGTCGTGCAAGGCGTCAACAATACTCTGGATGCGGTGATCGGCCCGCTCAACGTCGCGGCCGACTATGTCGACAACATCTCGCGCGGCGCCATCCCGGCCAAAATCACCGACAGTTATAACGGCGATTTCAATACCATCAAAAATAACCTGAACAACTGTATCGACGCGATCAGTAACATGGTGGCGGAAGCGGCGGCGCTGGAAAAGGCGGCGATCGAGGGCCGTCTGGCCACCCGCGCCGATGCCAGCCAATACCAAGGCGATTACCGGAAAATCGTCCAAGGCGTCAACAATACCCTGGATGCGGTGATCGGGCCGTTGAACGTGGCGGCCGACTATGTCGACAAGATCTCCCGCGGTGCCATCCCGGCCAAGATTACCGATAACTACAACGGCGACTTCAACGTCATCAAGAACAACCTCAACACCTGTATCGATGCCGTCAACGCGTTGGTGGCCGACGCCAACCTGCTGGCGCAGGCGGCGGTGGAAGGCAAGCTGTCGACCCGCGCCGATGCCAGCAAGCATCAGGGCGATTTCCAAAAAGTCGTGCAAGGCGTCAACAATACTCTGGATGCGGTGATCGGCCCGCTCAACGTCGCGGCCGACTATGTCGACAACATCTCGCGCGGTGCCATCCCGGCCAAAATCAGCGACCACTACAACGGCGACTTCAACACCATCAAAAACAACCTGAACAACTGCATCGACGCCATCAGCAACATGGTGGCGGAAGCCGCCGCCCTGGAAAAAGCCGCGATCGAAGGCCGCCTGGCCACCCGCGCCGACGCCAGCCAATACCAAGGCGACTACCGCAAAATCGTCCAAGGCGTAAACAACACCCTGGATGCCGTGATCGGCCCGCTCAACGTGGCGGCGGACTACGTCGACAAAATCTCGCGCGGCGCCATCCCGGCCAAAATCACGGACAGCTACAACGGCGACTTCAACGTCATCAAAAACAACCTCAACACCTGTATTGATGCGGTGAACGCCCTGGTGGCGGACGCCAACCTGCTGGCGCAAGCGGCAGTGGAAGGCAAACTGTCGACCCGAGCCGACGCCAGCAAACACCAAGGCGACTTCCGCAAAGTGGTGGAAGGCGTCAACCACACCCTGGACGCCGTGATCGGCCCGCTCAACGTTGCTGCCGACTACGTCGACAACATCGCCAAAGGCGCCATCCCGGCCAAAATCAGCGACCACTACAACGGCGACTTCAACACCATCAAAAACAACCTGAACAACTGCATCGACGCCATCAGCAACATGGTGGCGGAAGCCGCCGCCCTGGAAAAAGCCGCGATCGAAGGCCGCCTGGCCACCCGTGCCGACGCCAGCCAATACCAAGGCGACTACCGCAAAATCGTCCAAGGCGTAAACAACACCCTGGATGCCGTGATCGGCCCGCTCAACGTGGCGGCGGACTACGTCGACAAAATCTCGCGCGGCGCCATCCCGGCCAAAATCACGGACAGCTACAACGGCGACTTCAACGTCATCAAAAACAACCTCAACACCTGTATTGATGCGGTGAACGCCCTGGTGGCGGACGCCAACCTGCTGGCGCAAGCGGCAGTGGAAGGCAAACTGTCGACCCGGGCCGACGCCAGCAAACACCAAGGCGACTTCCGCAAAATCGTCCAAGGCGTCAACGAAACCCTGGACGGCGTGATCCTGCCGCTGAACGAAGCGGTCGAAGTGC
>NZ_JBVVNO010000042.1:0-2014 GCF_056850255.1 Methylomonas sp. Uni0011
AGGAGACCAACATGCCTTCGCGTCGAGACTTAGCGAACGCCATCCGCGCACTTAGCATGGACGCGGTACAAAAAGCCAATTCAGGACACCCTGGAGCCCCGATGGGGATGGCCGATATCGCCGAAGTACTGTGGAACGATTTTCTGAACCACAACCCCAATAACCCGAAATGGGCCAACCGCGACCGCTTCGTGCTGTCCAACGGTCACGGCTCCATGCTGATTTACTCGTTGTTGCACCTGTCGGGCTACAACCTGCCGATCGACGAGCTGAAACAGTTCCGTCAACTGCATTCCAAAACCCCGGGCCACCCTGAATACGGCTACACCGACGGCGTCGAAACCACCACCGGTCCGCTGGGCCAAGGCATCACCAATGCCGTCGGTTTCGCCATCGCCGAACGCGCCCTGGCCGGCCAATTCAACCGCCCCGGTCATGACATCGTCGACCACCACACCTACGTATTCCTGGGTGACGGCTGCCTGATGGAAGGCATCTCCCACGAAGCCTGCTCGCTGGCCGGCTCCATGAAACTGGGCAAACTGATCGCCATCTACGACGACAACAACATCTCCATCGACGGTGAAGTCCGCGGTCACGGCGACGTCACCGGCTGGTTCCTGGACAACACCCCGGCCCGCTTCGAAGCCTACGGCTGGCACGTCATCCCCAAAGTCGACGGCCACGACCCGGAAGCGGTGAAAAAAGCCATCGAAGAAGCCAAAAAAGTCAGCGACAAACCGTCCATCATCTGCTGCCAAACCATCATCGGCTTCGGCTCGCCGAACAAACAAGGCAAAGAAGAATGCCATGGTGCTGCGCTGGGTGAAGCCGAAGTGGCTGCGACCCGCGAACAACTGGGCTGGCCGCACGCCCCGTTCGAAATTCCGGCCGACATCTACGCCGGATGGGACGCCAAAGCCAAAGGCGACCGTTTGGAAAGCGCCTGGAACGCCAAATTCGCCGCCTACCAAGCCGCGCACCCGGAACTGGCTGCCGAATTCGAACGCCGCATGGCCGGTAAATTACCAACCGACTGGAGCGAAAAAGCCAACGCCTTCATCGCCGAGGTCAACGCCAAAGCCGAAACCATCGCCAGCCGCAAAGCCTCGCAAAACACCCTGAACGGCTTCGGCCCGTTGCTGCCGGAACTGCTGGGCGGCTCCGCCGACCTGGCCGGCTCCAACCTGACCCTGTGGAAAGGCTGCAAAGACATCAACGCCCCTGGTCACGACGGCAACTACGCCTACTACGGCGTGCGCGAATTCGGCATGAGCGCCATCATGAACGGCATCACCCTGCACGGCGGCTTCAAAGCCTACGGCGCCACCTTCCTGATGTTCAGCGAATACGCCCGTAACGCCCTGCGCATGGCCGCCCTGATGAAAGCGCCAACCATCTTCGTCTACACCCACGACTCCATCGGCCTGGGCGAAGACGGTCCGACCCACCAACCGATCGAACAAACCGCCACCTTGCGCATGATTCCGAACATGCACGTCTGGCGTCCGTGCGACGCGGTCGAATCGGCGATTTGCTGGAAAGCGGCGATCGAACGCCAAGACGGCCCGAGCACCCTGATCTTCTCACGGCAAAACCTGCCACACATGACCCGTAGCCAAGCCCAGATCGACGCGATTGCCAAAGGCGGTTACATCCTGAAAGACAGCAACGGCACCCCGGATGCGATCATCATCGCCACCGGTTCCGAAGTCGAACTGGCCGTCAAAGCTGCCGACGCCTTGGCCGCGAAAGGCAAAAACATCCGCGTGGTGTCCATGCCGTCGACCAACGTGTTCGAAGCTCAGGACCAGGCCTACAAAGACAGCGTATTGCCAGCGAGCGTGACCAAACGCGTCGTGGTCGAAGCGGGCGTGACCGACAGCTGGTGGAAATATGCCGGCAGCCAAGGCCGCGTGGTGGGCATGGACCGTTTCGGCGAATCGGCCCCGGCCGGCCAGCTCTTCAAAGAGTTCGGCTTCACCGTGGACAATGTCGTCGCTAACGTCGAAGC
>NZ_JBVVNO010000043.1:0-1750 GCF_056850255.1 Methylomonas sp. Uni0011
GCGAAACGGGGTGGAGAGCAATCGGAGGCGAACTGGCGGTCCGCAGGAGACGAACTCGATTCGGCGGGACACGGCGGCGAGCCTGCTAGGAGATGGCGAAGCCTGAAACGCATCGAACACGTTGGTTTGGCGAAAGAAACGATGTTCGGGCCGTACCTGTGGTTGGAGGTGGAACGTTGGGACGTGTGTGCGAGATAAGCGAGGAGGCCTGTTCGGTGAAGCGAAACCGGGCAGGAGTCAGAGCCCGCATAGTACCGAAGCGGGGAAAGCCGCGAGAGGCTGGGTTAGCAAAGCGCAGTCGAGGGAAGGCAGGGCAGGAAGGTGGATGCGAGAAATCGAGAGTGAGGCAAATGACAGCACCGACAGTGTCGAAACAGACTAAACAAGGTACAGAAACGGCGGTAATACCCGGCGTGGAAGCCGCAATCTGGACGGAACGCATGGTGTTGGCACTGGTAAACGGTGTCGAAGGACGCAAATGGTACAGCTTGATGGACAAGGTTTACGCGCCGGGTACGCTAGCGTTGGCTTGGACGAAAGTTAAAGCCAACCGAGGCGCGGCGGGGGTGGACAGACAAAGTGTAGAGCAATTCGAAGCCCAAGCCGAGCGCTACTTGGCCGAACTGAGCCAAAGTCTGCGGGAAGGGAAATACCGACCGATGGCGGTTAAACGGGTGGAAATCCCCAAAGGTGACGGTCAACGTCGACTGCTGGGAATACCGACCGTCAAAGATCGCATCGTACAGGCGGCAGTCAAGATGGTGATCGAACCGATCTTCGACGTGACGTTTCTGAACAGCAGTTACGGATTTCGGCCCGAGCGAGGCTGCAAGGATGCCCTGCGTGATGTCGATGGCGGGCTTAAGGCTGGTTACACCTACGTGGTGGACGCCGACCTGAAAGGCTACTTCGACAGTATCCCGCATGCTCAACTTCTGGAACGGGTCGAAGCGCGAATCAGCGATGGTCGTCTATTGGCACTGATTGAAGGTTGGCTCAAGCAGGACATCCTGAAAGGGTTGGAACGTTGGACGCCGACGAGTGGCAGTCCACAAGGGGCGGTCATCAGTCCGTTACTGGCGAACCTATACCTGCATCCGCTGGACGAAAGGCTGATGGCGCGAGGTTATCGGATGGTGCGTTACGCCGACGACTTTGTCGTGCTATGCGCCAGCCGAGCCGAAGCCGAAGCGGCACTCGAGGTCATTCGGGAATGGGTTGAAGCCAATGGGCTGACGCTGCACCCCGATAAGACCCATCTGGGCGACTGTCGTCAAGCGGGCGAAGGCTTCGAGTTTCTGGGCTATCGCTTTGAAGCGGGCCAGCGTAGGGTACGTAAGAAAAGCCTGAACCGGTTCAAAGACCGTATTCGAGAGAAGACCAAGCGCACACGGGGTGACAGCCTGGATAGGATCGTGGGCGATCTAAACCCGATGCTGCGCGGCTGGTATGGGTACTTCAAACATGCTCATGGCGGAATTTTTCGCTACCTGGACGGCTTCATTCGACGGCGGCTTCGATCGCTGCTGCGAAAGCAAGACAAGCGACCGGGCATTGGCCGATGCCTGAATGACCATCGACGCTGGCCGAATGCGTATTTTGCGGCTGCCGGGTTGTTCGCACTACATCCCGCCTGGCAAGCCGAGAGACACTCCCGATGAGGAAACTACCGACTGGAGAGCCGTGTGCGGGAGAACCGCCCGCACGGTTCGGAGGGCGGGAAGGGCTTAGGCCCTTTCCGACCCCTATC
>NZ_JBVVNO010000044.1:0-1631 GCF_056850255.1 Methylomonas sp. Uni0011
AGTCGGAACAACTGCAAACGCTGATGGCCTTCTTCAAAATCGGCCACGGCAACAGCAGCGGGTCGCGCAGCAGCGCGAAAGCCTCGCGGCGGGTGGCAAAGGTCAAGCCGGTCTCGAGTCCTGCGTCTCACGACGAAGGCGAAGCCGAATTCGACCTCAGCCAGTTCGAACGTTTCTAGGAGGCAAGCGAAAGAATAACTGCGACAAACGCCAAACCAAAACAGAAATAAAAGCTTTGTAGTGGCTGGCGCAAGGAACGTTGTTTGGGCCGCGGCGGGAATGCTGCGCCGTTTCAGGAACGCGGATGGAATCAAAGATTATTGTTTTTTAACGAGGATTCATCATGACAGTCACACAGCGTTTGTTGATATTAATCGGTTCGGCCGTATTGGGTCTGGCCGGGTTGGCGGGCTTTAATTATGTCCAGATCGACAGAGTTTATACCGCGACTAATTTCAATACCGTCAACACCTTGCCTAGCGTATTGCTGCTGAACGATATCGTCGGCGAAATATCCGGTGTTCGCGCCCACGTTTGGCAGCATCTGACAGAGACCGACGATTCGGCGATGCAGAGCGTCGAACGAGAAATCGAAACCAGACGCCGAAATATCGATAAGTTGCTGAAAGATTACGAGCCAATGCTGGCGGATGACGAAGACAAGCGTTTGCTTCAGGAAGATAGAGCCCGGCTGGCGGAGTACGACAAACTGAGCACCAAAGTGCGCGACTTGTCTAGACAGAATAAAAACGGCGAAGCTCGCGATTTAATGATGGCGAACCAAGCGATAGTCGACACAATGCTGAGCGCATTCAAAAGCCATAGCGAATATAACCAGCGCTTAGGAAAAAATTCGTCGGACGAGGCTATCTCGATCAAATCATCTGCTGTTCTGGTTTCTACAATCATTGCGGTATTGGCTATTGCGGTGATGGGCTTGCTCGGACTATTCATCGCGCGCAGTCTGATGAGGCAATTGGGCGGCGAACCTGATTTCGTGGCGGATCTGGCTTACAAGATCTCGCAAGGCGACTTGAGTACCATGATTAGCTTGAAAGCCGGCGATCAAACCAGCGTCATGGCCAACATGAAAAGCCTGAGCGACAACATTAAAGCCTTGCTGGATGAAATGGAGCACATGGCCGCCGAACACGAAAAAGGCGATATCGATGTTGTCGTGAATACTTCTAAATTCCATGGCAGTTTTAAAACCGTGGCGAAAGGCGTTAATGATATGGTCAATGCGCATATCGCCGTTAAAAAGATGGCCGTTGGCGTATTCAAAGAGTTTGGTGAAGGTAATTTTGACGCCCCGATGGAAAAATTACCGGGTAAAAAGGCCTTTATCAACGAGACGGTCGAGTTGGTACGCGGTAATTTGAAAGCCGTTGTTGCCGACGCCAACCTGCTGGCGCAAGCGGCGGTGGAAGGCAAACTGTCGACCCGCGCCGACGCCAGCAAACACCAAGGTGATTTCAAAAAATTAGTTCAGGGCGTCAACGATACCCTGGACGCCGTGATCGGCCCGCTCAACGTTGCTGCCGACTACGTCGACAACATCTCCAAAGGCGCCATCCCGGCCAAAATCAGCGACCACTACAACGGCGACTTCAACACCATCAAAAACAACC
>NZ_JBVVNO010000045.1:0-1586 GCF_056850255.1 Methylomonas sp. Uni0011
AGACCTAATGGAATGGTCCGCCCCACTTCACCAACCGGCTCAAGTGGGCCAAGATAGTCATTTTAAAATGACAGTTGAATTAGCGCAGATCATGAAAGAAACAAAAAATAAAGAGATCAAGGTATTAGGCATCGACTTGGCCAAGCAAAGCTTCCATGTATACGGTGTAGATGAAGCCGGCCGGAAGGTCATCAGCAAGAAGCTCAATCGCGCGCAACTGACCGCTTTTGTTGCTAACTTGGAGCCTTGTCTAATCGGGCTCGAAGCCTGCGGTGGTGCGCATCATTGGGTAAGAGTATTCACCCAATACGGTCATCAGGTGCGCATGATGGCACCTCAGTTCGTCAAACCGTATGTGAAATCGAACAAAAACGACGCGGTCGATGCGGAAGCCATCTGCGAGGCCGTGCAAAGACCGAACATGCGCTTCGTGCCGGTCAAACAGATCGAACAACAAGATATCCAAAGCCTCCATCGGGTTCGCAGCCAATTGGTCGGCAGACGAACCGCGCAAGCCAATCAGATTCGGGGCCTGTTGCTGGAGTATGGTTTGGTGATAGCCAAAGGAATTGGCCAGGTTAGAAAAGCGATACCCGTGATTCTCGAAGATGCCGATCAGACGTTAACGCCGCTGTTTCGGGAGTTGCTCAACGAGCTATACCAAGAGCTAATCCATTTGGATGAAAAAATCGCTTCGATTGAACGCAAACTGGCTGCGATCTGTACACAAAACGAAGATTGTCAGCGGTTATTGAGCATTCCGGGTATAGGCGTGTTAACGGCAACGGCGTTGATTGCCGCCATTGGCGACATCAAGGTATTCAAAAGCGGGCGCGAGTTAGCGGCCTGGTTAGGCCTAGTGCCGAAGCAATATTCCACCGGCGGCAAATCGACCCTGTTAGGCATTAGTAAGCGCGGCGACAGCTATCTACGTACGTTGCTGATTCACGGCGGACGTTCGGTCTCGCGAATAGCACACCGGCATCAGGATACGCGCAACCGTTGGATCGGTAGTATCAAGCAGCGACGCGGCGAGAACATTTCGAACGTGGCAGTCGCCAACAAGAATGCGCGAATTGCTTGGGCATTGTTGACCAACAAAGAAGGCTACCGGGCAGCCGCATGAGGGAACAAGCTATGAATTTATTTGAAGCACTCAAGCGGGGCGCCGCCCCGCGCCGTGCGGCTTACCCCGCCCTCGCCGGGAGGCAGGGTACGAAAGGCTTCGCACCCTGCACCAAGGGTAGAGCCGGTTTCGAGTGGATCAAGGACTACTCGGCGCGAGCGCCTGCGTTCCTCCTTGATCCATTCGAAACCGGCAAGAACAGCAAGTTATCAGTAACGACTATGTAAAGCAGGCAAAATAGGCAACCGTTTCAACGAATTGCGGAGATAAAGTTCAAGTGATGGCATAAAAGGTAACACCTGCATTCCATAGAACCTGACGGGGTCTAGGGCTCTTTAGAAGCCGAAGACCTGATGAGGTCGGAATGCGCGAAGTCCATCAGGGCCCGAGGTCGTTTAATCCTCAATTACAGGCCGGATATATGGGCGCAATATTTTCTTTATGTTACTGGTGAATTTTT
>NZ_JBVVNO010000046.1:0-1545 GCF_056850255.1 Methylomonas sp. Uni0011
GCAGAGCGAGGTGCGCATGTGATCGTCAATCGCCCAGCCCACGACTTGGCGGGAAAACAGATCGATCACTACCGCGACATAAAGCCAACCTTGCAGGGTCCATACGTAGGTAATATCGGTCGTCCATGAAATGGTCTAATAACCCCGGACACTTCTAAAGGCAGAATTTATACTGTTAGTAGAGGTGATCATGAGTAACGAAAAAAAACATAATCGGCCAAAATATAGCCTGGAATTCAAACAAGATGCCGCCAGACTGGTTCTTGAAAAAGGCTACAGCCAGCAGCAAGCGGCCGATCATTTGGGTATATCGCAAAGCGCCCTGGGACGCTGGGTACGAGCGGAACGCAAGCCTTCGGCCAACGAATCTACGCTAAAAAAATCTTGCCTGAATCTGGGGGATCATGACGAATTGATCCGATTGCGCCAGGAAAACGAACAACTGCGGATGGAGCGCGAGATATTAAAAAAGGCCGCCGTCTTCTTTGCGAAAGAAGCCGAATAAAATACGAATTTATTCAGGCGCAACAGAAGACGTATCCAGTGACCGTGCTCTGTCGAGTCATGCAGGTGAGTACCAGTGCCTATTATGCATGGCTCAAGGCTCCGCAAGATAACGACAACCAGCGACAAGACCAGAAACTTGCCGAAAAAGTGCGGCAGCTTTTTATCGACAACAAGCAGAGTTTTGGTTCGCGTCGTTTAGCGGATCGATTGCAGAAACAAGGTTTCGCCGTCGGCCGCTTCAAAACGCGGCGGATCATGCGCGATTTAAAATTGACGGTGCGTTATCCCAAACGCTTTAAAGTCACCACGGACAGCAACCACAGCGAGGCCATATCCCCCAATCGACTGGATCGCCAATTCAAGGTCGCTCAGCCAAATCAAGTGTGGACCACAGATATTACCTATGTATGGACGTTGCAGGGCTGGATGTATGTCGCGGTGGTGATCGATCTGTTCTCCCGCCAAGTGGTGGGATGGGCCATTGATGACCATATACCCACAGGGCACAAGTGCGGACCTCGCTCTGTGTCAACGCATTACAAATGGCCTTCTGGCGCCGCAAACCGCCGCCGGGTCTGCTGCATCATTCGGATCGTGGCAGCCAGTATGCCAGTCGGGAATATCGCCAGCATTTAGCAGTGATGAAGATGGAACAGAGCATGAGCCGAAAAGGCAATTGCTGGGATAATTCGCCGACAGAACGCTTTTTCCGTAGCTTGAAACATGAACAGCTAAACTACGAAAAATTCAAAACCCAGGAAGCGGCGAAACTGAGCGTGATCGACTATTTGGCTTTTTACAACGGTCGTCGATCGCACTCAACATTGGGCTATCAATCCCCGATCGAATTCGAGCGGGACTTTTCGAAAAACGCTGCCTAAGCAGGTGTCCGGTTTTTGTTGACCATTACACCATACTTGATTGGGCTTAGCCACTTGGAATTGCCGATCCAGCCGGTTGGGCGAAATGGCCTCGTTATGATGACTGTCGGTCGTGGCTTTAAATCGCTTGGGATAGCGAACCTGTAATTTTAAATCT
>NZ_JBVVNO010000047.1:0-1469 GCF_056850255.1 Methylomonas sp. Uni0011
CATGGACTCCTCCCCACCCCACGCGGTGTCATACTGCGCCAGAGAATTTAAACGGAGCGACGAGGAGTCCGAAATGAATAGTAACGTGGTGGGTCTGGATACGGCAAAAAGCATTTTTCATCTGTACAGCCAGGCGGCGAACGACAGGCCGGTGAAAAAGAAACTGAGACGGGCAGAGATGCTGAGCTATTTCGCCAACTTGCCGGTTAGTCTGATTGGCCTGGAAGCTTGTGGCGGCGCTCACTACTGGGCGCGGGAGCTGACCAAACTCGGTCATGAAGTCGTGCTGCTGAATGCCAAGTTTGTGAAGGCTTTTGTAGTCGGCAACAAGAACGACTTTAACGATGCCGAAGCCATTTTCACGGCGGTCACCCGGCCCAACAAACGTAAGGTAGCGGTGAAAGACGATGCTCAACAAGATATGCAGATGCTTCACCGCTTGCGCCAAGAACGGGTAGCCGAGCGCACGGCGCTGGCCAACCAGATGCGCGGTTTTCTGGCCGAGCGCGGCATCGTGCTGGCAACAGGCCTTAACAGCGTGCGCAAAGCCTTACCGCTGATTCTGGAAGACACCGACAATGCACTGACGTCCACGGGCCGCGAATTGTTTGCCGAACAGTATCAGCGTCTGGTAGCCATCGACGCTGACATTAAGGCCCACGAGCAACGTATCAGCCGCTTATGCGAGCAAAATGCGCTGAGTAAACGATTTCGGGACGTGCCGGGTGTTGGGCCGATCACCGCCACCATCCTGGCTTCGGACATTGGCGACGGCAAGGGCTATACCCGAGCACGTGATTACGCCGCCAGTCTGGGCGTGGTGCCCAGACAACACAGTAGTGGCGACAAACAGGTATTACTGGGGATTAGCAAACGCGGCAACCGCTACTTGCGCACCTTGTTGATCCACGGTGCGCGATCAGTGCTAAAAGTGTGCAGCGGCAAGACCGATCCGCTGAGTCGCTGGCTGCAAGGTCTGATCGAACGACGAGGCTTCAACAAAGCCGCCGTGGCGCTGGCCAACAAGAATGCCCGGATACTCTGGGCGATGGCGACGCAGGGCAAAGCATACCGAGCGGGGGCATAACCACCGTTCGATGCCGGGTTATCCACCCTTTGCCCAACGCCTCCACGCGAGGGAAGAGCTCCGGCGTCGGGCAAAGGGTGGATAACCCTCAATCCGGTGTAGGGCAAGACAAACAGAGTTCAACAGATTGCGGAGGCAAGTAACTCAAAAGTGATGACATTCAACAGGTCAGACCGGTGCTTTTAAATCCCGTTCCGCGCATAGGTTCTTAAGAAACCGTTAGGATGATAGTGGAAAAAGCGCGCGGATAGATTCATCAGGGTCCGAAGGCCTATCAAGTACCTTCATCAAGAGACCGAATATATGGCTGCAATCTTGATCTCTGTTGGAAACATCAATTTTGATAACACTTGGCTTGCAATTGGGGAGGAGTCCATATATG